>PBPL01000008.1 GCA_002724675.1 Deltaproteobacteria bacterium | reverse complement strand
CTCCAGGCGGCGGATGACCTGAGCGATGCCGTGGTCGAAGGCTTGGAGGGGAACAGCCCCTACTGTTGGAGGGTTCGGTATCGGGACCGGGGCCTCCGCTGGAGTCCCTGGTCCGTCCCTGCGGGATTTACGACCGGTGACTCGGCGCTCTCAGCCAACCTGTTGCTCAATCCCGGAGCAGAACAGGGGATCGAGCACTGGACGGTCACCGAAGGTGTCCTGGAGTCGCTCACCAGCGGTGAGTGTGATGGTCGGGAACCCTACGATGGGGACCGCTACTTTGCGGTCGGCGGCCTCTGTGAGGGCGAGTCCGACTACGGCGAGGCTCGACAGACAGTCCAACTCAAAGAGTGGCTTGCTGATGTCCAGGCGGGACGGGTTCGTGCCCACTTCGGGGGCATGTTGCGTGACTGGGGTGGAGACGATCGTCCCGAGATACGACTCGACTTCGTCGACGCAGTGGGCAGCACCCTGGACCAGAGCGAGACGCTGGGCTTACAGGCGACGGAGTGGACCGAGGTTTCATCGGCACTGGACGTGCCGGTGGGCGCCCAAGCGGTGGACTTCGTCATGATGGGGACACGCAATGCCGGGGATGACAACGACAGTTACTTGGATGAAGTCCGTCTACGTCTCGAGGTGGTGACCGAAGAACCGAGTGCCGGGGATGACGACGACACGACCGGCGATGATGACGCCACAGGTAACGAGGACGACGGCGATCCCAGTGGCGGAGAAGCTACTGATGGTCCAGCGCTCGTGTCCGGTGTGGGCGATTGTGCGGGCTGCGGTATTGCGCCGAGAGCCGATGCCTTGGGGTGGCTGCCCACCTCGTTGGTGGTCGGCCTGTGGGTCAGTACTCGAAGACGACGTCGGTTACGGCCAGCTTCAGTTGTTCCGCCCAGCCCTCGGGTACCTCTCCAGTAGTCCAGCGGAAGACGCGCGTGCCCTCGGGCGGCAGCGGTGGCTTCATGGCATCCGGTGTGGGGAAGCCGCCTAGCTCTCGACTCACAGCCCACCAGGTGTGGGTGTCGCCGTAGACCTCACCGCGCGAGTCCAGGACCTGGATGTCGAGCTCGACGATTCGGAGAGTGCGTCCACCCTTGTTCACTATGTTTGCGAGCACCTCCCAGCCGTTGAGCGGACCCTTGGGATCGTTCGCTAGGTTGATGCGTCGAGTTGTCGTCTCTTCGATGCTCAGGCGTGGCAGGTACTTCAGTCGGTCCTGGAGGCCTCTGGCTTGCTCGAGATGCTTCCCCTTGGGGTGAGCGTCCATGTAGCCCTGGTAGGCCTCGATGGTGCCCTCTGCCTGGGCCTCCTCGAATGAGGTCGCGTCCTCTGCCGCCAGGGCTTCGTTGACGTGCTCTCCGTTGGGGTGAAGCTGCAGGTAGTCGCGGATGGCGGCGCTGCTGCCATCCTTCATGGCCGCTTCGAATCGCAGCTTCTCCACGCGCTGTTGAATGTCCTCATAGCGGTTCGAGTCGGGGAACTCGGCGAGGAACGCCTCGTAGGACTCCGGCGTGTTGGCCATCTCGGCGTTGTGGAATGCCATGCCCTCGCAGCCGGCCAGGAATGCGATGGCGAGGGTCAGGCAGGCAGGAGCGAGGTGCAGGCGCATGGGAGACTCCGTACAGGTTGGCCGAGGATACAGGATGGCGGTCCCGAGAGGGCTCCTCAACGATCAGAGGCCTGGAGCAACCCGAGCGCTGCCGGTGCGGAGGCCTCTCCGATGACCCGATGTCCCAATCTGGAGGGATGGATGATGTCCCAGTAGTAGTCCGAGCCCACCACGTCCACAGGCGAGTGCCTGCGGAGAGCTTCTGCGGTGTCTACCACGGGCATTCCCGTGCGACCAGCCACCCGAAGGACCGCCGCCCGCATGGCCTCGGGGAAGCAGTGCGCGCCTTCGGCCGCGGCGCCTTCCGCAGAGCGCTCTCCACACAGGTCTTCATTTTGTCCCTGGAGCAGAAACAACAGGGGAACTCCTGCCCGTTGGGAATGAAACCAGGCGCGTTCCAAGTTCTGCTCGAAGCTCAGCTGGGTCAATCGTTGGATGAGTGGCCAGTCGCCCTCGTCCGGTGGAGAGCTGTCGTGGTAGGCGCCGTCGCCTTCCGTGTCCGGCGCGATGGCCGGCACAAGAGCTGTGAGGAGACGCACGAGTCGGGAGCGATCCAGCACGAAGCGAAGCGCCAGAGTGTGTGGGGAAAAGGCACGGTAGCGGGCGAGCGCGGGCACGTGCTCAAAGTCGTTGTAGCCGAGCGAGAGCACCAGCAGGTCGGGCTGGTAGTCCAAGAACTCCTGGACGTGCAGCTGGATTTGGTCGCTTACAGCTCCCCCTGCCCCAGCGTTGATCACCTCCACGTGGGTGCCGCCCAACTGGGCCTCGAGTCGTCTGCCGAGCACCTGTGGCCATGCCTCTCGGGCAAGGTAATTGCTGCCATGGACCGAGGATGCGCCGAGGGCAAAGACTCGCAACGTCTCAGGGGGTTTCTCCTGCTCGAACACCGTGTGACGAAGAGAGCCTGCGGCGGTCTCGAGCACCGGCCTCCCATCCCGTTCAGAGCGAGCATAAAGGGACACTGGGGCGCTCGCTGGATTGAAGGTGGAGCGGGTCATGCCCAGGGGCTGCATCCCACTCAGAGCCAAGAGCGCCTCGATACCCACCAGGCCCAGGGCGACGAGTCCCACGGCTCCCAGCGGGAACAAGAAGGAGCGCCAGGAGGGTCGGAGCCGTAGGGCAGCAAGCCAGACGATGACGAGGGCGAGTGCCCCAGCGGCGATCAGCGTGGACAGGTTGGGAGCCGTGGTTGCGGCTCCCGTCACCAACGGGCTGGCTGAGAAAGGTTCGACTTCCAGGGGGCCCACTGGATACAGGCGTCGCGAGGTCCCTTCGCGGGACGGGTCACCCGGCGGGCGGGGCCAAAGCTCGCCCAGCGCACTCTGAAGGGTCTCTGACTTGCCGATGTCTACGGGATAGTTCCCCGAAGCCAGGAGAGCGATGGCATCGAGGACATCTTCACGGACTGCGGTGCGCTGGCGGGCAGCCTCCAAGGCGGCCTGGCTGTGCTCCGGCGTTCCCTCGGCGATGACCACCGTCAGGAACATCAACTCGAGCTGAGAGAGGAAACGAAATGCGCGATCGCCGCTGTCTGTCTGAAGCTGCACCCAACCCTGCCCGTCCGATTGGAGCAGTTGCTGGAGCCACGCCTCACTCTGAATGGTCACCGCTTCGAGCACCTGGTCGTCGAAGAGGGCGGCGACCCCAGCTGTGTCGCCCGTCAGTGGACCGAGCCAGTTGAGATCCAGTCGGCTCGCGACCATGGCGGCGAGATCTGGCAACTCGAGCCCCTCCAGCTCGTTCCTTCGGGCGCTCTGATCCAGCTTCTGCAGGCCCCGCAGTAACTCTTCGAAGACATCGGGGTCGTGGGGGATTCGGTTGAACTTGGAGTTGAGAAAGGCCTGGAACATCAGCGGAGCGAGTGCAGGGTCTCGCCGTTGCGCGGCGATGCGAGCTCCGTCGATGGCTGCGGCGGTGTGGACTCCGGGGGAGAAGAGAGGAAGCAAGTCCTGGGGACGAATGGGGATGTCCTCGTCGCTCAGGGCATCGACTGCAATGGCCCGCGCGGCCGGCAGCTGTTGGCCGCTCTGCAACTGACGCAGCAGCTCAAGGGTGTGCTCTCGCTGTACATCCTGGTCTGGCGCGTCGGCTGGCTGTGCTGCGTGCAGTGAGGGCAGCAGCACAACGCTGGTCAGGAGCGCGACCGCGGAAATGACGACGAGACGGGTATGGGAACGCTGCACGGTCTTCCCAGCCTCTCAGCGCGATGCGCCCTGGTCAATTCTGCCGTGCCGCGCAGGCTGCGACCCTGTCCTTGACCGCCCATGACGTCGCCACTACTATCCGCCGCCTGACGCCAAACAGGGGCCCAATACCATGAAGCATGACGGAAAAATTGCCCTCGTGACCGGGGGCTCCCGCGGTATCGGAAAGGCGATCTCGCGTCGCCTGGCCGAGGACGGTGCGGACATCATCTTGAACTACAAGAGCGACTCGGCCACTGCCGAAGAGACCGCTAATGAGCTTCGAGAGCTGGGCCGCCGGGTCTGGGTCTTCCAGGCCGATATGAAGGATGACAAGGCCATTCGTGGCCTGTCCAAGTCCGTGAAGGACGAGGTCGGCCAGCTGGACATCCTCGTTCACAACGCCGCGTTTGGAACCATGGGCAGCATCTTGAGGATGGGGCTCTTCTCCTGGCGTGCGGCGATGGACATCAACGTCACGGCGCTCCTCCTGCTCTCTCAACAGCTGAGTCCGTTGCTAGCCGAGCGGAAGGGGCACATCGTCGGCCTGTCTTCCATTGGCGCCAACATGACGTTCTCCGAGTATGCGTGTATCGGCGTTAGCAAGGCGGCGATGGAGGCGTTGGTGCGTTATCTGGCTTACGAACTCGCGCCCATTGGCATCCACTGCAATGGAGTGTCCGCGGGTCCTGTGGAGACCCGGGCGTTGGACTGGTTCAAGTGGCCAGATGCGGTCCATCGTTATGCGACCACCAAGTCACCCTGGAGCCGTATTGGCCAGCCCAACGACTTGGCGGGCGTCGTCTCGTTCCTGTGCTCGGCGGATGCGGACTGGATCACAGGCCAGATCATCTGTGCCGATGGCGGCATCTCCATGGGTGAGAACTTCCATGACTGGCTGACCCCCGAGCAAAAGGCCGAACTCAATAAGGGCAAGTGAGCCTAGCGGCACCACACGACCCCCGGAGACCACGATATGAAGGCCATGTTCATGACCGGCGCGACCGGATTTGTCGGCGGTGAAGCGATCAAGCGATACCTGGACCGCGCGCCGGATTTGCACATTGTCGCCATGATCCGTGCCGTGGACGAGGATCGACTCGATAAGCGGATCGACAAGCTGTTGAAGTTCCACTTCGGTGACCGCGCAGAGTCGGTCCGCGATCGATTCACCTTCGTTCGGGGCGACCTACTCAAGGAAGGGCTGGCCCTCAGTGAGTCGGACCGCCAGATGATCCTGTCGGAGTGCGACTCTATGTTGCATTGCGCCGCATCGGTCGACTTTGGCGCGACGCTCGAGTTTAGCCGCGAATACAACTTAGACGGCACCCGACGTGTCCTCGAACTCTGCGAGCAGATGAACCTGCGCCGCTTGGACTACATCTCGACTGCCTACGTCTCGGGCAACCGGAGCGACGTGTGCAAGGAGGACGAGCTGAGCTGTCGGGGCTTGGGCTGGGCGAACTTCTACGAGCAGAGCAAGTTCGAGTCGGAGGCTTTGGTTCGCTCTTTCCGCGAGCAGGGCAACCCAGTGTCTATCTATCGCCCCAGCACGGTTGTGGGCGACTCCCGGACCGGCGAGACGCCGAACTTCAATGTCTTGTACTGGCCCTTGCGAGTGTTTGCTCGGGGTTGGTGGAATCTGATGATTGGCTACGAGTCCACACCGGTCGACGTGGTCCCAGTGAACTATGTGGCTGACTGCATCGTGAATCTGAGCCTCAAAGGGGACAGCACGATCGGCAGGAACTATCACCTGGCCGCCGGGCCCGACAAGATCTGTCACATTCGAGACCTTGCTACCCACGCTTCCAAGTGGTTCAACCAGCCTTACCCCACGTTCGTTACGCCGGAGGATTTCGAGAAGAACATTCGGCCCAAGATGGACGCGGAGGCGACGCCTGCACTGAGGATGTTGATCAGTCAGGGCAAGGTCTACATGCCGTACTTTGTTCGTTCGCCTCTTTTTGATTGCAGCAATGTGCTCTCTGACTTGGAGGGCACCGACACGGAACCGTGTATGGCGATCTCCGACTACTTCGACACCCTATTTGCGTACTGCGTGGAGACCGACTGGGGCCGTAAGGCGCCTACGCCGGCGGGTGGAGAGGGAGCTGCGGAGGCCAACGGCGAAGCAACAGCCTGAGTCGTGTGACCCGTGCTTTAGGTCTTGTTGTGTGATTGGCAGCTGGTCGGATTTATCGGTCCAATGGTTTGACCGTCAGACCTTTGCCTTTACAGGGAAGGCGTCCCCGTGATACTAGGCAGTTCGTGGGAAGTTCTTCACGAGGCTGACATCCCTAACCCTTTGATATCAAAGAGTTTTTAAAAAGACTGAGCGTTCTGATGACGGACCGGATCCTCATCACAGGCACCGGAATGGTGACAGCCGCTGGTATCGGCATGGATGCCTGCTGGCAGACACTGCTGCGCGGTGAGAGTTGTATCGGCCCACTGACGTTGTGGGACGCTGCTGGTATGGCCAGTCAGATCGCCGGCCAGGTGTCTGGCGATCCCGATGTTCCAGCCCAGCTTGGTCCCTACCCGGTGGTGGGTCGACCCATGACCTTCGGTGTATCGGCTGCCTTGGAGGCCATGGCTCAGGCTGGGCTCGACGCTACGCTGGATATACCCCCGAGCCGACGAGCTGTGGTGGCTGCAGGCGGCTTCGATGACCAGATGCTTGTCATGATGGCTCGTGGCGTGGACACCATCCTCCCATCCGGGGAGTACTCGTTTGAGTCGGTGGATGCGGATTCCCTAGTCTCAGCCATGCAGGGCGCGGAGACTCTGCGTGAAATGGCTCGCTATTCGCAGGTGCAGTTGATGCAGGCGGTGGCTCACGAAGCAGGCGCCCAACAGGCACTCCTGGTCTCGACCGCTTGTGCTGGAGGAAGCACGGCGCTGGGGGACGCAATCAGCATGATCCGTCGGGGCGAAGTGGACATGGTTGTTTGTGTCGGCGTGGACACGTTGATTACTCGAGAGATGATGGGGGGCTTCTGCAACCTCACCGCCTTGTCGACTCGAAACGACGCACCAGAGAAAGCTTCCAGGCCTTTTGATGGCGACCGAGATGGCTTCGTAATGGGCGAAGGAGCCGCAGCCCTGGTGCTGGAACGTGAAGATTTGGCGCTGGCTCGGGGGGCTCGCCCCCTTGCGGAGTTCGCTGGGTTCGGGTATTCCGCCGACGCCTACCGGCTGACGGCCCCTCACCCCGAGGGAACCGGAATGGCGCTCGCGATGGAGCGAGCGCTCTCGGATGCTGCGATGGCGCCTGAGGAGATCGACAACGTGAACGCCCATGGCACGTCGACAGCGGCCAATGACTCGGCTGAGACCGCGGCTATCCGTGCAGTGTTTGGTCAACACGCGGACAAGCTCTGTCTCTCGGCGACGAAGTCGATGATTGGTCATCTGATCCACGGTGCAGGTGCGGTGGGCGCGGCGGTAGCGGTACGTACCATCCAGGAACAGACGGTTCATCCCACCGCCAACTACGAGACCCTGGACCCCGCTTGTGATCTGGACGTGGTTCCGGATGGACCGCGCTCCACGTCAGTGGACGGTGTCCTGGTCAATGCATTCGGATTTGGTGGACAAAATGCGAGCCTCGTCTTCCGACGTTGGTCGGGAGCGGCATAAATCAGACAACCCAAACGCCCGCAAGAGGTCTAGCGGGCATCGTCAGACATAGGAGCTGAATACAATGGCAGAACGAGCGCAGATTCTAGATGAGCTCAGGACCATCATCGTCGAGACCCGAGGTGTTGAGGACGACGAGGTCATAGAGAAGGCGACCCTCTTCGAGGATCTCGGCCTTGAGTCCATCGACTTTCTCGAGATCTCTTTCCGCATGGAAGAGAGCTTCGGCTTTCCGTTTCCGACCGATGACCTCGGCGGGATCATGAACTCCGTGACCGAGAACAGCACGACGGACGACGTCACCAAGGCACTCAACGCGCTTGAGTCAGACTTCCACATGAAGTTCGACCGAGATGCGATTGATGGCGCGGATCCCTTCGACGCCGAGAAGCTTCGGGACTCTGTGCTCCAGCTGTTTACGGTTGGCGCCCTTGTCGACTTCGTAGAAGCCCAGGCCTGAGGCCGCTGGAGTCCACTCCGGTCTGCTTCTCTAGACAATGACTGCTGCTAGCCCACGAGTCGTTGTCACTGGGGTGGGGTTCGCCTCCGCGCTGGGCGTGGGCCGGGACGCGGTCCGGACTGGACTTGAGCAGGGCAGCACTTGTCTTCTGGATCTTGAAGAACGCCTCGCCCGGGTTCCTCCCGGTGCGGGGGCTGTTCTTGATCTTCCCCGCAAGGAGTTCCGGAACTACTTCGACACTCGCGTGCTGCGGTTGTCGACGATGACCCGGCAGACCACCCTCGGCTGCATCGCCGCCGGCGATCTCTTGGTGGATGCGGGCTGCCCCCCCAACGGCACCGAATATGCCGACAAGGGGGCCTATCTCGGTTCCTTTATCGTTCCGCCCGACTTTGCCAAGCAGGTCAAGGCTGTTCGAATTCTCGCCCATCGTCCCGATGGTGAGGACACGGGCTACGTCCTAGATGATGCTCGCCTGGACGAGGCCATGAAGATGGCTTCCGCCTTTGATTTTCTCCGAGCCTTGCCAAACATGCCGTCGGCGCATCTGAGTATTCAGGCGGGATACCAGGGCCCTGCTTGCACCTATCTGGGTAGTGACAGCTCGGGCATGCAGGCCATGGGAATGGCCGTCGGTGCGATTCAGTCCGGTTTGGCGACGGCCATGATCGCCGGGGGCGCTTTCTTCCCATTTCAGGAGGTACACCTCGCGTGGCAGGAGTCTCGCGGCCTCTGGGCTGATGCAGGCCCTGTGGCTCAGCGAGTTCGCCCTTACGCTGCGGACCGCACCGGGACGCTGCCCGGTGAAGGGGCAGCCTTGTTCTACTTCGAAGAGCGGGAGGCTGCGTTGGCGCGCGGGGCCACGATTCTGGCTGAGGTGGTTGGATTCGGACAGCGCTTCGTCACTCCGGGCGGAGACGATGACTTGTCGGTCCGAGTGGACACACTGAGGGCTGCGCTTCCTGACGCAGCGCCAGACTGGATCGCGCCCTTGGGCCTCGGTCATCCCGAGCTGGATGCCCTGGAGGCCCAGGCTTATCAGCGTGCCTTCGGAGATTCCCTTGGACAGTCGGGATTGGTCACGTTGGTCCCGCAGATTGGCTACTGCGGACCTGCTGCTGGTCCACTGAACCTCGTGGCAGCACTGTTGGCGGCCGCCGGTGAAGCATCCCCGAAACGCACCGAGGTTCTCGCGGATGAGAACTGCTCTGCGTTGGCTCGGGCCATGGGGCAAGCCGGCAAGAGCGGACCGGGCTCGGTCGTCTTGGGCTCTTCATTCTCCCTTGACGGCGTCCACGCGGCACTTGCGCTGCGTGTCGGCGGTTGAGTCGGAGCGGGACGCCGTGACCGTCGGCGCTGGCCAGGTTCCGGCCACTGATGTGCGAGTCGTCGTTACTGGGCTCGGCATGGTGTCGGCTGCTGGCACAGGAGCCTCTACAGCCTGGTCTCTTGTTCAGGAGGGCCGCACAGGCCTGAGGCCGGTCCGACTGTTCGACGCGGAGCCTTATGGCGGCGCCCTGGCAGGTGAAGCTGTTCATCTGGAGCGTATCGAGGGAACCGATCGAAGCCTGCAACTGCTGGCTCTGGCTGCCGATGAGTTGCTGGAAGACGCTGGCTGGGATGCGAGTTCTCCGGATCCGCGGCTAGGCGTCGTCTTGGGCACAAGTCAGGGAGCGATTGAGGATGCCCGTGGGATTCATCGGGACTTCCTTCGGCCTCCGTATCCCGACTCAAGTGACGAACTGGAAGGAATCTTCGAGCGCTATCGACCAGGATATGGGACGGAGTATCTGGCTCGCCGACTTGGTGCCGAGGGGCCGAGGGCCACGGTCGGCATGGTCTGTGTGTCGTCTTCTGTCTCGATTATCCATGGGGTCGATCTGCTGCGCCGCGGAGCAGCGACGCGGGTGGTTGCCGGTGGCTTCGAGAGCTTCTCTCAGTTCGTCTTTACCGGCTTTCACTGTATCGGTGCGCTTGCGGCGGATGCTCTTCGGCCTTTTGACGACGCCCGAGATGGCACGGTGCTTGGTGAGGGGGCCGTGCTGCTAGCGATCGAGACGCTAGACCATGCTCGGGAACGAGGGGCGAACATCTATGCGGAAGTGGTCGGCGGAGGGATCTCGGCCGACGCCTTCCACATGACCGCACCGGATCCCGAGGGACGTGGGCTCGAGAGGGCTGTTCGTCAGGCCTTGCAGGATGCGTCTATGGGGCCTGCTGATATCGACTACATCTGCGCGCACGGCACCGGAACGGTCTTCAATGACGGTATGGAGTGCAAAGCCTTTGGCCGAATCTTCGCGGAGCTGGCCGAGGACGGTCGGATGCCTCCTATCTCGGGTCTGAAGTCTGTCTTTGGACACACCCTGGGTGCTGCAGGAGCCTTGGATGCTCTCATCTCGGTCCTGGCTCTTCGAGATGGTGTCCTGCCGCCTACCGTGGCGCACGAGACCCCAATCGAAGACTGGGATTTTGTGAGGGGGCAGGGCAGGCAGACTGATGCTCGGCTCGAGGTTGCGCTGAGCACCAACTCCGCTTTCGGCGGGAACAACTCCGCCCTCGTTCTTCGCACGCTGCCTGAAGGAGCCTCGGCGTGACGGGTGAACGCTTGCTAGTGACCGGTATCGGAGCAGTCACCTGGAACGGTCTAGGTGTGGAGGCTGTCGGGCGAGCTCTCAATGGCGGCGCAGCCACGTTTCCGTCCGAAGAGACGAGCGAAGGGCAGTCCGTGCCGATTGGTCGGGTAGGGCGGCTCAGGGATACGGACGCCGCCTCGTTCTACCCTCGCTGGGGGCAACTGGACACGTACTCAAGATATGGATTCTCGGCGGCACGAATGGCGCTGGAAGAGTCCGGCATCCTGGCTCAAGAAGGAGGCCGGGACCGCATCGGTGTCTTACTGGGGACCGCCTTCGGCTGCATCGAAGAGAATCAGCGCTTTGATCGGTACGAGGTGGAGGATGGCGTCGTGCGTGGCGCTTCGCCTCTCGTTTTCAAGGGTACGGTGGACAACGCGCCCGCTGGATGGATTGCAGTGGCGTGGAAGCTTCAGGGTCCCAATGCCACCTTTGTCTCGGGGGATGGAGCCGCCTTGGAGGCGCTGTGGTCTGCGGAAGGATTGCTTCGCGCCAATCGTGCGGAGGCCTTAGTCGTGGGTGGTGTCGAGCGCTTCGTCGACTTGCACCTGAGGCTTCGGCGACGCGACGCGAGCCGTCAGGGCGAGACCCTCTCTGAGGGGTCTGGCGTGGCGATTGTGGAGCGTGAAGACGCATTCTTGCGACGAGGTGGCGATTTAGCAGAGGTGCGGGCTGAGTTGGTGGGTGTAGCGCGCACGACGGGACAGCTGGGCGACGCGTTGCCTAGTGCCCTCAAGGGTCTTGGTGTGTCGCTCGGCGATGTCGGCTTGGTCTCGGTGGCGAGCCCTTCCGAGGACGAGCTTTTGTCTGAGTTGGGCAATGCTCTGCCAGAGCGTGTAGAACTCGTCGCTGACAAGGTTCGTCTCGGAGAATTCCACGGGGCTTGGGGTGGTGTGGCATTGTGTGCAGCCCTCTACCGGCTCGGTGCCTCTGGAGCGGGATGGAATGGTCGTCCTCATGCGGTGGTGCATGCCTTCGGTGAGGGTCGTGAGAACTTTTTCGCCGTGTTGCGAGAGGTGAGTGGAAGGTAGATGACAAAGGTTGTAGTCACAGGTCTCGGCGCTGTTGTTCCCCATGGGGATGACATCGACAACGTGTATGAGCGGGTCATTCGCGGTGAGAACGAGTGTGGTCGCATTACTCGATTCGATCCAACAGGTTACGCCTGCCAGATCGGCTCCGAGGTGCGCTACTCGGTCGAAGCGCCGTCTCAGGTGGGGCCGTATTCGGTGCACAACCATGCGCTCAAGTTCACTGCCGGCGCGGCGGATCGTGCCTTGCGCTATGCGGGCCTTGAAGCGGCGACTGGCGATGCCATGGATCGTCGGAGCATTGTGTTGTCGACGGGCGTCGGGCCAGCGAACATCGACTTCCTTGGGCCCATAGCCCTGCGCGTCCACGGCCTGGACTCCGATCCGTACAAGTCCGATCTCGAAGCCTTCTATGGCCAGGCGCCGGAACAGGCAGAAGCCCAGGGGCTGGACGAGTTCCATCTAGACACGGCAGCTCCGCTCTGTGCTGTCCAGTTGGGGGCCGCCCATGTCTACAACACGGCCTCGGCCTGTGCTTCTGGCTCGCACGCGGTCGCTGACGCTGCTGCAATGATCGCCCGGGGGGAGTCCGATGTCGTGCTCGCAGGCGGTGTCTGCACTCCGGTGACGCGAGTGCTGGTGCCGGGCTTTGCCATGCTGCAAGCCTTGTCCACGCGCAACGATGATCCAGCACACGCCTCTCGACCCTTCGACAGTGGCCGGGACGGCTTCGTCATGGGCGAGGGCGCTGCCATGTTGGTGCTTGAGTCGGAGGACCACGCGAAGGCTCGGGGCGCGACAATCCTGGCCGAGGTGGCTGGGTGGGGCTATTCCTGTGACTCGTACCGCTTGACCGATCCACATCCTGAGGGGGTGGGGATGGCCTTGTGCATGACCCGAGCGATGGAGTGCGCTGGAGTCGGACCGGAAGCGATTGATCACGTCAACGCCCATGGAACATCGACGCCGTACAACGATGCGGCGGAGACTCTGGCCATCAAGAAGGCGCTGGGTGAACGGGCGTACAAGGTTCCCGTCTCATCCAACAAGTCCATGTTTGGACATCTGATTCATGCGGCTGGTTCGCTGGAGGGCTGTCTCGCAGTGAAGACAATTCTCGGCGGTGTGATTCCTCCCACGATCAATTACGAGACACCGGATCCGGACTGTGACCTCGATTATGTCCCTAACGATGGACGCGAGGCGCAGGTGGACACCGTCCTCAAGAACTCTTTTGGTTTCGGCGGCATGAATGTGTCTGTCGTTTACCGTCGCTACACGGGTTGAGTGATGAGCGCATCCACAGCGAACAAGACAGAGCGAGTAGTCATCACGGGAGTGGGCGTAGCCAGTCCGTTTGGTCTAGGTGTTGGCCCCTTGTTTGACGGGATGGTTGCCGGTGAAACTCGGGTCGAGGCGCTCGGCTCACCCCGGGGAGCCCTGGCACCGGGGTACGGCGCGGTGGTCTCGTTGTCCGCTCGTGACATCCGAGGTCTTCCCAACAGTCGTGACATGCGTCCGGGGACGATGACCCGGTACACCTTCTTGTCGACGCTGGCGCTGGGGGATGCCATGCAGGATGGCGACTGCCCCTTCGATGATGGGGATGGCGCCTTGCGCCGCGGTCTCTACGTTGCCTCCTATACGAACTCGGATCGCTTCGACAAGTACGTGCGGTTCGCCCACCACGTCATCGATGAGGATGCGACAGGCAACTCGTTCATCAATGACTCACAGGTTCCCGAGGCCATCCGAAAGTTCAGCGGCTTTGAGTTCCTGAAGCTCATGAACAACATGCCGGCTGCCCACGGAGGCATTCAGGGCCGGTGTCAGGGCCCCTGTAATACCTACCTCGGCACCCCTTCGGGTGGCGCGCAGGCGATCGGCCGTGCCCTGTCCACCATTCAGGACGGACTCGCGGACACCATGTACGCGGGTGGGGTGGGCTCTTCAGTGCACGACCAGATGATGATGGTGCGGGCAACTCGGGGCTTGGCTTCGTCCTCTGATGCGACGCCAGAGGCAGCGGGTCGACCATTCGACACGGCAGCCTCTGGGATCGTGCCCGGCGAGGGGGGAGCAATGCTCGTCCTGGAGCGCGAGTCGACCGCTCGAGCGCGAGGCGCACGTGTTCGCGCTGAGCTGGCGGGCTACGGGGAATGGTTCCTGCCCCCATCTGATCGCGACGGGGTCTCTCCGTCTCCCATGGGCACGGTACAGTCGGTCCGTCGAGCTCTGGCAATGGCCGGCGTGGAAGCCGCTGACATCGACATGGTCGCGGCCCATGGTGAGAGTCGGTCTGACCTCGATGCTCTGGAGGCTTCTGCGCTCGCCGAGGTCTTGGGTCCCAGGGCGGCTGAGGTTCCAGTGGTCGCGCTCGCAGCCCACGTGGGTAGCGTGGAGGCTGCTGTCGGACCCATGGGTGCTGCGGTGGCACTACAGGCCATGGAGACCGGTGTTGTTCCCGGCGCCCTCAATCGGGAGAATCCGCTGCCTGACTACAAGGGGCCCACAAGTGCTGCGCCTGTGGAGACGGCGGTTCGAACGGCGCTGGTGACACTGACCACCCGAGAGGGTGTCAGCGCTGCACTTGTGTTGCGCACTCTGGACTGATCCACATACACACAGGCCGACAGAGTTGACGCTCTGTGTGGCCTTGACGATGACTGGTGGGCTCTAGCTAGAGCTTTGCGTCCTTGCCGTAGGCCTCGTGCACCCACTCTTCGAAGTCGATGCCCAGTGTCATTCCGCCGTCAGCGATGACGCTGTGTCCCACGATGTAGCGGCTCTCTTCTGCGGCCAAGAAGGCGACGATGGGAGCGACGTCCTCGGGCTTGCCGATGCCAAGACCCACGGTCTTCTCGCCGACAAAGGCACGGACTCTAGGCCCGATCTCCCAACGCTCCAGAATGCCGGTGTCCACGGTGCCACACGACACAGCATTCACTCGGACGCCCTTCCGGATCCACTCGGAGGCCATGTACTGCATGAGGGACTCAAGTCCTGCCTTGGCCGCACCCACGGCAGCAAATCCTGGAAAGGCCGCGGCCGAGCCCACAGTCGACAAGAGGACGATGCGCCCACGACTCTCCTGCAGCATCGGGTAGGCGGCTTGGCAGGTCTCGAGTACCGCATCGAGGTGAATGGCAAATGAGTTTTGCCAGGTGTCGATGTCCATGTCTTCGAGCTTCTTGATCTCCGCGTGTCCTGCCGCTGGAACCAGGACATCCAGCCTGTCATGGTGCTCTCGAAGGGCGGCGATTAGCTTCCTTGCTCCCTTTGGGTCGAGCAGGTCGGCCTGGAGCGCCACCGCTTGGCCCCCGGCATCGAGGATGCTCTGCACAATGGCTTGAGCCTCTGCCTCGCCCGTGTTGTAGGCGACGGCGACGGCGGCGCCCTCAGCAGCGAGGCGCTTCGCAACGCCCGCTCCGATGCCGCGGCTACCGCCAGTAATTAGGGCTACCTGTCCTTCGAATCGTCTACATGAAGTGGTCATGCTGCACCTCCTTCTGTGGCTGTGGACCCTGCATCGTCAGAGGGCAACGGGGTAGGAGGAGCCTGAGAGTCCAGTTCGTTGGTCTCTCCTTTCCACTCGGCGAAGTCGACGCCGCACAAGATGCCACCTTCGGCGATGATGCTCTGTCCCCACACCCATCGGCTCTCGTCTGTGCACAGCCAGACCGCGACCTCGGCGATGTCGGCCGGAAGGCCCATGCGTCCTGCCAGGCCCTTCTTGGCGGTGAAGATGCGGACTGCGTCGGGATAGCGGAACCAGTCGATCGCTCGGGTCTCGACGGGGCCCGCGGCCACAGAGTTGGCTCGAATCCCGTACTCTCCCCACTCGAATGCCATGTAGCGAACGAGGGTCTCCATGGCGGCCTTGCTGCTACCGATGGCGACGTAGGTGGGATAGGCGGTGTGGGCCCCCAAGGTCGAAATGGCCGTGATTACGCCGCCCTTCTTCTTCAGCCAGGGGAGCGCACCCTTGGCGGTGAGCATGGGAGAGAGCACGTTGGTGTCGTAGGACGCTCTCCACGAGTAGCGGCCCATGCGGTCTACTTCGCCCATCGTTCCAAAGGCTGCGTTCAAGACCAGTATGTCGATTTGATTCAGACCCGAAGCAACCTGTTCGAACACAGCCTCGACACCGTCGGGCTTGCGTAGGTCAGCCTGCACGAGCTGCACGTCGACTCCTCGCTCCTCAAGTGTCGCCTTCGCCGCCTCGGCGTTCTCGACATCTTTCTTGTAGACGAGGATGAGACTGGCTCCACGGTCCGCGAGTCGTGTGCTGACCTCGAGGCCAATGCCTCGAGTTCCGCCTGTGACCAGCGCGACCTTGCCGTTGAGCTGCATGCGACCGCTCCTTTCGGGGATTGGGGCCCCCTTGCCCTGAGGTCGGCGGATTGTAGTGAAGGACGCCTGGCGCGTCCATGTGCGGCGCGAGGCTCTCGTGCTGCAATCATCGCGAACACTCGTGCGCTCGAGACCTTGGCCCCGCAGGGGCGCGCGGGTAGGATTCGCGCGCTTCCGCAAAACGGTGTGCACGAGAGCGGCGGCCCAGCCTGTGTTGGCCAGGGTCTCGCTGCCAAGAAGGGGCTGGTATGAGCCGCAGAGTTGTCGTCACGGGAATGGGCACGATTACGCCCCATGCCGATGACGTGGATTCCTTGTTCGATCAACTGCGGGAGGGCGTCTCAGCGGTGCGGCGTATTTCCCTGTTCGATCCGGAGGTCTTGCCCTGTCAGGTGGCCGCCGAGGTGCGGTATCCCGTGGAGGTGCCCGATTCCATCGGTCCCTACGATCTAGGGTCCAGGGCGATGCGTTTCGCCTACGGAGCGGCTGAGCGTGCCCTGCGGGACTCGGCTCTGACAGTCCCTGCGGCCGATGACTACGCTCAGAGAGACCGTCGGGCGGTGCAGCTGTCCGTGGGTGTGGGGTCCACAGCCATGGAGGCCTTGGGGGCCACGACGCTGAGTGTCTGGGGCAATTCGGACTCCACAGATGACCGACCGCTTCCTGAGTTCCGTCGTGCTGCTGCGCTGGAGCCGCAGTCGAGCGGAAGGCTTGAAGAGTGGTTCCTGGACCAGGCGGCCCCAGCCCTCGGCCTGCTCCTGGGGGCTGAGCACGTCACAACGGCTGCATCGGCCTGTGCTTCCGGCTCACATTCTCTTCTGGATGCCGCCCACGCTATCCGGCTGGGGCACGCCGATGTCGTGCTGTGTGGTGGCGTCTGCACCCCGATCACCCGCTCGATGATGCCGGGCTTTGCCATGCTCTCGGCGCTGACGAGTCGTAATGACGATCCTGCCGGGGCGTCGCGGCCGTTTGATAGGGATCGGGATGGCTTCATCATGGCCGAGGGTGCGTCGGTCCTTGTGCTCGAGAGCCTGGAGCATGCCAAGGAGCGGGGCGCTCGGATTCATGCCGAGGTCCTGGGGGTTGGGATCGCGACCGACTCTTACCGACTCACTGACCCGGAGCCGACTGGGCGGGGCATGGCTGCAGCCATGCGGAACGCGCTCGCCGATGCGGAGCAGAACCCACAAGATATCGGCTACGTGAACGCGCATGGTACGTCCACCAAGCTCAACGATGCAGCCGAGACGCTGGCAATCAAACAGGTCTTTGGTGATGCCGCTCGGACCCTGCCAGTGTCCTCCTCCAAGTCCATGTTCGGCCACCTCATCCACGCGGCGGGGGTGACTGAGGGGATCGTCTGTATTCAAGCGATGAAGCAGGGCGTGTTGCCGCCCACCATTAACTATGAGAACCCCGACCCCGACTGCGACCTCGACTACATCCCCAATACGGCAAGGGAGAAGAAGGTGGGTGTCGTCATGAACAACTCCTTTGGCTTTGGCGGTCAGAACGTGTCTGTGGTCCTCGGGGCCTGGGAAGGAGGCATGTCGTGAGAGCCGGTCGGAATATCGATGCCTGGGTGTCTTCCTATGGCGCCGTGACTGGTGCCGGCGATGAGCGCGCTTGGCGTGCTCGCTGGCTGGAGGGGGCCAGCTGTGTGCGGGCCTTTGAGGGGCCCGAGGAGGGCCTGCCCCCGGGCTACGGTGCACCTGTTGACTTCACCGCGAAAGACCTGAGAGGGCTGCCTGGCGGGCGAGGCTTGCGACCAGGCACCATGACCGCATCGACCTTCTTGTCTTCGGGCGCTGTGGGTCGAGCACTCCTCAATGCCGAGCTGCTGGACCCGGGAGCGGACTCGGATGAGTTGGCTGATCGGCGCGGGGTCTACATCGGCGCCTACACGAACTTCCCCAAGCTGAAGAAGCACGTGAAGTTGGTGCACGTGATGGGGAACGCTGACGTGGGTCGAAGCGGTCACTATGTGATTGATGACCACCGCATCATGGCTGGCATGAAGGGCTTTACGGGCTTTGATTTTCTCAAGCTGATGAACAACATGCCCACCGCACACGCGGCCATCCAGGCCAACGCGCGGGGCCCCGCCAATACTCTGCTTGGCCATAGCTCGGTGGGTCTCCAGGTGGTGGGCAAGGCCTGGGACGCGCTCCAACTCGGTATGGCTGACCAGATGGTGGTTGGGGCTTCAGGGCCTGGAACCCTCGAGGGGCTCTGCTTAGTGCACGCGAGTCAGGACGCACTGGCCGCGGCGGGACAGAGCCCGGAGGCGGCTGCCAGACCTCTGGATCAGGATGCTACGGGGTTGGTGCCTGGGGACGCTGGCGCGGCTTTTGTTATCGAGACAGAACAGAGCATGTCGGCGCGAGACGCAAGTCCTCTGGCTCGGGTGGCGGCAGCGCGTGATCTCTTCGTCGCCCCCGCAAGTGCCCGTGGCCCTTGGAAGGACTCCACGGGGGTCGAGCGCTTGCTCCGTGCAACGCTTCAAGACGCCGGCTGGGAGCCTGAGACATTGGACTACCTGGTGGCGGCTGGCGTGGGTGTGCCGGCCCTCGATCGCCTGGAAGCGGAGGCCTACGCGGCCGTCTTTGGTGGGTCGATGGACTCGCTGTCCATCGGAGTCCACACGGGAGTGAGCGGATTTACCGAGGCTGCCCACGGAGCGCTTGGAATGGTCGCCGCCCTTCAGGCCATGGAAGATGGTCGCTTGCCACCGCAGGTGAACCTGGAGCGTCCGTGGGGGGCACTGTCTGCCATGACACAGCACACGAGCCCGATCTCTCGGGAGGTGCGCCGGGCTCTGGCGGTGTCGCTGTCTCCTGAAGGCACCTTGGCCGCAGTGGCCCTCGAGCGAGCCTAGTACGCACCCATGGCTGCCGGGGCTTCCCCACCGGTGGGCGACACCGCTGTCCAGCAGCGTGCGCCTCTGGTCGAGGCGGTCCCCAACTTCTCGGAGGGCCGGGACCCCCGTGTCATTGCGGCCATCTCGGAGGCCCTGGATGGTGATGGCGCTCAAGTGCTTCACGTGGACCGGAATCCAGATGCAAACCGGACTGTTGTGACACTCGCGGGCCCGCTGCCCGCGGTTACTTCGGCTCTATTCCGTGGCATGGCGGCTGCCGTGCAGTCCATCGACATGAGGCGTCAGGACGGTGCCCACATCCGCGTGGGCTCTGCCGACGTGGTGCCTTTGGTCTGTTTGGAACCTGATGAACTCGCTCTCTCGGCCTGTGTCCGTGAGATGGCTGCCCTAGCAGGCCGTGTTGGTACGGATCTGGGTGTTCCCGTGTTCCTCTACGAGAAGTCCGCTCTTCGGCCTGCCTTTCGGTCGCTGCCTCGGTGCCGTCGCGGTGGCTATGAAGCTCTTGCCCAGCGCTTCGCCAGCGGAGGAGCCGATGGCCCTGATCTCGGGCCTGACGAGTTCACTGAGTCCGTGGCCCAAACTGGGGCGTCGGTCCTGGGTGTTCGGGAGCTGCTCGTGGCTCTGAATTTCACCCTCGACTCCCGCGATGAGGAGTTGGCGCGGGGGATTGCCTCAGCCATACGCAGTGTAGGCCCCAAAGGACGGCCGGATCGCCTGCCAGGGCTCCGCGCGGTGGGCTGGACCATGCCGGGCTACAGCGGACGGGTACAGGTCAGCACAAACTTGCTCGACTTCCGGCGAACCACAGCTGAGCAGGTGCTGGACACCATCACCAGGTTGTCGCCCGTCGAGGTCTTGGGTGCGGAGTTGATAGGGCTTACACCCGCGCAAATGTTGGCTTCGGCTGCTCGCGACGAGCCCGCAAGTGGGGCTCGAGAGGAGCGCCTGGAACAGTGCCTGGATTTCGACGCTGCCGAGGACGATGGATTGTTGGAGGCCGGCATCGCTCGACTGCGACTGGGGCACTTGAGTACGGACCCAGAGGACTTCAAAGCTCGCGTTCTCGAGCGTTGTCTCCGCTCCGCCAGGCTTGTGCCCGCCGAGCGCTGATGGGCGCCCTGCGTCGCCCGGGAGCGGGCCGTCCGAGGTGGGGAAGATAGAGATTTTGCCGGATGGGCTGGACCCGGAGCGCCGCTTCCAGGCGCCGGCGTCGCTGATCGGCATCATGCTGGTTGTCCGGTAGTTCCCAGTGGCGAGTTCGTGGATAGCCCATCTCAGGCGACCTTCGCGGCGAGGGGCTGAGCGGGGCCGGCCACTGTGTAATCGCGTAAGGCGAGGCGGGCGACTGTGACTCGATTACACACATTGGACGCCAGGGATGACAGGCTAGCGTCGCACTCATCGAGAGCTTCAGCCAGCATGCTGCGCTGTCGTCGGAGAGCGAGGAGACGTTCATAGTCTGCTTGGAGCCGGAAGTGCAGGTCTGTCATGCGAGTTGCGAGGTCGGGCCGCATCGCGAGGGTCGTCAGGAGCTGAGCAGCAGCGGCGGTGGTGGGGATGGCAGGCATGGTGGGGTCTCCAGTGGTGGGCGTCGTGTTTGACGTGATCTAGTCTTCCTCAGGGGAGGGTCAGAAACTGTCCCGGGTTGGCTCCGTGAGGGGCAATGTAGTGGCAAGATTGGCTGCCTACTTTGTGAGTTCTCTCTCCGCCGCCTAGAGGTCCCGCGATGTCTACTTCAACAACTCCCAGCACCCCGGTTCACCAGGTCCTTCGCTGCACACGGCTGCTGCGGGACGGTTGGCACGGCAAGACCGAACTCGCTCAGCGGCTTGGTGTCAGCGATCGCACAATCAAGCGCTATCTGAGCGCGATTGCCCAGGAAGAGGATGGCTTCGAGATCCGGGAGGTGGACGAACGCGGCCTTCGTCAGTACCGCATCCGAACCACTGGCTTTGGCCAGCGTCGGCGCGGATCACCGTATGAGGTAATGGCCTTGGCGGTCGCCGAGCGTTTCTTTCGCGCGTTCGACCCCGGTGGAGTGGCCGGCATGCTCGACCACGCGCTGTTCGCCATCACTGGCGAGGAGGATGAGGCCGACGAAGATGCTGTGGACCGGGCGCGACGAAGCCTTGCGCGACGGTTCGTCCTGGCGCGTCCACCCCAGCCACTCCCGGGTCGGGTGCGCCGCGTGTTCGACCAGGTCCTGCGAGCCCTTATTCAGCGACGGGTCATGGAGCTCGACTACCATCGCCGAAAGGGCGAGGTCCGCACCTACGTGTTTCGGCCTTACACCTTGCTCCTGGGAGAACGTGAGCTGGCCATTACGGGTCCTGTGGGCGAGCCGCCCATAGATGGTCGCGCCAGCGCTGAGGACACCATGCGTACCTTCGCTCTGCACCGCATTGTGGGCATCCGTCTCCGAGAGACTCGCTTCACCCTTCCGCACCTGGGTCTGTGGGATCCCGAGAAGCTCTTTGCAGGCTCTTGGGGCCTGTATGCGGGGCCGCCCGAGCCCGTGCATATCTCGGTACACCCGGCGTTCTCCGAGATTGTTGCCGAGCGAACTTGGCACGGGAGTCAGAAGGTGGGCGAGCCCGGCCCCGATGGCTGGATACCGATTCACTTCGAGGTCTTTTCAGGTGGAGAGTTCCGGACCTGGCTCTTGGGATGGGGGCCCTGGCTGCGCGTCGAGGCTCCTGCTGACCTACGTCAATGGGTGGATCAGAGAGCGGCGCTCCAACCCGGCGAGGGAGAGCCCGACGAGGACGAAGTGTTTCGGATTGTGTAGTGCGCTGGTTGCGCCTTCGGTTGGCCTTGCGTCAACGCTCGCGACTTCTAGACCTCAGAAAGCCCATGCCCAGACACAGCAACGTGAGGCTGAGGACCTCCTGGCCCCCCTCGCTGTACCCGCTAGCACCGCAGCAGCCCCCGCCCCAGTCACTCGGGGAGTAGTCCTCGCCGCTGAAGTCTCCAACGCCACTGTTGTCGCCGTCGAACCCGCCGGGGGTGGAGTCGTCGTCGTCACCGCCTCCGGCGTCGTCGTCGTCATCACCGCCGTCGTCGTCGTCGCCTCCTGCGCAGTCTGGATCGGCTCCGTCGATCAAGTCATCGCAGTCATCGTCTACCAGGTTGTCGCAGTTCTCCTCGGCGCCTGGATAGATCGTGTCATCGGTGTCGTTGCAGTCACCTTCGGCCGCTGTGACCCCGTCACCGTCACTGTCCGGTGAGCTGCTCTGGTCGGAGTAGAGGTTCTGCCACAGTGCGATCTGGTGGGCCGGATCGAGACAACTGCCGAGGAATCCTTCCACGTCTCCAAACAAGACGATTTCCCCGGCGTGGTCCGGCTGGAAACGCTTGACGGCTGCCAGTGTGGCGAGGCCTCCGCCATCACTCCGACTGAATTGGATCAGTGGCTGTCCACCCGTGACCGTATTGACCTGGGCGAGATCCCAACTCGTCAGGCCTACTGTTAGGGGGTCCGCCACGATGTTCGTGGTGGTCTCGCAGTTGGAGTTGATGCGATCTTCATTGAGGACCAAGTCGGGCGACAGGCTCTCGAGGATCTGCCGGATCCCGTTGTTGCCGATAGCCTCGTCGCTGATGGCCGGATCGTCGGACTCGTTGTCCGCCAGAAGCAAGATGCGCCCCCCGAGGCTGAGGTAGTTGGGCAGGAGCATCTCGATCTCTTGGTTGCAGAACGGCGAGAGATGGTCGCCGTAGGGCTCACACTCTCCCGGTGGGCCCGGTTGCGGGAGCATGATGACGAGCAGGCGGTAGTTGGCGGGGACCACCTGATCGAAGTCCAGCTCTGTGGTGAGCATGACATCGGCTCCCATGGACTCCCAGACCGAGATGACCTGGCTGAAGTCCTTGGTGCAGAAAGCATTGTTGTGTCGACAGTCGATCCAGACCCCCTCTCCCTGTGCCTGTACGACAGTGGGAAGGGTCAGAAAAGTGGCGACAATAGCCACGACGAAGACGGAGACGGGGACTCTTACGGCCATCAGGTCTATCCTGTCGGTGTGAAACGCCGATGCCCGGCAGGCCAATTCCCCGGACCACAGCGGTCTCTAGAGTCTAGCAGTGCCTGGATTCTGAGCTGCTCTCTGGTTCTGGGGGCCTTGTTCTTTGCTGCTCCTGTTGATGCGGTGACGGTGTTGGCGGTGACCTCCGACAGCCCTGCGCAGGCATCTGCCTTCATCGGAGCGGCTGAGACGGCTGTGTCGGGTGCGTTCGATCCGGGAGACTTGGTCGCCCGCACTGGGACAGACACGCCGGCCCTGGTCGAGCTGACCCCGTACGATGTTGTCTTGGTCTGGTCGGCAACCACGGTCTGGGACGATGCGGATGCTCTGGGTGATGTGCTCGCCGACTACGTGGATCAGGGCGGCTCCGTCATCTTGGCGGCCCATGCCCTGGAGCAGGGCTTCATGCCGGGTGGCCGTTTTGTGTCCACCCCCTACTCGCCGGTGGATGTTGCGCTTCCGGGCTCCGTGCCTGGAACCCTGGATTTGGCTGCCAGTGATGCGAGCCATCCGGTGCTGGCTGGAATCGACGGGACGTCGGCTGTTGCCGTGACCCAGGTGACCTTTCCCGACCGAGATCAGGGAAACCCAGCGCTCTCGTCGACAGGAGATGTCATCGCTGTGGACACGCTGGGCAACAACGTGGTGGCTGGTCTCTGCGATCGAAGCGTGATCGCCATGAACCTGTATCCACCCGATCTGGCTGAGCCCGACCCACCGACCTCGCAAGATGCCAACCAGTTGTTCGTCAACGTCGTTCAGGCGACTCAGCATCGGTCGACGAGTGTTGAGCTGAATCTCGTGGACTCGACGGTGGACGAGGGAAGCAATCTCGGCCTGTCGGCGACCGCGACCTCTGACCTGGGTCCACTGTCGTACTCCTGGGACTTTGATGACGATGGGGTCTTCGATGACGCGTCAGGGCAGAACGTTGTCTTCGACACCAGCGCCCTCGCACTCTCTGGACCATCGACCGAAGTGGTTGCGGTCCAGGTGACCAATGCTTGTTCGCAGGCCTTCGACGCGTCTGCGACCATCACCGTCGACAATGTGGCGCCCACGCTTGCGACGATCAGCTCGGACAGTCCTCAGCCCGAGGGTGGGGTGATGACGTTCACCGCCGACGGCTACGATCTGGGAGGGGACGCGTTGGTCTTTAGCTGGGACTTCGGGGATGACTCTTCGGTAGTTACCGGAGATCCGGTGACGACGACGGATTCCGCGACCCACACCTACGCTGCGGACGGGAGCTACACCGTCACGGTCACCGTCAGCGATGGAGAGACAGGCGGGGTCGATTCGTCGACTCTGGTCGTTCAGGTAACCAACGACTCTCCAGTCATCGTGTCCACCACGAATGATGGCCCGCAGCCCGAGGGGTCCCCCATGACGATGTCGGCCGTCGCTACCGATCCGGGTGGGGATACGGTGACGTTCACCTGGAACTTTGGTGACGGTAGTGGAGCGGTCACGGGGGACGAGGTCACCCATGTGTATGGGGCAGAAGGCACCTTTGTGGTCAACATCACCGCGGCGGATGGAGAGGGTGGGACCACCCAGACGACAATGAACGTCGAAGTCACCAACGCGGCGCCGAGCATTGTGTCGATCACGCCTGATGCGACCATTCTCGAAGGCACGCTGGCTGGCTTCACGGCGGTTGCGTCAGACCCCGGCTCGGATCTGCTCACCTACACGTGGGACTTCGGGGATGGAACCGCTACTTCCGTTGGTGACTCGGTGGAGCACACCTACGCCGACAATGGCGTCTATACGCTGACACTGACCGTCACGGACCCCAGCGACGGTTCGGACACTGCGACCGAGGAGATCACGGTGGTCAATGTGGCCCCGGTGTTCACAGCGCTGGTGGGTGACAGCAATGGCGATCTGGGAGAGAGCCTCTTGTTCCAGGGGACGGCATTTGACATTGCTGGAGCCGCCGACGAACTGCTCTGGACCTGGGATTTTGGGGACGGCAGCACGCCTGAAGTGGCCTATGGACTGACATCGGTGAGCCACATATGGACGGAGGTGGGCGGATTCGTGCTCACCGTGACTCTGGACGATGAGGATGGGGGGACGGCGGAGCAGACGATTGGCGTCCAGATCGACAATCCCGCTCCTACGGCCAGCGAGATCAGCGGCGACGCCTCTCTGGATGAGGGCGAAACGGGTAGCTGGGCGCTGACAGCTACGGACGCATCGGGAGGGCCCGTTGCGGTCACGTGGCTATGGGATGACGGCACGGACTCGGAGACCGGAGACGGATTGCTCTCGGCCAGCCATGCCTTCCAAGACAACGGTACCTACGAGATCTCGGCGTTCGTTGAGGATGACTTTGGTGGCTATGTGACGCGTACTTTCGAGGTTACCGTCGCCAACGTGCCCCCTTCGTTCGTTCAGGTGACGGACACCGAGGCGACGGAAGGCGAGGACTATGTGGTGACTCTGGAGTCCACGGATCCGGCAGGCAGCGCGGACTCTCCGACCTATGCCATGGGGGCGCTGCCTGAGGGCGCGACCTTCGACGCTACTGAAGGCGAGCTCGTTTGGGTTCCAACCTTCGAGCAGACGCAGGCGGGAGTCATGACGTTCGAGGCTTCTGTGGATGATGGAGATGGCGGCACGGATTCGATGAGTTGGGTTGTGTTTGCCACCTACCTGGACACCGACGGGGATGGGATGCCCGACAGTTGGGAGTTGGCTGCGGGCCTCGACCCCGACATTGATGACGGAGAGGGCGACTTGGACGGCGATGGCCTGACCAATGGGGAGGAGTGGCAACAGCAGAGCTCGGCAGATGTCTCCAATGCACCGAGCAGCCCAGTCCTACTGTCTCCGGTGAACGGCGAGTGGGCGCTCGATGGGACTCCCGTGCTCATCCTTGAGAACGCAGCGGACCCCGATGACAACGTGGTGCACTACGAGCTGGAGGTCTACGACGACGTGTCGCTGTCCACACAGCTGTATACCGCTGTGGAGGACGAGGACTCGGATGGTACGACCGAACACACGGTGACCAGCACGCTGCCCGAGAACTCCACGGTCTATTGGCGGGCTCGGGCGGTGGATGAAGTGACTCCGGGGCCCTGGTCCTCCGCGACGCCCTTCTTTGTGGATGACTTGAACGAGCCGCCATCGATCCCGGTGTTGTTGGAGCCGGTGGACGAGTCGGTGGCGAGCAATGTTCCCCGCTTCAGGGTGGCGCCAGTGACTGACCCCGAGAACGAGGCAGTCAGCGTGTTGATCCGTGTGTACGACGAAGANCTGGGNCTGCACTCGAGCTTTGATGCCACNCTGTCCGANACCGATGATGGTAGCTGGGAGGCCTGGGCTCAGGNCCCTCTGNTGGANGACGAAACCTATCGCTGGACGGCCATCGCAGAGGANGCNCGAGGNGTTGCCTCGGCGGTCCCTGCCGTGGCGTTCTTTGTGGTGGATGCGACGACCGTGGCNCCCGACGCTCCTTCGGTGGTGTCGCCCCTTGGCGGNGCCGAGGNNAGCTCGCAGCAGCCCGTCATCGTCGTTGAGTCGGAACCGGATCCCGACGGAGATGATTGGNTCGTCTANTTCCAGGTGGATCTTGAGGGNGACTTCAGTTCGNCGGCTCGCCAGGACCTGGGNCCGGCCTCNCCGGACGAGGATGGGGTTGCGANGGCANCGGTCTTGGAGCCATTGCCTGAGAATGCTCTGGTCTGGGCTCGTGCTCGAAGTGTGGATGTGCGAGGAGCCCAGTCGGCGTGGGCGGTCTGGTCGTTTCGGGTGAACAGCCTGGATGAGGCACCTGGCCCGGTGGTGGTGGTGGCTCCGGGAGAGGGAGAGGTCGTCAGCGCTCTTGGAACGGAAGTCCGCTGGGCGCCCGCCTCAGACCCGGATGGGGATGCGCTCATGTACGAGGTCCGCATCCTGACGGTCGACCCGCTGGAGGCGGAGGGGCCTAAGGACGACTCGGTGGTGGTGTGGCAGGACGACAGGCTTCGGATTCCCGATGACTCGGGCTCTGCGGATGGCCAATTCCCGGTCCCCGTGTCGTTGCCTTCAGGTGCTCTGTGGGTCCAGGCGCGGGCCCTCGATGAGGCCGAAAATGCGGGCCCGTGGGGGGTGGCAAATCGCTTCACGGTGCCCGGTGAAGTCGGGCCTGGAGTCGATCTCACCTGGGAAGAGCAGCCGGGATGCGCTTGCTCCAGCGCTGCGCAAAGCGGGGGGGGCGTTGGCTTCGAGAGTCTGGGCTCTGGCTCAGCCCTGGCATTGGCCCTGATGGGGCTGGGAACGCTTAGAAGGCGACGCCGATACCCAGCCAGGCCCGCCCGTTGAACCGCGTGCCCAGGATCCCGGCCTCTCCCTGAATCGAGAGGAAAATAGGCACGTTGGGCAAGAGGAACTCGGCGCCCCCCTGGACCACAGCGCCTACCAGGTATTCGGTTGCAGACAGACCGTCTCGGTTGTACGCGAACTGAAATAGGGCTCGAACGTACGGTGACACCTTTGCGTCCATGGCGACGCCGGCTCCCACACCAATGGGCATGAAGCCGACTGGGCCTGAGATGGGCTCGACGCCGGAGGGCACGGGATATTCGTAGACGCCGCCCAAGGAGGGTCGAAGAGAAGCGACGACCTGAACGGGCCCGACCACTCGTACTGAGAAGTCCAGCGCGAGCAGCCCATAGCTGAATGGCTCAGCAAATTGATAGCCGCCGCCCACGGAGAGTCGAAAGCGCCTCACGCGCTCCATAGCCTTGATCTCTGTGGGCTTGCTGCCTGTGCTTGCCTCGGTGTCTGATGGTGACGGACTGGGCTCCCCTGGGTCGTCTACAGTGGCGCCTTCAGCCACTGTGCCTTGCGGGTCGCCGTCTTCCGAGGTGTCCATTGAAGCCGTTGCTTCAGGGGCACTCTGCTCTGGCTTCGCCGATGGTAGAGATTCATCTCCAGTGGCGGAAGGCTGGGCCTCGGAGGGCTCCTGGCTAGGCTTGGCTGTGCGGCGACTCTTTGCCATGCGGCGTCGCTTTTCGGGCTCCCAGGCGACTCGTGGTCCTCCGTCCACTGGCCAGGTCGCCCCGCTCACGGAGCGGCCCCGATACTGCAAGGTGTGGATGTCGCCCTCCCTACCGTGGAACCCTTCCTCCAGCATCAGCCTCATTGCAAGCTCGCCACCAGGCGATCGCCCTCCATCGGCCCATACGGCTCGTCCAGCACCTGGGAAGACGATCGCGGAGAAGCGGCTGCCGATCATCACCCAGAGCCCCTGAATGGTGTCTTCGACCAGCAACTGCACGAGGTGTAAGCCTGGGCGCAGTGAGATGCCTACGCTGTGTGCCTGATCGTAGAGGGTGCCGTCGACGTGGACCTGCTCTGTGCCGGGTCCCGGCCAGAGAAATACTCGCCCGTCGGGCAATGAACTCATCCTCTCTCGTGTGGTCTCCAAGAGCTGCGAGTGGGTCCTTGGGAATCCCTTTTCGCCGCTGTAGTCGGGGACGAATGCCAACGCCTCGGACATCGCCGCTGCCGCTTCATCTTTGCCGAGGTCTGACAGCGCCGCCCCGCGCAGAAATGACAGCTTCGCGAGTTGCTCTGCGGCAATGATGCTATCGGAGCAGGGCAGCAGGGTTGAGACTACGCTCAGGGTTTGTAGGGCAGAGTCCGGCTCGAAATTGAGGACCTTGTCTTCGATCAAAGTCAGCTTGTTGGTCACGTCCAACGGCATCGAGCCGCCCTCACAACGCTCGATGTTGGTCTCGCCGGACAGGATCTGAGTGGGGCCCGCTAGGACTGCGCTTGGCAGAACGAGCCTCGGCGCTTCCTGGGTGCGGGTCTTTACGCGGTTGGCCGCATCGCGGTCCTTGTTCACACCGCCGTCGTGCAGAACGATGTCCGCACGGAGCGCGGTGGGCGCTCCTGCCAGTACCAGGCCTGCAACAAGAGCAATGAGCCTTGTTCGTCGGTGCGGAAGGTGGGTTGGTCGAGTCACTGGGCAGGGTCACGATTGGGTGGAAGGTCGTAGAAGTTGACCCTATAGGATGATCGAGTGTCGGGGCCAACCCGGAGACTGCCCTTTGCGGATCTCTTCTTCAACTCCCCACAGTCGTCCGGGCTATCACAGACAAAGCGGATGAAGTATTCGCCGTACGGTAGGTTGATGCCGCGACGGGTGTCGTCCGTGCTTTGCTCCATGACCACGTCGGAGAAGTCGGGGTCGCGGGCAACAACGACGGTCGCTCGGGGACGGGCGATGAGCTTGATTGTCTTGCTGGGGCCCGCCGTGGTCGCTTTGGCCGGGGTTTGGTTGCTGGGAACGGGACCGACGGCTGGTTGTTGCCTGCGCGCCGAGTCTCTTGGCTTGGTGACCTTGCTGGAGGAAGCACCCGGGACCCGTGTGGGTGCGGCCTCGACTGTCCTTGGGGGAGGTCGGCTCGTGGTTGCTGGGGGGCTTCCGGCGGCCTTGGGTACTGGGGAAGCCTTGCCAATGCGCAGCTGAGATGGGCCGTCTTGCTGTGTCGATGTTGAGGCTTCTTCCAACGGAGTGTCGTTCCCGCCACTAGACCGCGCAAGGCCATCCTCAAATGTTGTCTCGGCAGTCGCTGATCTTGTCTGAGGAGGTACTGGTGTGGTTGATGAGAGAAGAGGATCTGTGGGCGTGGGGGCGTTGACCTGTTGCATGATCAACAGGGCTAGGGCGACGATCACAAGGATTACGAAGCCGCCTGCTGCCAGCAACACAAACGGGAACTGCGTTCGGTCGGTTCCGCTAAGTAGGCCCCCGGCTTGTCCCCGGGTGCTCTGGATCGCTGGTGCCGTGTCAGTCCGTGCCGAGGTCATGTCTTCGAATTGCTCGGTCGGAGCCTCTACGATGCCGTCCCCGGTGGTCGCGCCGGGATTCCGTTGGTGGGCGTCGACGCCATCGGAGCTGGCATGGGCTGGAACATCGAGAGTCTGGTGCCCTAGGTTGGATCCACCGGCTACGAACGGAAGGGTAGGTTCCTCGGGAGTGGCTGTGATGGGCAGAGCCGGATGGCTACCCGCGAACGGTACGGGAGCGTCGGGCTGGCTCGCTGTAGACGCATTTACGGCCGCCCCCGACCCCGTGATTGAAGGCAGTGCCTGGATGTCATCGGATCCGAACGAACGTAGGGTTCCCGTGACGACGGACATGTCACGGGTGACGGGAACCTCCACATAGACATCCTGCGCAGGAAGCTCTGGCGCCAGATCGTCGGCGACCGAGCTTCCCGTCATGCCAAAGAACTCGTGGGTTCCCTCGCCTGCCACTTGTCCACTGGATTCGGGCACGTCTTCGATCTGTCCATCTGTGGGGACTTCACTGCGCTGCGCTGTTGTCTGCTTCGCGCGAGCCGCGTCTTCCACCTGCAGCACCCAGAAGTTTCGGTCCTCGGAAGGGGGGTGCTTGGCTCGAAGCCACTCCAGCTGCTCACTGAATGCGTGGCTCGAGTCCGGCCGATACCTGGGATCTTTTTGAAGGGCCGAACGAAGGAGCGCCAGCCAGCCCTCGATAGCTTCGTCCGACAGCGGACCACAGCGTCCTGCAGCAAGGTGTTCTTGCAGGGCTTCGAGACGTTCGTCGGTGTCGAGCTCGAAGGCGGTGTGCATGGCCCGCACCAACTCTGCGGCGTTGGTTACCTCCACGTCCAGGAGTCTTCTTCCGAGCAACAACTCAAACAGAATCGTGCCCAAGGAGTAGATATCCGATCGACCGTCCAGTTCTTCGCCCGCTAGTTGCTCGGGGCTCATGTAGAACACGGTTCCTTTGGTCTGGCCCTCCTGGGTTCGACTCGCGAGCCTGTCGTCTTCTTGCGCTTTGGCAATGCCGAAGTCGAGCACCTTCACCTGACCGCGAAAGTTGACCATGAGGTTTTGAGGCTTCAAGTCCCGGTGAACCAGCTTTAGGTCCTGACCGTCTCGAGATGTGAGGCTGTGAGCGTGGGCCAGGGCATCGGAAACCATCAGGCCCATGTGAAGAACGGCGCTCGCGGGAGCCGTCCCACCTCTGGCGAGAATTCGATTGAGTATCGTGGAGACATCGGTGCCTCGCACAAACTCCATGACCATGAAATAGACGCTGCCGAGCACCCGGTGGTCTACGTGCTTGAAGTCTACGACCTTGACGATGTTCGGATGGTCTAATTGACTCAAGAGGCGGGCTTCGTCGCCCATTTGTCGAGCTACATTGGGATTATCTGCGACGACGTTGGCGTCCAGCACCTTCACCCCAAAGTCCGAGACGAAGCCCATGTCGCCCCGCACCTCCGCGCGGTAGACCTGGCCAAATGCCCCCACGCCGATGAGCTCGACCAGTGTGTAGCGGTCCAGCTGGAAGGGTAGCTTCACGAAGGGCCTCTCCCGGGAGTGGCTGGCGGGGGCCGCCTCCTGCGCCACCCGGCCAGACCACACAGCAACACCATGAGGCTTAGAGCCCCCGTTGGTGTGGGTCGGGTCGCTACAGCGCAGTTCAAGATGCAGCCGTAGGCGATTTCGTGACCGGGCGGGACCTCGTTCTCACACAGTGGGTTCTCGTCGATGTCCCCGTCGCAGTCGTTGTCCACACCGTCGCAACTCTCTGCCGAGCCAGTCTCTACTCGGTCATCGTTGTCGTTGCAGTCGCCACCACAGGTGGACTGCCCATCTCGGTCTACATCGAGATTCTCACGGGTCGGATCCGAATCATCGCAGTCCCCGTCACAGATTGTGGCGCCGTCCCCGTCGCTGTCGGATGGGTTGTCCACAATGCCATCGCAGTCGTTGTCAGCATTGTCACAGGCCTCGTGCGCACCCGGGAAAATGTTCCGGTCGTTGTCGTCGCAGTCGATGTTGTTGTCGGCGTAGCCTGTGGGTGGGTCGCAGGATGTCGCGGGAACATTGACCCCTGCATTTCCATAGCCATCGCCGTCGTTGTCGAGGTACCAGAGCAGCGCATCGCTGGCCGTGGACTCGTCAATCTCGCCATCGCAGTCGTTGTCGATCTTGTCGCAGGACTCGTCGACCCCTGGGTTCACCGAGGCATCGTTGTTGTCGCAGTCTTCCCAGCTGCAATAGCCGTCGATGTCTTGGTCGTCGCAGGCTGGATGGTTGAACTCTAGGGTCTCGCCTACGCCGTTGTTGAACGACTCTCCGTGAAATGACTCTTCATCGCAGGAAATCTCGATCAGTCGTTCACCACTGCCAATGAAGATGGCTGAGCCGCGACCGTAGTCCAGGTTGTCTCCACCGACGTTTAGGTCGCGGTAGTGAAACTCGATACGGTTGCTCCCCTCGAAGAGCTTGACCTCGAAGGTAGCTTCACCTTGGACGTTGAAGTGGGGGATCTTGAACCATTCGACGATCAAGTATCGATTGGGTTGGCTACCCCGGGTGGCGATGTAGACCCCACCGCCCTCTTCGGCTGCTGCGGGGTTGAGGTCGGTCCAGTACGGCGAGATCGTCGGCAGCTCGGGGGCCGACAGGGGACACTGATGGTTGTAGGCCGCTGGGTTGCTGGCGCCGAAGGTCAATACGCCGTTGGAGTGAACATCCACCTGACTGAATGCCTCACCGTAGAACAAGAACTCGAAGCCCAAGGCGATCGTCACGAACCCCTCATCGGCCAGAGTCTGCGCTTGTTGGTTTAGGACTTCTTCGTAGTTGTACGCAGGTCCTCCTGAGCTCGAGTCGGCCCAGGTGTAGCCAAATTCGTCACTGCCAGAGTCGGCGTGGGCGGTGGATATCACGGCGCAGAGGACCAGCAGGGCACATAGGCTGGCCCATCCCGAGTGGTGATTCTTGCGACCTAGACGATGACATGCAGCCTTGATCATTGTGTCCAGCTTACAGCTTCTGAGCGCGCGACCCTCGCGCGCGAGGCTAAATATAGACTCGAATCGCTCCGGTCAAGGGGTTTGGCTAACCCTGGGAAGCCACTTTTATGCGAGCGAGCTCTCTTTTTGGCTGAAATCTGAGGGGTCGCGGTGGCGCTGCCTGTCGCCACTACAGGTCGGTGAATGAACCCAGGATCCGTTGTGCAGCAAGCTGACCGCTCTCTACACAGTCCGAGATACCCACGCCCTGGTAGGCATTCCCGCATAGAGCAAGGTGGGGGTGCTGCTCGAGCCTCTGCCGAACCCCATCCATTCGGGATTGGTGCCCCATGTCGTACCGGGGCATGGCCTGGGGGTATCGGGAGATCAGGTGATACTGAGGCTGCGCGTCGATGCCCAGCAAGTCTGAGAGGTCGTTGCGAACACCTCGGAGCATTGTGGCGTCGTCGTCGTGAGCGGACTCTCCCGCGACGAAAGCCCGGAGAACGAAGTGCTCCGACTCATCCCGTCCCTCGTACTTTCTGGATGTGAATGTGCAGGCCAGCAGGTAGCGCCCCTCCGTGCGCGGGCAGACGAACCCGAAGCCATCGAGAGGGTGGCTCACCTGGGCTCGGGGCCAGACAAGATTCACCGTCGTTACTGAGGAGGACTCGATCCCGGCCAACAAGGAGCCGAGCTTATCGTCGATGGGTGTGATCAGAGTCGCCGCCGCCTTGGCGGGCACCGAGAGCACTAGCCGGTCCGCCGTGACGACGGAGCCGTCGTCAACGTGGAGGACCCAGCTTCCCTCTGCCCGCTCGACCTGGACCACGGTGGCGCCTAGACGCAGGGCTCCGGGAGGGAGCGTGGCTGCCAGTGCGTCGGTGAGGGTCGCCATACCGTGCTGAGCTGTGACGAAGAGAGAATATCGAGCTCCGGCGGCGTCCTGGGTCTTCCGTTGCCGGGCAGCATCTCGCATACCGAGGATGAGGGAGCGGTGATGCAGCTCCATGTCGAGAAGGCGAGGCATGGTCGACCGGAGGCTCAGATCGGCCGGATCGCCAGCATAAATTCCGGCGATGAGCGGCTGAATGAGCCTATCCAGGGCCTCTTGGCCGAGGCGACGGCGCACAAAGCTGGCGAGGTTCTCATCGTCGACGAGGCTGGCGCCGGAGCGTCTGGGAAGCACGAGATCGAGGGCCATCCGGAGCTTGGCCGGCCAGGAGAACAGCGGCGTAGTGACCATGGGCCAGAGGCTCGTGGGCGCTACCAACTGAAACCCCGGTGGGACCGGCACGAGCCCCCCGTCCCGCACCACCAGGGAGCGAGCGTGTTCATTTCGGGTCTCTATGAGCGGCACCCCGAGTTCTCGGCACAGGTCGATGGCTGCAGGCTTTGTCCGGACGAGTGAGTCGGGCCCCTGCTCTAGGAGAAACGCCCCTTCCCGGTGGGTCTCCAGAACTCCTCCTGGGCGGTTCGAGGCCTCCAACACCGACACCTCGATGCGTGGGTCCATCTTCAGGAGCGCCTGGGCGCTAGCCAGGCCGCTGACGCCGGCACCTACAACGGCAACTCTCTTGGGGGCACTCATGGCCAGCTCCGACAAGTCACACGAGTACCCGGTAGAGGGCGCACCCTCGCGATCACGAACTGCTTGTTGCCGTTGCCTCGTGTACGTAGTCGATGAGGCGGATGACGTTGTCCACGGGCGTCTCTGGGAGAATGCCGTGTCCCAGATTGAAGATGTGCCCGGTGCGACCGGCATTGGCGTCGATTACCCGTTGAGCCCGCTCACACACGTACTCCGGGGAACTGTAGAGCACCAGTGGCTCGAGGTTGCCCTGAACGGGCTGCTCGTCCCCCAGCCGGCTGCGAGCCTGAGCGAAGGACGTCTGGTAGTCCACCCCGATCACGTCGCCTCCTGCGGCTTGGATTTGCTCCAAGATCTGGCCTGTGCCCGTTCCGAAATGAATGATGGGAACGTCCGGATGAACGGCCTTGACGCCATTGATCAGCGCCGTTGAGTGGGGAGCAACGAAGTCCCGATAGTCTTCAGGACCCACCGCACCCACCCACGAGTCGAAAATCTGTAGGCATTGGGCACCAGCTTCCGCCTGACAGCACAGGTATTCAATCAGGCCCCTAACCAGCTTCTCCATGAGGGCGCTCCATGCCCCGGGGTCCCGATACATCAGGGACTTCGTATGCACGAAGCTCCGCGAGGGCCCACCCTCACAGGCGTAGGCTGCGAGGGTGAAGGGTGCGCCCGCGAATCCAATCAGGGGGACTGTCTCTGCCAGCGCGGCTCGCGTTGCCCTGATGCCCGCGTACACGTAGGCAAGCCGTTCTCTCGCTTGCACTTCTTCCAGTTGGTCCACGTCCGAGGCCGATCGTACGGGTGGGGACAAGCGCGGCCCCCCTTTGGGGTAGCTGAGATCGAGGCCCATGGCTTCGAGGACCAGCAGCAGGTCTGAAAAGACGATCGCGGCGTCGGCACCAATGCGCTCCTGTGCAAAGACAGTCGTCTCTGCCACCAGGTCCGGGCTGCGACACAACTCGAGAAAGGACACGCGGGCCCGCATCTCGCGGTATTCGGACATGTAGCGACCTGCCTGGCGCATCAGCCACACAGGTGTGTGCGTTACGGGGAGGCCTCGGCAGGCGCGAATGAAGGTCGAATCGAAAGAAGGGTGCCGTTCCACGGCGCGCATCGTAACAGCCTGATGGCTCTCCTGGGATATTGGTCACATCCAGAGCAGGATCTCGGTTCGCTGCGGACCGTGTTTTCGGCGCCAGAGGGAGCCGAATGGGAGGTGGATCGGCTCGCGATAATCAGGTGCGGAGGAGGGCCTGCAGTCCGGCCAGGTGCTGTTCCGTGTCCGCGATACCGGGCTCGAGCAGGCCCTGCACGAGCATGCCCAGTACGAGGCTCCACGCCGGTCCAGCCTCGCCGACCTGCTGTTCTAGGGCCGAGCGATACAGTTGTGCAGCCTGTTGGATGAGTACCGTTGCTTCGTCATCGGAGCGGTGCCGCTGAAAGTCGAAGATCAGCAGCAGCATTCGCTGCAGGTAGGTGGCATTGGCGCAGATCCAGGCGAACACCAGCTGGAGCCGAAGGGCCCGATCTGCGTCCGGTGGTATGGCTGCGGTGGCTGCAGACACATCGCGCTGAGACACGCGAATGACCATCTTCTCGAAGATGTCTTCTTTACCGCCGAAGTAGTGATACAGGGTTCCTGTGGATACGCCGAGACCAGCGGCGAGGGTGCGCATGGAGGTCGCGCGGTAGCCGTTGTCGGCAAACAGCTCGAACGCTCTGTCGAGCAGCTCGGCTCGCTGAACCTCATGGTCGACTATCTTGGGCATTCAGGCGGCTTGGGCAAGGTATTGGGGGGCGGCCTTGGTGGGAATGCGAGGGTCCATCAGCGCGAAGAAGAGGGGGGGCATCAGGGCCACGACGATCATCCCGGGGTAACCCGTGGGTAGCTGCGGGGCTTCGTCGAAGTGCCGAAGGACCGAATAGGGTCGCTTGGGGTGTGCGTGATGGTCACTGTGACGCGTCAACTCAAACAACAGCACCCGCCCAAGAATGCAGTTGGAGTTCCAGGAATGTGCGGGACGTACCCGCTCCCAGCGTCCGTTCTCGTTGCGCTCTCGCTGTAGCCCATAGTGCTCGAGGTAGTTCACGGTCTCCAGCAGCAGGATGCCCACTACGGCCGACATGATGAAGGCTAGTGTCGCCAGACCTCCGAATACTCCAAAGATGATGGCGAGCATTACGGCCTGGCCAACCTGCAAGCGCAGCATTTCGTTCTGGAGACTCACGATAGGACGACCCCTTCGGCTCAGTCGGTCAGCTTCCATCTTCCAGGGGTTCAGCCATCCTCCGATGACGGAGCGGAACCAGAAGCTGTAGACCCATTCGCCGCGGCGAGAGGTGGCTGGGTCGTCGGGGGTGGCGACCCGTGCATGGTGTCCTCGATTGTGCTCGATGAAGAAGTGGGCATAGAGGGAGGTGGCCAGCAGGAGCTTGGCGAGAAACTGCTCGCGCTTGGTAGGCCTGTGTCCCAGCTCGTGTCCAATGTTGATGCCCAGGCCCCCGCAACTGAGGCCCACGGACAACGTGGCGCCGATGGTCTCCACCATGGACAGGCTCCCCGACTCTACCGTGACGAGGAAGAACAGCACCAGTCCAACCTGCGCGGGAATGGCGAGGTAGACGACTGCGTCGTACCGCCAGTCCTCGAGTCGATCCTTGGCGTCGTCTTGGTCGATGTTGTCGTCTGGGGCTGGGAGAATCAGCTCGGCGATGGGCACCAGGCCGAAGATCACCAACGGGGCCAACCAGACCCAGGGCCCGCCCGCCAGCAGGCCGGCGAGAGCGAGAAGGGGGATGAGGTACACGAAGCAGTAATGGATGGGATTCATAATGACCTTCTTATTTCGAATGCTCGTTATAAATAAATAGTCACGAATCATCTGTCAACAAGAAAACACCGAGATTGCTAAATGTTGTTCGCTCTGTGGTGCCTGCTGGCTCGGAGCTCCAGCAGGCTTGCGAGGGAGTCGTGGCAGGGCAATCCAGAAAGAGGCGAGCTAGCTATGGCTAGTCGGCTCTCGTAGTGCGGAGTGGAGAGCGTGGGGAGTGGGCTCCAGCCGTTCTCGTTGTCCCGGCCTTGCTTCCCGACTAACTGGGCTTCTCTCGGCTACTTGACCCCACAGAGGCGGCGCACCTGTTCGACCACCTCTCGGCAGCGTCGCTCTCGTGCTTCCTCGGTGAAGATAGGTTCTCCACGGACTTGTTCGCTGAGCTCGTGAACCGCGAAGTACGTGAGGTGGACGCCAGTGATGCTCATGACCGTGTCCGCCGGATCAGCGGTGTCAAACTCGTTGGCGGCGACTCCAGCCTCCACAAAGGCTACGGCGGTGCCCAGAACCAGATCGAACAACTGGGCGCCTTCTCCAGAGAAGAATGGCCCTCGGTCCATCACCTCTCGGAAGAGCAGCCTCGCAGCTCGATGTTCGTCAACGAAGTAGTCGGTGATCAGAGCGCTCAGGTCATCGAGTCGGTCGGGAAAGCTGCCCGAGCCGGCAGCAGCCGCCGCGACCATCTCGCCGATGCGACCAAGTACGGTGGACAACGACTCCAGATACAGCGCTTCTTTGCTTCCGAATCGGTGGAGCAAGGAGGACTTACGAATGCCGGCGTCGTCTGCGATGCGATCGAGGCTGGCTGCTGCGTAGCCCTGGTCCGCGAATGCGGTGACTGCGGCGCTGAGCAGAACGTCACGTGGGACCGGATTTCTCGGTCGGCCGGCGCGACGTTGCTTTGGTGCCTTCTTGGATGGTGCCACGAGACTCAATCTACCACGCGTCAGGTACCTTTAGGTGGGTTGGCCAAAGTAGCTGGTGCTGTGCCGTGGGCTGGTTCTCCGCCTTTCCTCTCGGTCGAGCTAAGGAGCGGGCTGGTTCGCTGGGAGGATGAGCAGGCACCGCTCTTTGTCGTGACCGCTTGGCTTGAGTGACGGTAGACGCCCATTGCTAGGTGGACAGGGGCCAGAGAGAGACCCCAGCCCTTTGTTCTGACAGCTAGCGCTGGGAGCTAATCCATCGGTCTAGTGCGTTGGCAAAGCGCTGCTTTTGCTTGGCGCCAAACGGTGGGGGGCCCCCGGTGACCACGCCGCTGTCACGTAGCGATTCCTTGAAGTCTCGGAGCGCCAGGGCCTCGTTGATGCTGTCTTGGTCCAGCTCCCGTCCGTGGGGTTGGATGACCGCCACTCCGTGTGGGACCACCCGTGCTGCCAGTGGGATGTCCTGGGTGATCACCAGGTCGCCTGGCTGCGCATGTTCTGCGATGTAGTTGTCCGCCTCGTCGGCTCCCCGACCCACCAGAACGGAGGCGACTCGAGTCGTGTGTGGATGTGAGATGGGACTGTTGGCCACGAGGGTCACAGCTAGATGGCGTCGCGCCGACGTCTTGAACAGCAAGTCCCGGACAGGCCGCGGCGTGGCGTCGGCGTCAACCCAGATGTGTCTAGCCATTGGCTGTGCTCCCTGACATCAATACTCCGCGAGGCCGGGCAACGCACTTCGGCCAAGCACTTGTGCTGCCCCTTGTCGAGAGGGCTTGGGCGGGTCGCGCTGAAAAACCGAAGACGATGGGTTAGTTGTTGAGGGCGCCGTCGGCGATCCAACTGCGGATCCCGTCGATGGTTGCGGCATCGAGGCAGAGAGCACCACTGCAGCCGTAGGGCATGCGCAAACCGGTCCCTCCCACATCGCTGTGCGTTCCCTCCAGCTTGTGCATCAGGTAGCTCAGCCCCGGCTCCCCTGGCTCGATGCGATCGAGAGCAGGGCTCTGATGGGATGGAATTCCGACCAGGAGACTGTACAAGAGACCAGGGTCACCATTGTAGGCCAACCCGGTGGTGTGAGCCGCACTCCCATGGCAGATGGAGCAGCGATCCTCGATCACGGCGAAGACGTCCGTGAACGTCCACACCGCACCTGCGCTGTCGTCGTCGTCGCCTGAGTCGTCGTCGTCGCCTGAGTCGTCGTCATCGCCGATGGGGATCTCGGTGCGAAGCAGCAGAGCGCCGTTCTGCCCGGCCGCCCAGCCCACGCTGCCACCAGCAAGGCTGAGCCCATAGAGGTCGTCGGACGTCTCGTTGGTCTCGGGTGCCCAGGTGACGCCGCCGTCGGCAGTGATCAGAGTGGTTGCGGCGTCGCCCACAGCCCAACCGTTGTCCGTGTCAGCAAAGGCCACTGCGTTGAGTGCGCTGGTGGTGCCGCTGACCTGAGGGGTCCAGGAGGCTCCGCCGTCCTCTGTGGACAAAATGGTTCCATTGTCACCCACAGCCCAGCCGACAGCCCCATTCGCGAAAGCTACGGCGTTGAGGGGATAGGTCGTGCCGCTCGTCTGAGCGGTCCAAGTGGCGCCACCATTGGTGGTGGCGAGAAGGGTGCCATTGTCTCCTACAGCCCATCCGTTGATGTCGTCGATGAACGTAATGCCGTTCAGCGTGTTTGTTGTGCCGGAGGCCTGGCCGGCCCAGCTGGTGCCGCCGTCGTAGGTCACCCGGATGGTTCCAGCCCCTCCCGCGATCCAGCCCCGGTTCGCGTCACGCACCTGGACACCGTGAACGTGGCCAGTCATGCCCGTGGACTTGATGGACCAGGTGCCGCCACCGTCGACGGTGGTCACCAGGGTGCCGTTGTCACCCACGGCCCAACCGTTGTTGGTGTCAGCAAATGCAACCGCGTTGAGTACCTGGGTGGTTCCGCTGGACTGAAGGGTCCAGGACGCTCCTGCGCTCTCCGTGTACATAATGGTCCCATTGGCACCCACGGCCCAGCCAGTGGTTGCGTTCGCGAACTGGATGGCTCGAAGCGACACGGCCCCAGCGGGGCTGGTCTGAGTAGCCCAGAGGACCTCTGTAAGAGGAACACCATCATCGCCTGAGTCGTCGTCGTCGCCCGAGTCGTCGTCGCCCGAGTCGTCGTCATCGCCCGAGTCGTCGTCGTCGCCCGAGTCGTCGTCGTCCCCGGATCCGCAGTTGCTGAAGTTGCCGGGTCCTGTGGCGTCAGGGGCTCCGCCCGTTCCCGACTCATCGGCGATGACATGGCCGCTCTGGTCGATCACCTGGTAGCCATTCTCACCGTCCCAGTCGCCACTGTCGTCGTACTGAATGTCCAGGCAGTCCGGTGTGGCGACGCAAAAGGTTCCCTCGTAGCCTGAGGTGAGGGTGAACTCTCCCAACAGGTTGCCGGATCCGTCATAGACATCGAGTGAGTTGCCGCTCCAGCCTTCACCGAAGGTGTCCGTCAGGACCAACTCATAGTCCCCTGGGGCACAAGTGACAGCTGTGCTGTCATCGTCATCTCCGGCGGATGAATCGTCATCGTCGCCCGAGTCGTCGTCGTCGTCGCTATCGTCGTCGTCGTCATCGCTGTCATCGTCATCGCTGTCATCGTCGTCGCTGTCATCGTCGTCGCCCGAGTCATCATCGTCGTCGTCATCGTCATCGTCGCCGCCTTCATCGTCGTCGTCGCCGCCTTCATCGTCGTCATCGCCCGAGTCGTCGTCGTCGTCATCGTCATCGTCGTCGTCATCGTCATCGTCATCGTCATCGTCGTCATCGTCATCGCCCGAGTCGTCGTCGTCGCCCGAGTCGTCGTCGTCTGAACTGGAATCATCATCCCCGCTCGCGCATTCGGGAGAGTCTTCGCAGCCAGGATCCTCGCAATCGACCTGCCCGTCGTCGTCGTTGTCTTCCCCATCGACGCAATCGTCGGGGAAGCGCCCTTCCGAGGGCTCCGATTGGCGTGGGTTGGAGCATGAACTGGCCACGCAAAGGAAACCAGCCCATAGGCAGAGGGTGGACAACAGCAGAAGACGTCGCATGGCACTGAATCCCAATGCAGGGGGAACAAGTCAGCAGTCTAGCGTGTTGTGGGCGTGGTCACCGGGAGAGGAGAACAACCGAAGTACAAAGCGGCTTGTTTTCACCGGGACTCTGGCCCAAACTACGCGCCCCTTTGCCCAGGAGAAAGATCATGTTTCGAATTCTCGCCCTCGTCGCCACGCTCTGTGCTGGCATGACTCTCGCTGTTCCCGCTGCGGACGCTTGCCCCATGGCCGACGCCAAGATGGCCGCCGCTGGAGACCTCCCCAAGGATGCCTCCCTCGTGCGTTACTCCGTAGAGGGGATGACCTGCGGCTCCTGTGCCCTGAAGATCCGGGAAGTTGTGGAGCAGCTGAAGGGAGTCAAGATGGTCCTGGTCCACATGGATGGCACCATGGAGGTCGCTTTTGATGACAAGCTGACCAACGCTGATGCCATCATGGCCTCTGCCACGACAGCAGGCGAATACAAGTTCAAGAAGGTCTAGCTCTGTCTTGATTCCATCGCCGGCGGGTCCCTTTGCTAAGGGGGCACGGTGATGCTCGCGCCCCCAGCGCGCCGGTCCTCCACCGATAGCAGGGGCTTGGCGGCTCCGCCCTGGGGCCTGTCTGGGCCTTCTCTAGGGTGGCTGAGCCCCACTTGGGTTCATCCCATGTACCCTGGCGGGCGTTGAGGGGAACCAAGAATGGGACTGCGCGCCCGGGTCATTGTGTTGGTCGTTGGTCTGGTGGCGATTGTCCACATGGCCTGGGGTGTCTCCGACGTCCAAGATGACGCCCGCTTGCTGCGGTCTGAGGCCGAGCGTCGAGGCATGGAAGTGCTGCGGGCTCTGTCCATTCCATGCTCGGTCTCTCTCGCCAATCGCGAGATTGAGACGCTCGATGCGGTGCTCGCTCGGTTCGCAGAGGAGGAAGGGCGCGACCTGGATGTCCTGTGGATCGGGATCCTCGACACGCAAGGGGTCGTTGTTGCCCACACCGACCCTCTTCAGTTTGGTCGGCGCCCATCGGACCCCTTTACTGCTCGAGCCCTTGCTGCGGACCGACCGTCGAGCCTAGAGGTGGACGATGTGCACGGACCCCGCTTGTTGTTGACCATGCCCATTGTCTCCGGCCTGCGGTGGGGTACGGCCACTGCGGCGATCTCGTTGCGGGGTGTCGAGGCGCGCATTGAGCGGAACCGAGGCAGAGCCCTTGTCTTGAGCATCGTGTTGGCCCTCTCACTGGGTGCCGTCCTCGCGCTACTGCTGGGTCGTCTAGTCCTGGAGCCCATGCGGCTGCTGACAGATACGGCTCGACGCATATCTGATGGCGAATTGGGTGCGCGCGTGCCCGAGGGCGCTCGCGGTGAAGAGATGGTCCTGTTGGGACGTGTGTTCAACGAGATGGCTGAAGAAATCCAGGGGCAGACCGCTCGTCTTGAGAAGCTTGTTGCCGATCGAACCCGTGAGTTGGAGGCTGCCAACTCGGAGCTGGGCTCGGCCGTCGCCGAGCTGGAGCGACTGGCTCGAACTGACGGCCTTACTGGCCTTCGAAACCACCGGGCGTTTCAGGAGGCGCTCAGCTTCGAGGTGCGCCGGGCGGGTCGCTTGAAGCAACCACTATCTCTCTTGATGGTGGATGTGGACCACTTCAAGACCTACAACGACGCCCATGGCCACCCAGCGGGAGACCATGTCTTGAAGAGGGTTGCCCACATCTTTACGGAGACCCTCCGGTCGATTGATCTGGTAGCTCGGTACGGCGGTGAGGAGTTCGCAGTGTTGCTTCTTGATACGTCTACAGCCGCTGCGCAGAGTGTGGGAGACAAGCTGCGACAGGCTGTGCGTTCGTATGACTTCCCCATGGCTGGCGACAGTCAGGAAAGGGGCCGGATCACTGTGTCGGTTGGCGTCGCCACGCTGCCTGGTCACGCGGACGATGCGGCAGACTTGCTGGAGCGGGCCGATGCGGCTCTGTACGTCGCGAAGCGCAGTGGCCGGGACCGAGTCTGTGTGCACGGAGACCCCGAGGAGCCCGAAACGACGGGTGGTACAGGGGATCACTCATGAATCGCCATGTCCTTTTGCTTGCGCTGCTTTGTGGCTGCTCTGTGTTGGGTTGCCGTGTGCCAGAGTCGGCGGAAGCCCCAGTTGAGACGCAGCCGGCTATCGACGTCCTTGCTGAGGCGCGAGCGGCCCTGGAGGCGGCGGACATCCAGACGCTACGGTGGGGCTTGACTCCGTTCTTCGCTGCGGACCGGTTAGAGGAGCGCTATGCCCCGATCATTGAGCACGTCTCGGGACGGCTCGGGGTTCCCATCGAGCTACTTGTGGGTGACGACTACAAGGATCTCGAGGACAGAATGGTCCAGGGGCTGATCGACGTGGGTGTGTTGGGTCCTTACGCCTACGTCCGCGCTCACAAGCGGGCGCCGGGCTTGGAGGTGTTCGCGAGTCATGTCGCTCATGGAAGCCTGACCTACGGCGCCTACATCATCACCCGAGAGGGTAGTGACCTGGAGAATCTTGAGGGCGTTCGCAACCAGTCTTTTGGCTATGTGGATCGACGGTCTACTTCGGGATGGTTGTTCCCCGCTGCCCGTATGCTCCAGGAGGCCATCGACCCCATTACCGGGGTCGACCCCCGCTTCTTGGGCAGTCACGATGCGGTTGTTGATGCCATCTTTGCGGGTGAAGTCGTCGCGGGTGCAACCTATGACGGAGGGCTGGCCGAGGCCCGTGCCCGGGACACGCCGGCCTCAGGCTTGCGTGTGTTGGCCAAGTGCGAGCGGATTCCCTACGACGCCTATGTGGTCCGCGACGGTATGCCGGCTTCTGTGTCCTTGGCGCTCGGTCAACTGCTGGCCGAGATCTCGACGCGAACTCAAGAGGGGCGGGCCATCCTGGCCAACATCTCTCGCGTCAATGGCTTTGTTCCCGTGGACGACAGTCACTACGACACGGTGCGCAAGGTCGAGGCTGAGGTCGTCGCTGCGCTCAGTAAGGCGGATGCGGCACCGTGAGTAGGGGCCAGTCACGGCTCGAGGTTGCGGAGACGCTAGCCGAGGCCAGGAGCCTGCCCGGGTGGTTCTACAATGACCCTGAGGCGTACAAGGTCTTGTTGGAGCGGGTTCTTGCCCGCACGTGGCATCTCGTGGAGCTTGACGGGCACGGGGGCCTCGCCGGTGACCCTGGACTCGGAGCGTGGCCAGGATGGCTACTTCCCGGCTCATTGGAAGAGCCCGTCCTCATGGCTCGACACGAGGATGGAACAAGCCGTCTTCTGTCCAACGTCTGTACTCATCGCGGCCGAGTGTTGCTGGAGGCTGCGTGCGAGAGCCCATCGATTCGCTGTGCTTACCATGGTCGTCGTTTTGATCTGAGGGGCTGTGTTCGTGGCTCGCCGGGCTTTGAGGGCGAGGCCGCTCCGGGTGGGGATGAAGACCTGCCCGAGATTCCAACCGGTACTTGGGGGCCGATCCGGTTTGCCGCCATAGAGCCACACCAGCCTGTTGACCAGTGGTTGGCTCCTCTCAGGTCGCGCCTTGAACATCTTCCCCTGCAGAGCCTGACGCCCGTGCCAGCTGGAAGCCGAGACTACGAGGTCAACGCGAACTGGGCGCTCTACTGCGACAACTACCTTGAGGGACTGCACATTCCCTTTGTGCATCCAGCCCTGGGGCAGCAACTGGACTGGAGCAGCTATCGGGTCGAGACATTTCCCTGGGGCAGCCTCCAGGTAGGAGTCGCCGCCGAGGGCACGCCTACCCTTGAGCTGCCCGGTGGGCACCCAGATGCTGGCAGTCGGGTCGCTGCTCTCTATTTCTGGCTCTTTCCCGCCACGATGGTCAATGTCTATCCGTGGGGGATCTCGGTCAACGCCGTCCAGCCTCTGGGTCTGCATCGCACTCGTGTGTGCTTCCGAGCATTCACCTGGTGCGATGGGGACTCCGTTGGGGGAGCGGGTGGAGACCTGGACACGGTCGAGTTGGAAGATGAGCAGGTCGTAGAGGCGGTCCAGCGCGGGGTTCGCTCCCGAATGTTTCGCCCGGGTCGCTATGCGCCGCGCCACGAAGTGGCTGTTCACCACTTTCACCGGCTCCTAGCTCGTCTCTGGAACGAGCCGGAGTGCGGCTGAAGCTCAGCCGAGATGCTCTTCGTAGATGGGGTTGCGAATACCCTCGTCGGTTCGGACCGCGCCTGGGGGCAACAGCCAGTAACGGCACTCCCCCGCTGCGACTCGCTGGGCCATGTCCTGCATCTTCTCAGTGTCCTTGGCGGCGAGCATGAACGTCGCCTCTCGGTCCACCTGCACCACATCTCCCCGTTCTAAGGTGTCTAGTACTTTGCCCGACTGCAGATCGCAGGCGTAGACGAAGGAGTTGACGGTGCAGGTGTGGTAGGGGACGTGAGGCTCTACGAGCTCCAGTGCCCCGAAGCGAGTGTGAATGCGTAGCGCATAGTTGTCGAACTGCGCGACTCCGAGCGTGGAAGAGCAGCCGTACGCACGCAGCGACAATAATTTGCTCGCGTAGCCAATCTGTTGGCTCGGGATCACGGTGGACATGGAGTAGCTCATCCATCGGCCATTTTGCGCGGTCGGAATCGAGATAGCCTCAGAGATCGGCACCAGGGAGTCGTATGAACTGATGGCCAGTTGCCACTTCAGGCGCTCCGGCAGCCGATCCGCAGGAACTGCAAATCCCAGGAAAGCTGAGGGGAGGATGCCGCAGTCAATCTGGACCCAGGCAGGCATCCCCATGTCTCGGCCTCCATAGGCGAGACCATTCAAGCGATTGATGAAGTGGTGAAAGGGAAGGTTGGCCGGGTCATCTGCCGGCAGCTTCAGGAGGTCAATGCCGAAAGGACGGTCAGCGAGCAGGTCCAGATTGGCCCGGCTGCCGAAGGCGTAGGGAACGAAGCCCTGTTCGACGAGTGAGGCGATGATGTGCATCGCCTGCGACGTAGCATGAAACCGGAGTTGAGTCCAAAGTGTCCTGGGGTCAAGCCCCTCGGGTCGGGGACTCAGCCCCTAGGCTGGAGGCCTATCTTCACGTCGCAGCTAGGGTCCCGCTGGTTCCTCGTTTTGTTTGTTCGCCTCGCTGCTGTGACGAAGGCCAGACCGCCGAGAGGGCGAGACAGAGAACCAGGGGGGTCATGTACCAGAGGTTCTTGCCGGCGGCGATGGGCAGCCATGGGTGGATGGCGAGAGCGGGGATGAAGGCGCCAGCGGTGCCTACCAGAAGAACAGCCGACCAACAGTGGTTGCCGTGGCGACTTGCTCGCACCCCCCCGATGGCGAGGCTAGCGATCACCGCGAGAGCACATGAACATCGGAGCACCAGCGACAGCGAGGATGGATCGCCCAGGAAGAGCCCCGCGACGGCGTCGAGCAACGACTCGAGCGCCGCCAGGCCGACGGGTACCGACTTGGCCCCCAGGGCAAAGCCTGGGTCTCCGATGTCCACCAGCATCCAGACGTAGACGGGCAGCGCTGCGACCATTCCCAAGCACAGCCCCTTGAGGGTCGCTCGTGCCGCCGGCTTGGGGACCTGCGGTGGACGAAAGACAGCCAGCCAACATGTCCAGGCCAGGATGGGAGCCCACGCCGGCCAGTCGGACAACAGGGAGGCTGCGGTGACGGCGGCAATGGCGGCTGAGGAGACGGGGCCACTGGCGGAGAGACGGCGAGCGAGCAGCACAGCCAGCAGTGTGATGGCGGGAATGACCGGAGCGTGATGTCCCCAGAAGCTCCCGGAGAAAACCAGCGCGGGGCAAAGGGCGGCTAGGCCCATGGTGGCCAGCGCGCCCCATCGTCCGAGCGCTTCGCGGGCCAGTAATCCACAGAGCAGTACCGCAGCCACCGACAGGGCGAGTGCGACTGCTCCTCGATGGTTCGCCAGGGGGAGTGTCAGCAGGTCGAGGAGCGGCGGATGCTGCCACGGCCTGTGCAAGAGGACCCTGGGGGGAGCACGGTCGGGGAGCGCTGAGGAACTCAGCACGCGGACACCGACGGTCGCCACCACGATGCCTAGCAGCGTTAACTTCGAGGTCAGGCGGCTGCCGTTGCCTCGCCAAGAGCTAGGAAGGAGCGCCATTTAGGGAGTGACGGCGATCGAATTGCTCGGTCACGTCGAGCTGGACGTAGTCGTCGGCGACAGCGCTGCAGGGACAAAATTCCACCCGGAAGCGGATCTCGTCGCGCATTTGGTCGAGGGCTTCCTCTCTACTGTCTGCTTCGACGACCACAGTACCTATCGCCGAAGCCATGCATCTCGCCTGCCAGGCGCCGTCGATCAGGGGCTTGATCGTGCAAGGAAACCGTACGCTCATGCTGTTATCGAGGGGTGCAGCGGACAGAGGATGGGCCTAGCCCTTCAGTCGGCAGCTCCGTCACAGTCCGTGTCTTCGGGGTCATCTGGGTCATCCCAGAGAGCAGGGGAGTAGTCGAGGCCGTCGCCTGGCGGGGGGTCATCGTTGCAGTCGCCACCTTCTTCAGAGAATCCATCGCCATCATCGTCGAAGGAGTTGGTCCCTTCGTCGACAGTCCCGTTGCAGTTGTTGTCGATGCCATCCCCATTGTCGGTAGACGCCTCCCCCTCGGGGGCGCCGGGATGAATGGCAGCGCCGTCGGGAACCCCGTCGCCGTCGTAGTCGATGGCGTCATTGCAGTCCCCGGGCTGGGGCCACGCACACGAGGGCTCCACACTGCCGCTACAGCTTGTCGCCTCGCAGTAGCAGTCTCCGTCATCGTCCCATGCACTTGTGTTCTCATCGATCTCAAGGTCGCAGTCGTTGTCGATGCCATCGGGCATCTCGGATGCTGAAGGGTAGATGAAGGGGTCGCTGTCGTCGCAATCTCCGCCATCTTCGGTGTAGCCGTCTCCATCGTCATCCAGCATGTCCGTGCCGTCGTCGACGATGCCGTCGCAGTTGTCGTCGATGCCATTGGAGATCTCGGTGCCGTCTGGATGGATGTCCACATTTTGGTCGTTGCAGTCGCCGGGTTGGGCGATGCCAAGGCAGCCTACGAGAGACTCACAGTAACCATCCCCGTCGTCGTCGTAGACAGTGGTTCCCTCATCCACCGTGCCGTTGCAGTTGTTGTCCAGACCATCGCCCTCGTTCGGAAGGGCCGCGTAGCCATCTTCGGGTGCGCCGGGATGACGTCCGGCATCTGCGTCATCACAGTCCCCACCAGACGAGGTATAGCCATCACCGTCGGCATCATCGGCGGAGGTCCCCTCGTCGACCAGGCCATCGCAGTCATTGTCTCTTCCGTCCGCAACCTCCTGGGCTCCGGCGTGGGAGTCTGCCGATGTGTCGTCGCAGTCCCCCTCGACTTCGCTGACGCCGTCGCCATCGTCATCGCTGAGCTCTGTGCCTTCGTCCACTTGTCCGTTGCAGTCGTTGTCGACCCCATCGCCCACCTCGACCCCGCCCGGGTTGGCAGTTGAGTCGTGGTCGTCGCAGTCCCCACCACAGGCTGTAAAGCCGTCACTGTCGGCGTCCCAGCCTGGATCCGCGGAACCTTCGCACTGATTTGCTCTCAGGTCGACAGACAGCCCTAGGTCGAGGCCATCGCTCCCGAGGAAGTACAGTTCGGCGTCTTGTGGGTCGTCTCCGCTGCTTGAGAACTCGACCTCTAGCTCCAACTGTGCCTCTGCCTCGACGATCCAGGGGAAGGTGGGGAAGTCCGACGGTGGGGGGACCGCGAAGCCTTGATCGTCACCTTGGAGCGCGACGCCGTAGATGGAGATCGCCACGTGGGAGATGTTCTCTAGGGTGATGTCTCGATCTTCACTCGCATCTGCTTGGACTGGACCGAAGTCCAGGAGAGCAGGCCAGGCAATGAGTGCCGACTCGACTCCCTGGCCCCGGAACTCCACCTCAAAGCTGGTGACCTCGTCTTGTCCCTCGATGGACACAATCAGGGTTTCCTGGAACGTCCCGGCTTCTTGCGGCTCGAACACCACCGCGAGCTCCTGGCTGGCCCCGCCACCAATGTCGCCGCTCCAGGCTGCCGGTAAGAGGAAATGGGGTTCGCCGTTTCCGGCAAGAGTCACTGTGGCGACGGTGGCTGTGCCCGCTCCTAGGTTCTGTAGCCGAATAGGGGTATCGACACTCGAGCCGACCCCGATCAGCCCGAAGTCATGAATCGCCGGTACCGGTACCAGGTCATGGGCCGCGAGACGGAGGGTCTGATCGGAGTCATTGCAGCCAGAAGCGACGAACAGCATCGCGATGCTTGCCAAGCACCCCACGATGCGTCTCCGCGCGCTCAATGTGACTCTCCGCTGTGATGCGCCCATGTCAGGCATGTAACCAGAAGAAAAGGGGAACGTCGACAAGGAAGGCGAGCAGTTCGAGAGGCTGGGCTGCTGTTACGATGGCAAGTTGCGCATCGATTGTTCGGCTGTCACCTTTTCTTTGGCTTTGGTTCGTGCTTGTTGCCCAACCGATGACTGACCTGCTGTGCTCAGCCTGACTCGTGACGTTCCCGGGCGCGCGAGTTGTCCTCCTTTGGGAAAGCTCATGGCTCGAGTGCATCGGAGTCGAGCACCGGGCATCGCCCTCTTTGTTCTGGGTGTCGCTGTTGGGTGTGCCCCGGAGGCTCTCGAAGTCGCGCCGGGTCTTGCCGATGATCCTGTCCGCTACATGGAAGAGGTCGCTTATCGTCGAGGTGTCTTAGAGCGAGACCTGACCGAAAGCAACAATGAGTACGCTCAGGAACGGCTAGCTCTCTACGGTCTGGAAGGTGTGGGCTGGGATGTGCTTCCGCCAGGGGATGCTCCTTCGCTACCGCTCTCATTAGATGAGGCAGACCTCCTTGCTGCCGGAGCGGACTTGGTGTTCGAAGCCGACTCCGCTGCCCGCCTTGAGCCGGAGAGCATCCCGGCGACGGACTCCGAATGGCTCGACCTCGGTCGCCGGGTCTTCTTCCAATATCCACTGCGCCCCGACCCCATCTATACGGCTCTCGTGGGCTTGCCCGGAGCTCTGGAGGAGACAGGCTTTCTCCAGGACGATGGTGTCTGGGTCGGACTTCGTCTCGTGGATGACGGGGCGGGTGGTGTCGCGGTAGCTCCCACTTGTGCCCAGTGCCATGCAAGTCTCCAACCGGACGGCTCCCTCTCTGCCGTTCTATCCAACAGGGACATGGACGTCGGCTTAGCCCGCCTGTTGGTCATGGACACTCAAGAAGGGGGCCTTCCGCCCGAGCTGGACTCGACGGAGGCGGCGGATTTAGAGCGGTTGGGCCCTGGTCGTACCGATGTCCTGTCGGACCAGGAGTTCAACCCCTATGCGCTACCAGACTTCGGGGGCCTCGCTGATCTTCCCTTCTTGCACCACAATGCCAACTGGCACCATCGGGGCACAGCCACCTTGGCGGTTCGTTGCGAGACCCTGTTCATCACGGCAGACAGCGGTCGGACGCGCATCCCGCGGGTGCTGTCGTGGGCTCTTGCGCGTTGGTTCCAGTCGCTGCCGGCCCCTACGCCCCTGGACGAAGCCCCTGGTCCCGAGGCGAAGCAAGGCCAGCAGGTGTTCTACGACTCGGGCTGCGCCAACTGTCATGTCCCCCCGCTGTACACCTCGGATCGCGTGGTCACTGTTGACGAGATCGGCACGGATCCCGGGGCTGGACAGAGCGCTGTGCGATGGACTGGGAACTACCGAATCCCGAGCCTCCGCGGCGTGGGTCGGACAGCCCCCTACTTGCATCATGGGGCTGTGGAGACTCTAGAGATGCTCTTCGATCCGGAGCGCACCGAGCCGGGGCATGAATTTGGGCTGGCCCTGACTGCGGAGGAACGCGTTGCGCTCCTGGCCTTTCTCCGCTCCATTTGAGGGGGCTGAGCGCAGGTCAGGGTAGTGATCCGTAGGAGGCCTCCCGCTGTGTGAAGTGCGTGCACCCAGAGCAGCCGGGTCCAGGCATCTCCTGGAAGCTGGACTCCTGCAGTGGCGTGCCACTGCCTTGTTCCAGGTCCTACTGTCTGCGGCTAGAGGCCCGCGACGATATCGGCGACGAGACCTTCGACGATCTTGGCCAATCGCTTGGGCTCCTTGCCCGCAATACTGCCGGTCACCAGGGCCCCCTTGGCCTTGCGGGTGCTGGGTTGGCCGCCCTCGGGGGTGATGATGACTTGAGCGCCGATGTAGTCACCGCCCGATGCCAGGCCGCCCCAGCTGATTTGCTTCTGTGTTCGAAGGCGGAACTCGTCCACCTCCACACGGACAGAGATTCCCGTCGCCCCGGCCTTGGCTAGCGCAGCGGCAAGCTGTGTCTCGACCTGCGGCATGCCTTCGACTTTTGCCAGTCGCTTCGCGTCCTTTTCGTTCAGCGTCGTGTGCGTGGCGACCGTGATCGACACGGGCGCGTTGGCGAGAGCTGGTGCCATGATCGCCAGGCTGGTCACGGTCCAGAGCAGGGTGGTGAGGCTGAGATGTCTGATGGTCATGGCTTTGCTCCTGTCGTTGGGTTGGGGATGAGGTGCCGCCTGAGCCTGCCCATGGCGAGGAGAAAGAGGCTCGTGAGCGCGAGCATCGCGACAGAGTGTGGGCTTCGGCCTTGTATGGAGCAGCCGCAGGTGCTGACTCCCGAGAGGCTCTGAGCCATCTCAAGCGTCCCAAAACCCGTGGAGCGCTGCCCG
>PBPL01000007.1 GCA_002724675.1 Deltaproteobacteria bacterium | reverse complement strand
TGGGTTGCCCGTGAAGTTGGCCGCATCTCCATCGTCGCAGTCCCCCTGACACTCACTCTGGCCGTCCACGTCGTTGTCCGTCTCTTCCCCATCCACCCCTGGGTTGCCCTCGTCATCCAGCCCATTGCAGTCGTTGTCCTGACCGTCGCAGAGCTCGGGGTTGCCCGTGAAGTTGGCCGCATCCCCATCGTCGCAGTCCCCCTGACACTCACTCTGGCCGTCGGTGTCGTTGTCCGTCTCTTCCCCATCCACCCCTGGGTTGCCATCGTCATCCAGCCCATTGCAGTCGTTGTCCTGACCGTCACAGGCCTCGGTATTTCCCGGGAAGTTGGCCGCATCGCCGTCCGCGCAGTCGGCACAATCGAGCACAGAGTCCGAGTCGCTGTCGGTCTCGCCGCCCCCGTCATCAACTGTGGCTACGAAGTCCGCGCCGCTCAGACAGTCGTTGTCCTGGCCGTCACAGAGCTCGGTGTTGCCCAGAAAGTTGGCGGCGTCGGCATCATCGCAGTCCCCCTGACACTCGCTCTGGCCGTCCACGTCGTTGTCCGTCTCTTCGCCATTCACACCCGCGTTGCCAGCGTCATCCAAGAAGTTGCAGTCATTGTCCTGGCCGTCGCAGACCTCCAAATTGCCAGGGAAGTTCGCCGCATCACCATCGTCGCAGTCGGCACAATCGAGCACCGAGTCTGAGTCACTGTCGCCCTCGCCACCCCCATCGTCATTCGACGTCACAAAGTCCGCACCGCCTATGCAGTCGTTGTCCTGGCCATCGCAGATCTCCGGGTTGCCCGTCAAGTTGGCGGCGTCAGTATCGTCGCAGTCCCCCTGACACTCGCTCTGGCCGTCCGTGTCGTTGTCCGTCTCTTCGCCATTCACTCCCGGGTTGCCAGCGTCATCCAGGAAGTTGCAGTTGTTGTCCTGACCGTCACAGGTCTCATCATTGCCCGGGAAGTTCGCCGCATCCCCATCGTCACAGTCTGCACAGTCCAAGCTCGTGTCCGAGTCGCTGTCGCCCTCGCCGCCACCATCGTCATTCGACGTCACAAAGTCCGCACCGCCCAAGCAGTCGTTGTCCTGGCCGTCACAGATCTCTGGGTTGCCATCGAAGTTGGCGACGTCGGTATCGTCGCAGTCTCCCTGACACTCGCTCTGGCCGTCGGCGTCATTGTCGGTCTCTTCTTCATCCACCCCAGCATTGCCAGCGTCATCCAGGCCATTGCAGTCATTGTCCTGGCCATCGCAGACCTCTGAGTTGCCCGGGAAGTTCACGTCGTCGGCATCGTCGCAGTCTTGGCCGCCGAGGATGGGCTCGCCACTGACACCCGTGCCATTGGTCGCATCGGTCGCCGAGACAAAGCCCGCGCACTCGATGAACTGGTCACCGTCGTCATCCCGCTCGGTGACGAAGTCTGGCTCCGAGCTGCCTGAGCTGCAGTTGGTGTCGTAACCGTCGCAGACCTCGGTCGCACCGGGATTGACTGAGGCTGAATAGGTGGAGGTGTCCACATCCAGACAGTCGTCGCCCTCCAGCAGCGGGTCTCCGTTGTCGTTGAGCGCCGTGCTCGCGCTCTGCCAACTGGAGCACTCAATGTATTGGTCCAGGTCCTCATCCAACTCCGAAGCGATGTCTGGATCGGCGTCCGAGGCGCCGCCCGTGCAGTTCGTGTCGTAGCCGTCGCAGACCTCGACAGCCCCCGGATTGACCTCATCCGAGTAGGTGTTCCCCGGATCGTCGAGACAGTCCAGACCACCGCTGAGGTTCTGGGCCCCGGTGAGTTCGGATCCAGCCACCAAAGGACCACACTCGATGTAGCCGTCAGCGTCCTCGTCGATCTCGCTGGCATCGGCCACGGGATCTGGGTCGGAGCTGCCGGCACTGCAGTCGGTGTCATAGCCGTCGCAGGCCTCCGTAGCCGCTGGACTCACCTGGGCGCTGTAGCTGTTCACCGTGACCAACTCGTCGAGACAATCGTCTCCATCCGTCAGGTTCTGCACTCCAGTTCCGGCTGCAGCCGCCACAAAGCCAGCGCACTCGATATAGCCATCCGCGTCTTGGTCGACCTCCGCCGGGTCTTCTGGGCTAGAGGTGCCAGAGGGGACGCCACCATCCAGACAGTCCGTATCGTAGCCATCACACACCTCACTCTCCCCAGGGTTCACCTGATCGGTGTAGGGGTTGGAGGTGTCGTCTAGGCAGTCGTCGCCCCCCACGATGCCCGGGGGCTTGTCGCCCTGCCAGTCAGCATCTGTCACCGCCGAGCACTCGAAGTACGTGTCGAAATCTTGGTCTCGCTCCAGCAGGTTGTCCGGAGGCAACAGGGAGCCTGTACTGCAGTCCGTGTCGTAGCCGTCGCAGAGCTCGGCAGCCCCCGGGTTGACATCATCCGACCACGCATTGACCGCAACGCTGTCATCGAGACAGTCCCCCCCGCCGGTCAGGTCCTGCACTCCGGTGCCCGCAGCAGCCGAGACAAAAGCCGGGCACACGATGTAGCCATCCTGGTCGTCATCATTCTCGTCCGGGTCATCGGGGTCCGAGTCCGCGGCCCCACCAGTACAGTCGGTGTCGTAGCCATCACAGACGTCCGTCGCGCCCGGGTTGACTGAGGCCGAGTACGAGTTTGCTGTCACCAAGACGTCCAGGCAGTCCTCGCCACCGACTAGGTTCTGGGGCCCGGTGGACTCTGCTCCAGTGACCAAAGGCCCGCACTCGATGTAGCCGTCAGCGTCTTCGTCGATCTCGCTGGCATCGGCAACGGGGTCCGGGTCGGAGTTGCCCGAGCTGCAGTCGGTGTCGTAGCCGTCGCAGGCTTCTGCCGCCGCTGGATTCACCTGAGCGCTGTACGTATTTGTCGCCAGGTCCAGGCAGTCGTCACCTCCGACGATGCCCGCTGGAAGCTCCCAGTCTCCATCCGTGACCGCCTCACACTCCATGTACTGGTCACCATCGTCGTCAGCCTCCTCCTGAACCTCAGTTCCCTGGAAGTTGCCCGTACTGCAGTCGGTGTCGTAGCCGTCACAGAGCTCGGCAGCACCCGGGTTGATGCGATCCGACCACGGCGAGGTGGCCAGGTCCTCGTCACGGCAGTCGTCCCCACCCAGCAGCAGGTCGCCGGTCTGTCCCACACCGTTTGTCGCCGTCGTGCTTCCAACAAAATCCGCGCACTCGATATACCGATCGAGATCGTCATCCTGCTCCGAAGCCAACTCCGGCTCCGGACTCGCCGTACTGCAGTCTGTGTCGTAGCCGTCACACACCTCCGCGGCGTTGGGGTGGACCGCATTGGCATAGGCCAACGTCAGCTCGTCCAGGCAGTCGCTGCCTCCATCCAGGCCTGTGGGGAGCACCACGCCCACCCCCTGAACCAGATCACACTCGATGTAGGAATCACCATCCTCGTCAAGCTCGTTGACGTCCTCGGGAGTCGATGTGCCTGTGCTGCAGTCTGTGTCCCAGCCATCACAGACCTCTGCAACAGCGGCCACATTGACTTGGTTGGCATAGGAGTTCGTCGCCGGAAGCTCGTCGAGACAGTCGTCACCGCTGATGATGTTCGGTGGCTGCTCCCAGTCTGGATCGGTCACCGCCTCACATTCCATGTACTGGTCACCGTCGTCATCGTGCTCCGCTGTGACCTCGGGCGTCTCATAGTCGCCGGTGCTGCAATCGGTATCCCAGCCGTCACACACCTCGACCGCACCGGGATAGATGCGATCCGACCAGGGCCCCACCGAGAGCTCGACGTCCCGACAGTCATCACCACCGAGAAGAGCCTCTCCCGTCTGACCGACACCGTTGGTCGCCGTGCTGGTCAACACGAAGTCGGCACAGTCGATGTACTGATCGAAGTCGTTGTCCTGCTCGCTCAGCTCGTCCGGTTCGGAGTCTCCTGAGCCGGCACTACAGTCCGTGTCGTAACCGTCACAGACATCCACCGCTCCTGGATTGATCGAGTCAGCGTAGTCGTTGGTCTCATCATCGTTGCAGTCGTTGGCACCAAAGAGGGTCTGGTTCGCGTGCTCTGAGTTGTCCCGCCACTCACCCACCAGCGCATTCGCCGCATCGATATCAACGCACTCGACATAACCATCTGCATCCTCGTCGGACTCATCCGCGTGATGTCCCGCTGACGGCACGTATGCCAAGAGGCCCTCGGTCTGTGAGCAGTCATTCACCCAACCGTCGCAGAAGTTAAACGCAGACGGGTGGATGGCATGAGCAACCTCCATCCCGTTTTGACCGAGGGGGTAGCCGTACTCGCTGTTGAGCTGCACATCGCTGTCGAGGCAGTCACCGTCTCCACAGATGGTGTAACCATCCAGATCCTGATCTCGCTCATCGGGCTCACCGGAGGTGCCGTCTCCCAGCTGCCCATCACAGTTGTTGTCACGCTCATCACACAACTCATCGGCGTCGGGATGGACCGTAGAGTCACCATCGTCGCAGTCGCACTCAGCGGGGTCGTCGCCTACATCACAGGGGTCAAAGCCGTCCCCATCGAGATCAAACGACAACGTGTCCTCGTCCACCACGCCGTCGCAGTCATCATCAATGTTGTTGCCCGACTCCAGCTGTCCCGGGTTGATGTCCGACGCATTGTCATCACAGTCCCCACCACCCAAGAGGTCGGTGGGGACATCCGGTGGTGGCCAGCAATTCACATACGAGTCGCCGTCGAGGTCCAGCTCCCAAGCGGGGATCTGTCCATCACAGTCATTGTCCAGGCCATCGCAGATCTCCGGGTTGCCGGGCGCCACATATTCGTTCTGATCGTCGCAGTCGTTGTCGGCCGGCGTGTAGCCATCCAAATCCAAGTCCAGCTCACTGCCGTTGCATGCATAACAAGCCACGAGCCCTGCGCTGCAGTCGGCAACTGACGTGGGCAACTGGTCATCACAGAGGGTGCCGTAGCCCGGGTCTCCCGGACACTGGTTGTCCACCGGCACGAACACTGGATTATCGGGATCACTGAAGTCCGTATAGGAATCGCTCAACTCTGGCGCTCGCGGATAGATGGACGCTGCGTTGGGATCGTCGGGATCATCGTTGCAGTCCGAGCCGCCCGCATATCCCACGATGCCCGTGTAGCCTGGCGGCAGCGGCTCAGTCTCTTCGGCGCACTCGACGAAGCCATCCGTATCGTTGTCTTCTTCCACATCGGGAATGCCATCACCATTGGAGTCGGGATCAGGCCCCAACTCCAAGATCAAGGACCACGCCAGAATCGCACCACCCACCAGGTTGTCGTCCTGATCGATGGCCGTAAGAGTCCACGAGCCCGACGACGTGCTCCCGTCAAGAATTGAGAGGGGGTCCTCTGGCTGATGGGCACCCACAAAGGGCGCCAAGCTATCGGCGAAAGCGAGTGGCGCCTCGTCATCAAAGACGGTGCCGTTGAAGTCTTCACCATCAGCCGCCACGGAGCCACCCACAAGAATCAGGCTCGTGGCATCGGGCGCCGACAGCACCAGACGCACGTCATCCAGCTCATCGTGATCGATGACCACCTCGACGTTGGCGTCGACGATCTCTCCCACCACGTCGACGCTAAGCAGGAGTAAGAGTGGGTTGCCCGAGCCAAAGGGCTGACCCGCAGCGCCGCCTGTGACCACCCCATCAAACTCTTGTGTCATTCCTGCGTCGGTGTACTGGTCTCCGTCCCGATCATCATCCGCCGAATTCTCGATCCCATCTCCGTCCAGATCGTCGTCCAGGTCATCCCACAGGCCGTCCCCATCGATGTCTCCTACCTGACCACCTAGGCCCAAAGCCGCAGCCAACGAGTCAGCATCACAATCATTGTCCTGTGCATCACACAGCTCGGGGGCGCCCGGGTGGATGGACTCGTTGGAGTCATCACAGTCTCCCTCGCAGATGGAATGACCGTCTTCGTCTGCATCGCGCTCGGTGTCGTCCAGAAGACCATCACAGTCATTGTCCAAGCCGTCACAGGGGTCTTCCAAAGCCCCAGGGTTGACCGCCGCACCGCCAACTTCGTCATCGCAGTCCCCACCGGGAAGGCACTGTCCGTCAGGCGCGACCAGCTCCGAGCAATTGGCCCCTCCAGCGCAAAGGCACAGCACTAACGGATCGGGTAGGCATTCCACGTATCCATCGCCGTCGTCGTCGAATTCATCCGCTGGGGTAGCGCCGTCGCAATCATTGTCCGCACCATCGCAACGCTCAGGAGCACCTTCATAACTGGTGGCGTCTGTGTCATCGCAGTCCTGGCCCGAGCACAGGGGGCGCAAGTCATTGTCTTCGTCTCGGTCGGGGACACCGTCGATCACATCATCGACGCAGTCACAGTCATTGTCGGCGCCATCACACAGCTGCGGAGCCCCAGGAAAAGACTGCGGGTCGTTGTCATTACAGTCCCACAGGAACTCTCCGGCGCACGTGCTGACCGTTTCAGTGCTCGCAGAGGCACTGTCGTCATCATCACCGTCATCGTCGTCGTCGTCGTCGTCGCCATCACCACCCGAGTCACTGGGGTCGTAGTCCGGATTCGGAATGGCTGCTGCATGGTTCTGGTCGGGAGGGCCGCCACAGTTGAGGATCTCGTCGCTGTTGGGATCAACAAAGCCATCCCCATCCAGGTCCAGGTAGTAGGCCGGCATCTCCAAGTAGTCGTCGACTGTGTTGCAGTTGTTGTCTACCTGGACACCGACAGGCCCGGGCTCGCACACCTCATCGTTGCCTGGAAACCGCGTTGGGTTCGTATCGTCGCAGTCTCCCTCGCCCTCGTCGTTCGTGTTGCAGAGTTCCAGCAGCTCGGCCTCGGTGGCCGCACACGAGGAGCCCAACGCGCAGACGCCATCTCCATCGAGATCGACAAGCTTGGTAGCGGTGCCGTCACAATCATTGTCAATCTGGTCGCCGTCCTCACACACCTCGGTGGCTCCGGGATTGGCGTAGTAGCCACCGGCCTCCCGATCGTCATTGCAGTCCGCATCCACGAGGTCCTCGCCGGTGCAGTAACCATCGTGATCGGCGTCCAGGCCAACCCCATCCTGGTCGGTATCCAGCGAGACACAGTCCACCTCGCCCTGGAGGACGACTTCCTCATAGAAGCCCTTCTCCTCGTTACGAATGACGAGCCGGCCCAGGTTCACTCCCACAACCTCCCCATAGAACTGCACAGAGAGGACCAGGTTGGATCTTCGGGAGATGAGGAAGTTGTAGGGTGCCTCCAGATCAGTAGCCGCTTGATTGGTCAACTGGAATGCCGCGGCATGGGGAGCCTCGGCGTTGTCCGTTGCAAAGAACACTTCCACTGGAAGGTCAATGTCCCCAGTGTTGAGCAGGGGAACCCCGCGTTCCGGCACCTCACCGGGATAGAAGTGCGGTAGGAGGGGGCCCCCTTCTTCTGCGGCCTCATCAATGACACGGGCGGACCGCACAAAAGAGAGTGATCGAACGCCAATGCTGATGATTGAATCGGGCTGGACACAGCCTGAGGGGCCCGCGAAACCGAGCAACACAAGCAGCAAGCCAAAGGACCACAGAGGATGATATCGGTGAACAGGCCCCATGCAGCTCCCCGTGAGCCCAGACCGCACAAAGGCCCGGATCGCAGCGCCGATCAACGATGCTAGCAGCCACTCGCCGCCTTAGTCGAAGATTCCCTCTTGGAACTTGGGGCCTCTCAGCCACCTTCGCCAAGGGCGTAGACGTGCACCTCCTCACCGGCCGCACCCATCCACGAGCCCAAAACCTTTGCTCTAGCTTCAAGCGAGGACAACAAGTCAATCACTGCAGGCTGAGGCTCTCCAGCTGAGAACCGACGCATGGTGGCTGCCAGCGATGCCCCTGTTGGCCAGCTCCGCCCCTCGGTCCCGATGTACACAAAACAGCCGGCAACTGGCGCGTTCTCTACCAGCGCCTCAGGCGGCGACTTCCGAAAGCCCTCCACCTTCCGACTGTCCAGATAGAGGCGCAGAGTCGGCATAACCTGACCTTCTTCGGCTCCTCCACCTTCGCTGAACAGATAAATGTAGGGCTTGCCGGTCCGCGCTCGCTCGTCGCTACAGAGCTGTGCTGCGTGATCGAGTCTCAGTCGTTGCGGGAAAGGCGCGGCCGCCTGAGTGTATTCGTAGCCCAGCCACCGATCGGGGAAAGGAGAAGCCCCAGCCATCCAGGCCCAGCGTCCGGGGCTCGGCACCAAGCCTCGATGTGTCGTGAGAAAGGCAAGCTGATGCACTCCAAGAACCAGGACGAGAGCACCCACCGCCATCCTAAGTCCGGGGCGCGGCAGGGCGCGAAGTCCACACGCAGCGCACAGCGCCGCCGGAGCCAACAGCGGAATCGAGTAAAAGGGCTGCTTCTTGCCCAGTAGCGTGAACAGTAGGAGTCCGCCGAACAACCACGCCTCGAGCAAGCTCCTCGAGTCCGCCGCTATCGACTTCCGTCCTCGAACCAAATAGCCACCGATCCCGAGCAAGGTCAGGCCACCGAGCGCGAGCCCCATCTGGCAATCCAACCATGCCAGCGGGTAGTAGAGGAGCCCCCTCAAGCCCCAGGTAGGAACAACACTCGTTTCGTTCCCAGTCGCATCGATCTCGCCTCCCACTTGACTCAGCACCTCGTGCAGGTGGCCACTGCCTATGCGAAAAAAGTTCGAGTAGTAGTAACCGCACAGCAAGGTGGCCACGCCCCCCGCAATCGCCCAATCCCGCAGGCGAGCCGCGAAGGCAGCACGCCCCTCATTCCTGCCACGGAGCAGGTCAATCAGCAGCGGAAGCAATAGATAGACCGCAAAAACCACGCGATCGGCCAACATGCCGAACCCACAGACCACCCCCAAGAGAACAGCGGTTCCGCGGCCACGCATGCCGCCCCGCACGACGATCAATGCGAGCGCCAGGGCCACCAGAGCCGACACCGCCAGGTTGGGTTCGTAGCGGCGCATGTTCCCGAAGATGGAGGGGTACAGGGCGAGCAGTGTGACCGCCAGCGCCCCAGTGGGTCCGTCACGAATGCGTCCGCCCAGCCAGCCTGTGGCGGCCAGTAAGATCAGCAAGAATGCACTCAACGAGAGAGTCGCCACGGCCCGGGAGCGTCCAAAGGCGCTGAGTCCTAGAGAAGCGACCGCGTGGGGCAAGGGGGGGTAGTACTCCCCCCAGATCGCCTGATGGGCGTCTGCGTACGAGTTGTCCCGAAAGCGAAAGAACACCTCGGTCAGGGTGTAGAGGTGGTCAGCCTCGTTCTGAAACCCGTTGGGCAAATCGTTGCGTTCGAGCCACCACGACGTCGTCAACACGAGCGCGACAGTCCAGGCTAGGACCACGACGGGCACAACAAATCGGTCCTTGTTCATCAAGAACCAGAGTGTAGAGGAAGCGAGGGAGACGTCGTGCTCACACCGATGCTTACCGAACTCCCGTGCAGCCAGCGAGATGCCAGGCTATCGTGTCATTCAGCAGGGGCCAGAAGGCACCCGTCACAGGCGGCACTTGATGGCCGCCGTAGGAAGAGTCAGGAGGTTCGCCACCGTGGAGCGATTTGATCTAAGTGGCCTGAAAGTGTCTCTGGTCTACCCACCTTACGGCGCAATCAAGAACGAACCAGGCATCAAGGCGGTGAAGGAGAACTACGGTGTCTTTCCCTCGCTGTCCCTGCTCTACGTTGCTGGCTGCCTCGAGCAACACGGTGTGCAGGTGCAGTACATCGACGTCAACGCCGAGAACCTAACGCTCGAAGAAACAACGGCACGCCTGCAGGAGTTCGGGCCGGACTTCATCGGCTACACGATCACCACCTACCTCTTCTACCAGACCCTGTCCTGGGTCCGGGCCATCAAAGAGGTTGTCGACGTACCGACCATCGTGGGGGGCGTCCACATGGGCATGTACCCCACCGAGTCCATGACACACACGTGCCTCGACTACGGGGTAACCGGTGAGGCAGAGATGACCCTGCCCCCGCTCCTGCACGCGCTGATGAACCGCCAGCCCCTGGATGGCATCAAGGGGCTGGTCTGGCGTGGCTCCGACGGAACCCCCGTGTACAACGGAAACGCTCCGACTCTGGCCAACATCTCGGACGCAGCGTGGCCCGCCCGTCACCTCCAAGACAACAGCCTCTATTACTCGTTCATCAGCAAGTACAAGAACTTCTCCTGCCTCATGACCAGCCGGGGGTGTCCATACCGTTGCATCTTCTGCGAACAGGGGGGCTTGAAGTTCCGACCCCGAACTCCGGTAGACGTGGCGGACGAGATCGAGCTCGCCCTCAAGGAATATGGCATCCGCGAGTTCGACTTCTTTGACTCGGCATTCACCATCCAAAAGCCACGAGTCATCGAGATCTGCCAGGAGTTGGTGCGCCGCAAGCTGGATGTCATCTGGGCCGCACGGACTCGCGTCGACTGCATCAGCAAGGAGATGCTGCAGTGGATGGCGCGGGCTGGCTGTGTGCGCATCTACTACGGGCTGGAGAGCGGCAACCGAGAGGTCCTCAAGACACTCTTGAAGGCGGCCGACCTCGACCAAGCTCGGGACACTGTTCGGGACACCAAGGAGGCCGGTATCGACGTGTTCGGTTACTTCATGGTGGGCAACCCCGGGGACAATGCGTCGACGGTACGACAGACGATTCGCTATGCGCTGTCCATGGATCTCGACTACGCCCAGTTCTCCAAGGTCACCCCCATGCCCGGAACTCAGCTCTACGACATGTATCTCGAGGAATTCGGCGAAGACTATTGGCGGAACTACATCCTGGATGAGAGCTACGACAGCTACATTCCCAGGCCTGGCTGTGCCATGACAGAGGCTGAGATCCAGGAGCTCACCCAGTTGGCTTATGTGCGCTTTTACTATCGGCCCATGTTCGCGGCCCGGACGCTCGGTCGCATGAAGTCCCTGCAGGAATTCCGACGCTCGGTGTCCACCGCCTGGCAGATGCTGGCCCAAAAGCCTGAAGGCCAATACCAACAGATGGACCTGTCGTAGCTCGATCGACTCCGAGTGGTCACTGCTAGCGACACCCCAAAGGCCGCTATCATCCTTGGCATGCGGCTACCCCTTTCCTGTTGCTGCGCGCTCGTCGTCCTCGCACTGTCTGCGTGTGGGTATGAGTTCGAGCTTGGGGACCTGCTCCCAGGCGAAGATGCCTGCTTCGACTGCGACGGCGATGGTTGGCCCACCCCCGAGGACTGCGACGATACGAACCCCGACGTCCACCCCAACATGTATGACGCCTGTGACAACGGCCTAGACGAGGACTGCGATGGCCGCATAGGGAACGACGAAGCGCGGGAGCGCCATTGGCGACTCGATGGGGACGGCGATGGATCCCCCAACCCCAACGACCAACATCAGACGAATGGATGCTCTCCCCCACAGGGATACATGACGCTCGTCTACGGGAAAGACTCCGATACCCCCGGCCTCCCCATTCCCGTGGACTGCGCCGACAGTCTGCCAGAGGTCCATCCGGGTGCTGTCGAGGTCTGCAATGGCATGGATGACAACTGCGACGGTCGCGCAGACGAAGACGGAGACACCGACAACGGACTGCGTGTGCCCTTCTTCGAGGATCTGGACGGGGATGGGGTCGGCGGATACTTCGCGGGACTGGCCTGCCCCCACGAAGAGTTGGTGGTCGTGGGGGGGGACTGTGATGACAGCGACCCTGGGGTCGGGTCCAGCGACCCTCGGGATGACGATGGTGACGGCTGGATCCGCTGCGAGGATGGTCAGGTCGTCGACTGTGATGACACCAACGAGAATGTGTACCCCGGTGTAGACAACGATGGAGATGGCTGGGGGCTGTGCCTCGGCGGCAACAAGACCGAGGACTGCAACGACTGGGAACCATCCATCCATCCCGGAGTGGACGAAGACGGTGATGGGTACGCGCTTTGCGCCCTGCACGACCAACCAGCGGACTGCGACGACAACAATCCGGACCTCTTTCCGGGCCTGAATTCTGATGAAGACGGTGATGGCTTCGTCGCCTGCCCGGAGGACGGGAGCGCGCCCGACTGCGACGACCAGAACAACGACATTTTCCCCGGCATGGACTTCGACGGTGATGGCTTTAGCTCCTGTCCTGTCACTGGCGCCCAGGAAGACTGTGACGATGAGGATCCATCGATTCACCCCTTTGCACTGGACAACTGCTTCAACGGTGAACCCAATGACTTGAACTGCAATGGCCTGATTTCTGAGGACGCAAGCCCGGTCGGGATCGTCTTCTCCGATGGGGCCGAGGCCGAACACATCTCGTCCATGCTGCACAACATCGACCAAGGCGCTGGCTATTGCCCTGTCTGGCTCGACATCGCCGACCTGCAGGAGGGCCACCACTTCGGTCACTTCAGCGCGATCATCGTGACCGCAGACACGGGAGAGATGGGCAACTGGTATGGCGACCCCGCTCCCCTGGAGGTCGCCCTGCTCGATCATCAGGTGGACTTTCTGCTGATGGGGGAGGGAGGGCGAGCGCTGATGAGCGCTCTAGGGTCGGGCCCCGACACGGTCATCAACACGGTGTTCGACTACGACAACGCCTTCGCCGATGACCCCGACTATGAGCTTGTGGACTTTGGCTCCAGCGACAACCAACTCCAGGACCCTCGCGTGGTGGCGGCGCCCAATGCAGCGACACCCAACCCCGAATGGTACGAGCCCAATGACGTCACCAGCATGCCTGGCTGGGACGACGATGCTGCCACCATCTACAACTCGACTCTCGCCTCACTGCAGGCCGGCGTGCTCGCCTCCACAGCCGTGTCGGAGACACCTCTAGCCCTGTACTCCATCGCCCTAGAATCAGTCAGCGACCCCGGTCACCTGATCGCCCGAGAGCGCTCATTCACACACGGGCACCTCGTCTATTGGGCGTGGCATCAATCGGTGGGAGGAGCCGACGGCCCCCACCTGACCGAGAGCGGTCAGGCGCTGTTCAAGAATCTCGTCTACTCCATCGCGGACGGCGCAGACAGCTATGTAGATGCCGATCCAAGTGTCGACGTTGGGGACGACGACGATGACGCCTCGGGCGACGACGATGACGCCTCGGGCGACGACGATGACGCCTCGGGCGACGACGATGACGCCTGTCCAAGTGAGCAGTGGTTCATCGACACGGACGGTGATGGGTTTGGAAACCCTGCCGTTTGGACCGAAGACTGCGCTCAACCTGCCGGCTACGTAGACAACGGCGAGGACTGCAACGACCTCAGCCCCGAAATTCACCCCGGAGCGCCGGAGCTCTGCGATCTCCAAGACAACGACTGTGATTCGGTGATCGACGAGGACATCCCCGACAACGACGGTGATGGTCACGACCCCGCTCCATGCGGCACGGACTGCGATGACAACGACGGAAACAACTTTCCCGGCAACACGGAGAGCTGCGACGGACAGGACAACGACTGCAACCCCGGTACATCTGAAAACGAAGACCAGGACGGCGACGGACTGAGTATCTGCGGCTCAAGCGGCGACGGCACCAATGGCGACTGCGATGACGCGAACGCCAACACCTTCCCCGGCAACACGGAGAGCTGTGACGGAGAGGACAACGACTGCAACCCCGACACCTCCGAGAACACGGATCAGGACGGCGATGGCTACAGCGCCTGCGGCTCCAGCGGCGACGGAACCAACGGGGACTGTGATGATTCCAATCCCAACAACTTCCCCGGCAACACGGAGAGCTGTGACGGACAGGACAACGACTGCAACGACCTAGCCGACGCCAGCAGCCCCGGCCTGCCTGGCCAAGAGGTCGACGGCGATGGGGATGGCATAGCTCCCTGCCAGGGCGACTGCGATGACGGGGATGCAACCAACTTCGAGAACAACACCGAACTCTGCGACGGACAGGACAACGACTGCAACGACATGGATGACGCTGGCAACCCCGGCGTGCCCGGCCAAGAGGTCGACGGCGATGGGGATGGCTTGGCCCCCTGCCAAGGCGACTGCGATGACGCCGACAACAACAACTTCGACGACAACGTGGAGCTCTGCGATGGACAGGACAACGACTGCAACGGCCTAGACGACGCCGGCAACCCCGGCGTGCCTGGCCAAGAGGTCGACGCCGATGGGGATGGCATGGCTCCCTGCCAGGGCGACTGCGATGACCTCAATGGGTACAACTTCCCGGGAAACCCCGAGATCTGCGACGGACAGGACAACGACTGTGTCAATGGTGCCGACTTCGCCACCACAGTGGGCGACGGGGGCGACGAAATAGACGACGAGGACGACGATGGCAGCCTGAACTGTGCGGACTGCGACGATGACGACCAAGAGTCCAACCTGGTGGTCGATGATGAGGACTGCGACGGGCACAGCAACGACCAGGACAACTGCCCGTCAGTAGTGAACGTCACGCAGACAGACAGCAACTACGATGGTCTCGGTGACTTCTGCGAAGACGATGCGCCCGCCTTCGAGGAGTCGGCGTGCGGCGATGGCATCGACAACGACGGCGACGAGGCAACAGACTGCGACGATGTGGACTGTCGTCAGCAGGATTTCGGCTGCCCCCCTGCCGATGGTGACGTTCGGCTCGCCAACGGGACCACGATGAGTGAGGGGCGGGTCGAGCTGTACTGGCAAGGGGAGTGGGGCTCCATCTGCGGCACGAGCTGGTCGCTTCTCGACGCCGATGTCGTGTGCGTCCAGTTGGGCTACGACGGACGCGACTTCTTGAGTCTCCCCGGGGTGTTCGATCCGGGGTTTGGCTCCATTTGGATAAGCGGGCCACAATGCAGTGGAGGAGAAGCAGCAGTACTCGACTGTCCAGCGACAATGGTGTGGGGGGACGACCCGGGAGCCTGCGACCACACCGACGACGTCGCAGTCATCTGCAATCTCGAAGAAACCCCCGAGACCGATGGCGACCAGGACGGCGACGGCATTCCAGATACAGCAGAGGGGACTACTGTAGACACCGATGGGGACCTAACCTTCAACCATCTAGACACAGACAGTGACAACGACAACATCCCCGACCAGATCGAGCAAACCCCAGACAGCGACGGGGACAGTTCTCCCAACTATCTCGACGTCGACAGCGACGGGGATGGCTTCTTTGATGTCCTGGAGGGGCTGGGCGACTCGGACGGCGACCTCCAACCCAACTACCTAGACCTGGACAGCGATGGGGACGGCATTAGCGACGCAGACGAGGGAGGCGGACTCGGTTCAGACGTGGACACAGATGGCGATGGTGTCTGGGACCGACTGGACCCCGTCGAGTGCGTCGACAATATCGACAATGATTCCGATGGCTGGATCGACGGCAACGATCCTGGGTGCCCGGCAGGGAGCCCCACCGACAACAACGAAGGCGACGGCTCTTCTTTTGCATGCTCCGACGAGCTAGACAACGACAGCGATGGGCTCGTCGATGCGGAGGACCCCGGATGCTTCTGGGGTTGGGGGGACACCGAAAGCCCTGAGTGCAATGACGGCATCGATAATGACGGCGACAGCCTCGTAGACCTGGACGACACGGGTTGCTCGGATTCAGCCGACGACAGCGAGTCTTCTGGCCCCTGACCTAAGCCCATCACTCACTCCATTATTGCGTTGCTCAAACCTCTTTTCGTCGCCAATCCGGGACCTGGGCAACTCATGGCCAGCCAGAGCGCTAATCTAGGACGGCTGTGAGCGTCGCCCTCGACCTGCTGTTCTCGTTCACCAAGATTGGCACCCTCGCTTGGGGTGGCGGACCCGCCATGGTCCCGCTCATGCAGGCGGAAGTCGTCGATCGCCACGGCTGGATGACCGATGCCGAGTTCGTGGACGCGCTAGCTGCCGGCTACGCTCTTCCCGGCCCCATCGCCACCAAGATGTCGCTGTACATCGGGTTCCAGGCCGGGGGGTGGTCTGGAGCCCTGGCCGGCTTCGTCGGCATGGTCCTACCATCGGCTGTACTCATCGGCCTTTTGGCGGCCGTCTATCGAAACTTTCAGGACCATCCAAGAGTCGTGGGCATGCTCCAGATGGTGCGTCCCGTAGTACTCGCCATGCTGCTCTACCTGGTCATCGACCTAGCCCCAGCCTCCATGCCCACCTGGCAGACGGCTGTGGTCGGAGTGGCCGCACTGGCTGCGCTGTGGTTCCTCAAGCTCCACCCCGCGTGGCTCATCGTCGTGGCGGCCGGCTTGGGTGCCCTAGTGCACGGGGGACGCTAGAGGCATGGGGGCCCGCACTGTCTCGTGGCGGCTCGGACTGACCGCCGGATCGCTGGCGCTGTGCCTGCTGGTGCCAACGGAGCGCGCCCTGGCCGATCGGGGGCCTTACGTCGTCGGCGAAGACAACACCACGGATGCCAGCGAAGCACCGAAGGCCGTTGTGCACGCAGACATCCTGCTCCTGGGCGATCACCGCTACTCCGAGCAGTTCGCCGTGGAGCGGCTGGCCATTTCACCGACGGGCCGGGAGGTCGCTGCCGTCACACGAGCAAGCCGAGAGGGGCCGAAAGCATGGGAGGTGGGCACTGCCAGACAGCTGGAGCTCCCTGCCATGCCACAAGCAACGACGACCATTGCATACAACTTCGGAATGACTCATGTCGCAGCAGCCCTTAGAGGGGATCCGTTGACACAGCGACCCGAGGGGACCATCGCCCTGTTTGACTTGAAGACAGGCCGGGCGGAGCGCGAGTTGACTGGAGCCGAGGGCGTCCGAGCCATGGCATTCAGCCCCGACGACCGGCTCCTTGTCGCCGCCATCGCCGACGGGGTCCTCCTCTGGCAATTGGATCAGAGGCGCCCCCAGCCACGCATGCTGATCCGCTTCGCGGGCGGCGCCGACTGGGTCAGCTTCTCGGGTCCGGAAGAGGTCCGCATAGCCGCTGAGGGGGGCAACGCCCTACTTGTCGTCTCCACCCGTGATGGCCGCGTGTTGGAGGAGTGGAACAGCCGAGAGCCTGCGGGGCCCGTCTGCTTGTCACCTCGCGGCCGGTATGTGGCTCGGGCTCAGGGCAAGGTGATCCAGATCCACGACCTCTCGCCCGAGGGCCAAGCTGGAGGTCAGCGAGTCGACCTCGAAGGACAGATCAGCTCCCTGTCCTGGGCTGCCTCGGGCCGGGTGCTCGCGGCGGGCACTACAGACGGTGACGTGTTCGTCTTCTCCGTCCGCGGTGTAGGGCAAGTGGAGCCCATCACCTCCCCCACAAGGCCCCGGTCGTCGAACAGCGTACGCGCACGACCGGAATCGAGCGCTCGAGAGCTGAGCGAGAATCCGGGCTGGATGGAACGCAACTCCCAAGGTGGCTCCGCCAACCTGGAGTCCCCCAGGAACAACAGAAAGAGCCGCGATGATGATCAGCCGAACTACGACATCAGGGCTGAAGCGCGCACCCTGATCATCGAACAGATGGACGGCGATCCACGCACCAACCAACGACTGGAGCGTGCCTTGATGAACAACCTCAATCGGCTGGAGCCTTGCTGGAAGCGAGCGCTCCGACATCGCCAGGCAACCGAGGGACAGCTTGTCGTCGACTTGACGGTCTCGCCAGATGGAGAGGGCCGGTCCTTTGAAGAGCCCATCGAAGACAGCATCCAGAACCCCGAACTCACCGCCTGCCTACTCGCGAAACTCAGGGCGCCCATCTTTGGACCGGGGCTGGGGTCACTGGAGGTTCAACTGACGCTCACTCTGGACAAGGTTCCAGCCGACTGAGCCCCGACCCGGCCTACAACCGGTCGAGATCGTTCCAGACTCCTGCTGGCCCCTCTTCCCGCGCCAGCGGGCACGGGGTTCCAACACACTGCAATGCAGAGTAGCCCTTCATTGACACCCACAGGGGCATCCGGTAGCTTCCTGCGTCCGAGCGGGCGGAAACCCGCATGTTCATTGGGATTATTGCCATGCGGAGCGTTGCTGAGCAGGCTCGGTCCGACGAAGAGTACATGGCCCTGGCTCTCGAGGAAGCTGCTCTAGCGGCAGATCGAGACGAGGTGCCAGTCGGCGCCGTCCTTGTGGACTGCGACGGCACGGTGCTGACAAAGGGACGAAATCGGCGGGAAGAGCTCGCCGATCCCACCGCCCACGCCGAGATGGAGGCCCTACGAGGTGACTCCACCAACAGCGGTAACTGGCGGCGGGAAGACACAACCCTCTACGTCACGCTTGAGCCATGCCCCATGTGTATGGGGGCTCTCGTCCTGGCCCGGGTTCGTCGCGTCGTTTTCGGTGCGACAGACCCCAAGGGAGGAGCCGCTGTCAGCTTGTACGAGCTGGGAACGGATTCCCGCCTCAACCACCAGATTGAGGTGACAGGGGGTGTCCTCGCTGAACGATGTAGTCAGCAGCTCAAGCTCTTCTTCCGGGAGCTGCGAGCACAACGAGCTGTAGACAAGAAGTGAGCTGGATCTGGAGAGGTGACCGAGCGGTCGAAGGTGCACGACTGGAAATCGTGTGTGGGGCAACTCACCGAGGGTTCGAATCCCTCCCTCTCCGCCACTCCTTGAATGGAGCGGGTCTCAACAAGTGGCCCGCAGCCAATGCCTGCATGGTGCTGTATTTAGGGGTCGGGGGACCCCGCTGAAGGAGAGCTGGCCGAGTGGTCGAAGGCGCTTGACTCGAAATCAAGTGTGGGGCAACCCACCCGGGGTTCGAATCCCTGGCTCTCCGCCATTTCCCCCTACTGGACCCCTCGGGGTCAGGAGTGACAGTCGGGCCCTGGATGACCGGTAGAGGTGAACTCCGCCAGGCCCGGAAGGGAGCAACGGTAGCCTCGATCCCGGGGTGTCCAGCCAGCCCGGCTGTCTCTCCTGATCCCGGGGGGTTTCTTATGACCCCCAAGACCACCAACTCAGATGTTTCGAGGATCCTTGCTGCCCAGGGCTTCGATCCGATCTAGACTCCCGACCCCATGTCCCACCAGGCTCTCGCACGAAAATGGCGCCCAAAGATCTTTGACGAGATCTCGGGGCAGCAACATGTCACCCGGACCCTCCAGAACGCCATCCGGCTCGGTCGGATTCATCACGCCTTCCTGCTCACCGGCGCCCGAGGCGTCGGTAAGACCTCAGCGGCACGAATCCTGGCTCGCGCGCTCAACTGTGAGCAGGGGCCCGCGGAGAACCCCTGCAACCAGTGCGGGGCTTGCACCGAGATGCTCGCCGGCACCTTCCCCGATCTGCTGGAAATCGACGCCGCCTCACACAACAGCGTCGACGACATCCGCGACCTGGTGGAGAAGGTGCAGTACACACCTCAGCGGGGACGCTACAAGGTCTACGTCATCGACGAAGTCCACATGGTGACAAAGCAAGGCTTCAATGCCCTGCTCAAGACCCTCGAAGAACCACCAGCCCACGTCGTCTTCATTCTGGCGACCACCGATCCCCAGCAACTGCTGGACACTGTGGTCAGCCGTTGTCAGCGCTTCGACTTCAAGATGATCCCGGTCCGCACGATCTACGAGCGTCTGAAGCACGTTGCGGAGCAAGAAGGTGTCCAGGTCCCCGACGCCAGCCTCAAGGTCATCGCTCGCGAAGGCGGGGGCTCGATGCGTGATGCTCAGAGCCTGCTGGACCAAGTGCTGTCCTTCAGCGGAGACGCAGTATCCGAAGCCGAGGTGGCGGAAATCCTGGGCTTCATCGATCGCTCCATCTTGTATGGCGTGCTCGAAGCGGCCCTGGGACAGACTCCTTCCGTCGCCCTCGAACAACTCGCTCGGGTAGCCACCTTTGGCTACGACATCCGCACCTTCGCCAACCAGCTGTTGGAGACCGTTCGCAACGTTGCGTTGGTAGCCGAGGTGACCGATGCCGAGCGGCTGCTCGACCTTCCCGATGACGAAATCGTTCGCCTGAAGCTCCTGGCGAGCAAGGCTGAGCGTGCCCAGCTTGCCCAACAGTTCGACATCTTGGCCGCAGCCATTGACCGCATCGCCCACTCCGAGCAACCCATGCTCCTGCTGGAGATGGCAGTCCTCAAGATCGCCACGGTAAGGCCACTAGTGCCACTGGACACACTGCTGCTACGACTCGACAAACTAGAACGGAAGCTTGGTCCTCGACCTCCTGGCTCCGGGCCTGGCTCCGGCGCCGGCCCGGCACCCACCCAGCAGCCGAGCAGCCCCTCCCCTGACACGACAAGCTCCTCGGCAAGTCACACTGCGCCCCGACCGGCCTATGCCCCAAGCGAAGTGGCGCCTGAGCCGGTTGTGGTTGCGGCAACGACCGAGTCGTCCAGCTCCCCAGAAGCAACCAGTAAACCTCCATCATCACTCAAGCCAACGGACAATGGCGGCGAGCCATCCATGGCGGAGGCGTTGTCGGCGTTCGAGCGGATCCCCACCGGCGCTAGACCGGCCCCGACCAAGGCGACCGCACCAGCGGCCGAGCTGGATCGAAACGCTGGAGGCACCAGCCAGAGCAACGCAGAACGCCCGGGCCCCGAAGAGCAGAGACTTCCCGAGGCCCCAGCCGCAGCCTCTCGTCCGACGCTCGAACAAGCCAGTAGTGATGGCCTCTGCACTGGCACGAGCTGGCGGCAGTTCCTCCATGAACTCTCGACAACAGAGCACCTGGCACCACTCTGCGCGATTCTTTCCCGAGGAACCTTCCTAGGCAGCACGTCCAACGAGGTTCACATCGGCTTTCAGGCCAGCACCACCTTGCGTCAGGCCAAGAAATTAGGAGACACTCCTGAGTTCCTCGACGCCGCTCGCGAAGCGTTCGGCCCCGATGTCTTGCTCCGATACGAGGCCGACCCGGACCACCGCGGAAGCGCGAGCCTCAGTGAAGAGCTGGAGCGGATCCGCAAGGACCACAAGAGCCAGCAGGAGCAAAGTGCTCTGGAACACCCTGCGGTGCAACAGGCCTCCATGCTGTTCCCTGGGACGAAGATTGAGTCTATAGAGGTCCCCGAACTCAAGGAGATTGACCATGTCCAGTGACGGCCCCGACCTTCAAGGTCTGCTCGGCAAGGTGGTGGAACAGGCACGGTCGGTCCAAGGCCGAGTCGAAGAGATGCAACAACGTGTTCGGGAGATGACGGTGGAAGGCAGCGCAGGGGGCGGCATCATCAAGGTGACGGCCACCGGCGCCGGCCGAGTCAAGAAGATCCGTATCGACCCGGTCGCAGTCGACCCCCGCGACATCGAGATGCTCGAAGATCTGCTCGTGGCTGGGGTCAACGACTCGCTGCGCCGCGCTCAAGAGTTGGTCGAGAGCGAAATCGGAACCGCAACCTCAGGGATCGACCTCGGCCCCCTCAGCTCGATTCTCGGTGGAGGCGGGGGCTCCTGAGCCCAAGCTCGCCAAGTCGGAGCGGCGCACGTGAACGAGACACAAGCCGACCCCATTGAGCGACTGATTCACGAGCTCAGCCGGCTTCCCGGCATCGGGTCCAAGACAGCAGCTCGTCTCGCGTTCGCCATCGTACGGAGTGAGACTCTTGCGGGCGATCTGGCCGAAGCACTCGTGGGTGTACGAGATGGTGTGGACCGTTGCGTCACCTGCGGTAACCCCAGCGCAGCCGACCCCTGCGCGATCTGCTCGGACCTGCAACGAGACCCCGCATTGATCTGTGTGGTTGAGAGGCCTCAAGACCTCCTGGCCATCGAACGCAGCGGCACGTACCGGGGGCACTTTCACGTGCTGGGTGGGGCGCTGTCGCCGCTCGACGGAGTCGGCCCCGAGGAGCTACGAGTCAAAGAGTTGCTCGCACGCATCCAAGACAGCACGACAGAGATCATCCTAGCTACCAACCCCACGGTGGAAGGGGATGCCACCGCTCTGTATTTGGCGCGCCTGGTCAAGCCTCTCGGACTCCTTGTGTCTCGCATTGCTCGTGGTGTGAGCGTCGGTGCCGAGCTGGAATACACCGACAGCTCGACGATCTCACGAGCCCTGGAAGAGCGACGGCAAGTGTGACGAGGTAGAGCCCGACTCCTGTCCGGCCGAGGCGCAAACGGCCCAAGCTCTCCCACCAATCAGCAAGAAAGGCCCCTTGAGCCTTGACCTCTCCGGGAAAGGGGCCTACCACCCCCCCATGCGCGCCTCTCGTCTTCATATTGTTACCTACCGCGAAGATCCTGCTGACGCTGAAGTCTTGAGCCACCGGCTCATGGCTCGCGCCGGACTCATCTTCAAGGTCAGCTCCGGGCTGTACGCCTACTCACCTATGCTCTGGAAGAGCCTGAAGAAGGCGCAAGGCATTGTCCGCGATGAGCTCGACCACGCCGGCTGCCTAGAGATCCAAGCGCCCATCCTCCAGGACCGACAGCTCTGGGAGCAGAGTGGTCGCTGGGATGTGTACGAGGCCAGCGGAACCATGTTCACGAGCACTGACCGAAGAGGCACCACCTACGGCCTAGCTCCTACGGCAGAAGAAGTCGTGACAGCCTACGCCCGGGCCACGGTCAAGTCGTACAAACAGTTGCCCATCTGCCTGTATCAGATCCACACGAAGTTCCGCGACGAGATCCGCCCCCGCTTCGGCCTACTGAGGGTCAAGGAATTTCTCATGAAGGATGCGTACTCGTTCGACGTCAGCGACAAGGCTCTCGCGGACTCTTACGAGAACATGCGGCTCGCCTACCATCGCATCTTCAGACGAATGGGGCTGGAAGCATTCGGGGTCGATGCCGACCCGGGGGACATTGGGGGATCGGGCTCCATGGAGTTCATGTTGGCTGCCGACTCCGGCGAGGACGCGATCCTCATCGAGGAGTCCAGCGGCTATGCGGCCAACGTGGAGAAGGCAACCTCACGTGCTGCCAAGCCCGCGGGCCAAGACGAGGCTCCCCGGGACATGCGCGTCGAAGACACTCCAGGCGTCCGCACTTGTGACGAACTCTCAGCCTTCTTCCCCAACGTGCCTCCGGCTCGCATGGTGAAGACCGTGCTGTTCAAGGCAATCCACACGGACCACGAGGAGTTCTGGGCCGCCTTGATCCGCGGCGACCAGGAGATCAACGAGGTCAAGCTGCGAAACCACACCTCAGGACTTGAGCTGAAGATGCTGTCCGACGACGAGATCGAAGCCAAGACGGGCGCCAAGCAGGGCTTTGCTGGACCCATTGGTCTATCGGATACCTTCCAGATCGTCGCTGACAAGACCGTGCGGGGCATGGTGAACCTGCTCTGTGGCCTCAACACAACCGACCAGCACGCGCTGGACGTGAACATCGGACGAGACTTCCCCGAACCCACCTATGCCGACTTCCGACTCGCCAGAGAAGGCGAGCCTGGCCCCACCGATGGAGACCCACTCATACTCAAGAGAGGCATCGAAGTGGGACACATCTTCCAGTTGGGCACCAAGTACTCGGCTGCCATGGGAGCGACCTTCATGGCCGAGAATGGCCGGGAGCAGCCTCTGGTCATGGGCTGCTACGGCATCGGCGTCTCTCGCGTAGTCGCCGCAGCCATCGAGCAAAATGCCGACGAACATGGGGTCGTTTGGCCAGTGCCGCTCGCGCCGTTCGAAGTTGCAGTGGCCTGCCTGAGCCCCAAGGACGAAGAGCTTTCTCAAGTCGCCGAGGACATCTACACCCAACTGGGCTCCCAGGGAGTAGACGTCATGCTGGACGATCGCAAGCTGTCCCCTGGCGCCAAGCTCAAGGATCTCGAGCTTCTCGGCTTCCCATTCACGGTGATTGTTGGCCGCGCCTTCCGCGACGAAGGAAAGGTCGAGGTACGGAACCGGCGTGAGATGAGTTCTGAGCTTGTTGCTCCCGAGCTAGTGACCCAACAACTCACAACGATTCTCGAAGACCTGCGCGTTGGACTTAGCGACAGTTGAGTCACCACCAAGTCGAGCAACAACACGGCACAAGAAGACACCTCGACCCGCTCCTCAAGAATCACGCTCAAGCAGCGGAAATGAGGCCCTGAAGCCACTGGGTCGCCACAGGAATTGACGGGGCCTGAGAGGCCCTGTTAGCGTCCCCTGAGAATCGGCGCATTTTCGCGCCACTGCACGGACCCAGACCGAAGCGGCACCCCCCCGGGTTTCACCGCTTCAGCGCCCGGAAGAGAGTGTGCCTCATGGCCCAGGCCGACAGCGACAAGCGCCTGACCGAGATCAATGCGGAACTTTCCCGCATCCTCGAAACCAAGATTGAGTTCCTGACTCAAACGCTGAGCGAGACACAGCGGTTGACTCAGAAGATCGCCAATACGGAGTTGGAGATCCAGAGGAACGCCTCCCAGCACGCGAGTCTCGGCGACGAAGGGGCCAATCTCGAAAAAGAGCTTGGTGTCATGGCCGGACGAGTGAAGGCGGCCCAGGACGAGCGCGACGCAAAGCAGCAGGACAAGTACGCCAAGGAGAAGGAAACTCAACGGCTTGAGTGGGAGATCGCTGACAAGGTCAAGGCGAACGAAGAGGCCGCGGAGAAAATCCGAAGCCTTGAAGGCGAGTTGGAGCACCACGAGAAGGACAACAAGAAGCTTCAAGGGCGAGTGGAAGTCCTGGAAGAGGGCGTGGAGCGTATGAGAAAGGTCCGCCAGGAGTACCTTTCGAAGATCTCTTCACTCGACCAGGAGATGAAGGGCCTGGCCGGCGTCAAGGAGTAAACAAGCATGTTGTTTCGTCGACGGGGAGAAGGGGGCGAGGACCCCGCCGGCGACGAGAACTACCCGACATCACCCGGAGAATCCACCCTGTCACGCTTCGACGCAGCAGCCTCCGAACGCACCCTGGCCGCATGTGCCGGAATCCTGTCCTGGTGTGACACTGCGATACTCGAGAGTACCCGAGCATCGGCGCCGTTCCTCTCCATGGGACAAAAGGCTGCGATTCAGTCAACAGCCACCAACTTCGAGCGCAGGCAGACTCTGAGCCTGGGCAACCTCCTGCCGGAAGCCCCGGCCCCGGCAACATCGGCACAGCCCCAAATGCCGCCAGACTTTCCAACTCGGGAAGAACTGGAGGCAATGATCGAGCACCGAATCGAGATTGCCATTCAGGAAGCTCTCAAGAACCTGGGGGTCTCCCCGGACGCGACGATTGACCGTCAGGTCGAGCGGCAGGTTGAGGTGCAACTTGCGACTCAAGAGCAGCGGCTGCTCGAGTATGTGAAGCATCAACTGACGGACTCTCTGCGCATGCTGGAAGGCACGCTCTCGAACCAGATTAGCGACCTTGCCGAGGGGCGCACTCCAGAGCATGACCGAGAGGCCGCTCGAGCGGAAGTCGAGGCCCAGGTGGAGGAAGCGAGGGAGACACTCCTTCGGCACATTGAAGAGGTTCGCACCGTCGATGTGGGCTTCAACATCGACAACTACGCTGCCGAGCTTGCCGGCATGGCCGAGTTCGGTGGAAGCGCGCCCACTGAAGAGATCGAGGTGGGCGGCGACGAAGACGAAGAGATCGCTGTCGTCGAAGCGGAAGACGAGGACGCTAAAGAAGGCGAAGAAATCGCGGTTGTCGAGGCCGAAGAAGAGCCCCCAGCAGACTCGCCGGACAGCAACGCGGACACTGCGGCCGAGCCCGAAGCGGACCCCGCGCCGAGCACGGAGGAGCCGGCACAGGAAGAGGCTGAAGCAAGTCCATCGGACGAAGCCTCCGCCGATACAGTAGATGAGGTAGCCACTGAGGTGGTCGCTGAGGACAATGACGGTGAAGACGTCGAGATCCGGCCCGACCTGGCGGAAGCAAACGACATCGCCGAGATCGATCTCGACGGCGACCTTGCAGACTCAGCCGTATTGACAGATCAAGGCATCACTCTGGAGCTGGACGACGATCAGACGGTCGACGCCACGACGGCTGCAGAAGATGAACAAAAAGCCATCGAGCACTATCTCTCGGAAGGCGCGCGACTGGCCGAAGCGGGAGATCACAAGGGCGCGGTCACCGCATACGACTCCTGCATCAACATCAACGACCAGAACGCCATGGCGTACTACAAGCGTGGACTTGTGCTGGACGAGATGGGCGAGCACCGCAAGGCATTCCTAGACCTCATGCGAGCTCGAGATCTTGATGGTGACTTGCCCGACATTCGCAAGCTAATCTCCGAATGTCGCAAGAAGGTGAACAAGGGGGGCAAAGCCGCAAAAAAGGAGACCAAGAAGAAGAAGTAGACAGGCGTAAGAAGCGACCCACTGCCGGTCTCGCGCCGGCGCTCTTTGTTGTTGATGCTGCTGTTGGCCCCGATTGCCCTCTCGACCCTCCCAACCTGAATCCAAGCCCACGAGGTCCAAGTCGTCTGCGCGGGGCAAGTCTGCCCGACCGCGACGCAGCCAGAAGCGCTCTGCCCCACGATCACAGGCGAAGCCTCCGCGACCTCAAGACTCCCGAACCAAGAACAAGAACCGTCGCCCACCTCCAGTGGGACGAAAGCGGCGTGGTCCATCCAGCCAGCGACTCCGGTCGAAGCTCGTGAGCATCTTGGGCCTCACAGTGCTGTGCGCGCTCGCGCTCGACCTAGCGCTTCTCTGGGGCACGGTGAGCCATCAAATGGATGCTCAGCCAAGGACGCCCAGCACCCGCATCACACCGCAACCGATGAGCCTCACCGAAGGAGCTGTCGCCACCAAGCAAGGCTGGAAAGACACCTTACTGTCCCTCGGATACAAGCAGGCTCCCCAGGGGGGCACTTCTGGGCCCGGACAGTTTGACGTTGAGGGCACGCCATGGACCATTCACCCGCGTGGTGGACCGCCCATGCTGGTGCACGTGGACGGGCGTCGAGTGGACCGGCTGACCCATCGCGAGGACGGCGTCTCTATCGCCGGTTGGGATTTTCAGTTGCCCGACATCTCCATGCTCCCGAGCGGCCGGCAGCCATCAGGAGATACCAACCAACCATCCATCGCTGTGCCTTTTGCGGGCCTTCCCACCGCGCTCGTACAGGCCGTCGTGACCCGTCTTGACAGTCGCTTCTTCGAACACACAGGCATCGACCCGCACATGGTTCTTGCCAACACGTGGAGCCGGATTCGCTGGAAGGCCGACGACCGAGCCCAGGCGACCATCAGCCAGCGGCTGGCCCGCGCAATGCTCCTACGCCACGAGCCGACCTTTCTCCGTTCCGTGCAAGAGGTCTTACTCACCTGGGTGCTGGAGTTCCGCTACAGCAAAGAAGAACTGCTCTCCAGCTACCTGAACAAGGCCCAATATCATGGACGTGAAGGCGTAACCCTTCAGGGTATCGGCGAGGCAACTGCCCATTGGTTTCAGGCCGAACCACCCGCCATGAGCCCAGCCCAAGCCGTGCTGATCAGCGCCTCTCTGGTCGAGCAGAACCAGCCCCCCCAAAAAGGGAGCGCGTTGCTGGAACAACGAAACACGGTTGTTCGTGCCATGCTGGCCTCGGGACAGTTGTCACCCATTGAGGCGGCACACACGCTGAACTCACCCATTCCCGAGGGCCGACAAGGACCCCTGCGACGCAACTCCCCGTGGTTCATCGATGCAGTCCGCAGGGCTCAAGACGAATCCTCGGCGCTGCCCCCCACCAATGGGAACACGCTTCAGCTTCAGACAACACTGATGCCAGGGCTGCAGCGCGCGGCCGAGCAGGCCATTGACCACCAGATGGAGCAACTCCGTGTTGAACATCCCGAGCTCCTCTCTCCCGGGACCGGTGTTCAATGGACTCTGATCGCCATGGACCCGAAAACAGGTGCCATTCGGGCACTGGTGGGAGGTCGTGATTACAACGAAGACAGCACGAATCACGCTTTCGCATCAGCGCGTCCCCCCGGCACGGCCTTTCGCCCCCTGGTCCTCGCGTCTATCGCCACCGATCAGCGGCCCGGCTTGACCGGCAACAAGGGACTTACGGGACGAACCTCGGCCCCACGTCTGAGGGCAACGGCCCAATCCATGGGAATTACAACCCCAATCACCGCCAGTCGAAGCTTGGTGTTGGGCCAGCAAGAGGTCACTGCAGTCGAACTGGCCGTGGCCATGTCGACTCTCGCCAACGGTGGACTCCGCCCCCACCCGCATGTCTTGGTGGGCACACGCTCTGCCGGAGGAGCCTGGCTCGACCGACAGTTGCCAACGGCTGATGCGGCGCTCGACCCCCGTATCGCCTCCCGGGTGACCAAGAGCCTCATCAAGAGCCTCGAGCCGAGCCAGCGCCAGACTCTTCGTGACTCCAACTTTCAGCTTCCCGTGGCACTGCACGAGGGACGATCACCCGACGGAAGAGATTCGTGGGCGCTCGGGTACACACCAGACCTCGCCGTTGTTGCCTGGCTTGGCAGGACAGGCCTCTCAGACTCGGCGCTGCCGCAGGATCTCACCGCGCTGAGCGTCTGGGCTCGATTCATGGGGATGGCTGAGCCCTACCTAAGTGGCGCTGCTCTTGACCCAACAAGCAAGAGCCCTGCGGCCACGACAAGAGACGACAGCCCGCCGACGCCACCAGAAACTTCCAGTGCGGATCAGCCCACATACACCGTTCCTGGCAGCGCAGGAGCAAAAAGGAACCTCATCCGGGAAGACCAAAACCGACGCGACGAAGAGAGACGGATGCTGCGCGAAGTGGAGCGCTCAACGCATTAGGGCAGACCTCTCCGCAGCCTCAACAGGACCAACGGTTGAAGACGACAGGTGCGAAGAACTATTCGCACCTGAGCGAATTCTGCCGCGCACCACCTTGCGCACCTTTCGGCGCCACCTCTGCAAGTGGCTGTTATTACTGTATTTTTAATTTCCTCCATCACTGGCACAGCTCTTGCTTGATGGAGGGGGCACTAGATGCTGTCCGTTCAGACAACAGATGCGGAGTATGACGTGAGGCCAAATAGCAACATCAGCAGAAGCCCTTATGACAGCTCTTCCGATTGGAAGCGCGCTCGTGGAATCCTGGCTCGCTCCTTCTATAAGGAGTTGCGCGCCAATGGTCTTGGTGGTCGTCAAATCGTCGAGTTGTCCAATGAGTTGCTTCGACTCGTCTCCACTGATGTGGAGAAGGGCGACCACAACTGGTAGTTCCTGCCGGAGCCTCCGGGCTCCTGCAACCCAACACGAGATCGCACAAAAACACAGCGCCCACTGTCCCCAATGGCAAGGCTATTCTCTATGCGGACAGCCTGACCCTAGTCTTAGCTTTCGACCAAGGTCCGCCTGATTGCTGCGATGTACTCGCCCTTAAGTCGCTTCAACTCCTGAGCTGCAATGGGCTCCACCATGCTCGCCATCATCCGGGGCGCCGGTATGTGTGCTGTCGTGAGTGCCCAAAACCGAATATGAGACCCACCATCACCATCGGGGTCGATTTCCCAAGAGCCTGAACTCTCCATGTCACCGGCCCCATCAGCTGGCGGTTCCCAGTAGACGCGGTGTGTTGTTGGGTCACTGCGGTACACCGCGTCGTACTCAACACGCAGCTTCACCGGCCCGAAGCCTCTCTCCTTGAGACGCCAACGCCAGCGACCTTCATCGTTCACCGGGCGCAACTCATCCACTCCCGGAAAATGACGACCCGACCGGTAGATGTCAGACAAAAGGGCAAAGACCACCTCAGGGGCCACAGCCACCTTCATCTCGTCGCGGAAATCGACCTCGATGGTCAGCACAGCCGGCAACATTAGCAGAGCAAACCGGTGTACTGGCACAGTGTCACTCCCCGACAATCCGAGCTAGGATCGGAATCGCACGTGGCACGCACTCGCACCATCGATGGCATCCACTGGACCCGTCGGCTGCTTGTTCTCCTTCTGGCTTCCTGCTTTCTCACGGGCTTTACGGGCAACGTAGGTCCCGAGGCGGAGTTCTACACAGGCGTAGGAATTGGCCAGATCAATTCTGAAGTGGACAGTGACAACCTGGGCGAGATCGGAACAACAGCCCGGTTCAAGTTCCGACATTTTCCCTACCATGACCTGGCCGGCTGGGTTCAGATGGGAGCGTCCTGGACCACCTACCCCAATGGGGGCGACTTCGGGAATCAGATTGTCTCCCTCCAGTACATGGGTGGGGTCGTCCGCAGTTGGGGCGAGATTGGCGGCGGCTTTGTTCTATTTGGGGACACCACCCAGGTAGGACCCCTGCTGGTCGCTCCTTCATTTCGCTTCCGCATTGGCCCCCAAGATCTCGTGCAGTTCGGCATGGGGGTGCTGGACGAGGCGCCCTACTGGACCGGCGGTTCCGTGCTTCACTGGGAAGCCATCTTTGCCCTACCCCCGCGCAAGATCTGGTCGGCTCGACTGAAGGTGGGCAATCGCCTGAACCCCTACGACCCTCAGTTTCGGATCCCTCTAGAAGGCTACTTTGGCATCGAGGCGCGCCTTGGCCGACACATCCGCGTAGGCCTGGAGGGAAGCTTGGGACACGGGGGAGCGTTCGACGACCCACCCAGCTTCAGCGCTGCGTTCAAGATCGGGGGAGCCGTGGGGCCGGGAACCAAATCGGACATCAGGCCCAGACCTGCAGGACGCTAGTCGCTCAGCCAGCGGACTCTTCCCAGTCCAGGCTCCACTCATCCATCATTCAAGAGTGAAGCCAATCGTTCCCAGAAAAAGTCCATGGGCGCCTGGGGCCGGAACAAGCCGGTGCCGACCGCACAGAGATCACGGCGANCGCCCCGATCAATGACGGTCAGGGAGACCCCTCCNCGCTCGTGNCANCTGCCACTAAAGAGNCCTCCGTGTANACCCGAATGAGTNGNGCTCGGATCCACNAAGTCATCGGGAACCGCNCTGTAAGCAAAGAGNCCTCTNCCGCCCAGAAACGTCCCNCCGTCTCTGGGGGCGCGCTCAAAGAGTCGAACAACGCTGGACTGAACCACGGCAGGAAGTGGAAGCCGAAAGACATCATGCAGGACTCTCGATAACAGGTCTTGTCCACGATCGGCTTCGTCCAGGCGACGCAAGAGGCGGCGACTGAAAGCTGTAAGGGGCTCCGGCAGGCCCCGTCGGGTGTGAAGAGAACACAGAACCGGTCGCGCTCGCGAACTCAGCGGGGCCTGTGAAGCATCGCCACGAGGCACGTGTGGAACAACAAAAGTGAACCCTTGCCCCTGGTAGTGGACATCATGACGCAACATGGCGTCGTGCTGCGCTCTGCAGTACGCATAAGCGAACTCGCACAGGGAAAAACTAACCCGATGGAGAGTCGCAAACCGAATGGAGGGAGGCTCCACTGGCCGACCGGAGAGCTTCGTGGGCCCTGCCCAGCTGCGGACTCCTGTTCGCTCTCGAAGCAGCTCCGCCAACTCCTTGGGAATCGACGACTCGTAGCGACCAGGCCCCGAAGGCTGGGCGCTTGCCATTTCCTGGTGCGCTAACCCGCGAGCACGCCTCTTGGAGGCAGAGGCTCGTCCGGAACGCCTCGCCACGCGGCTCCAGCGCGAGGCATGGGCTGCTCGACTGCTCTGAAGAGTCGAGCTATCGGGCTCGAAAGGAAACGAGTCCGCCTTGGAATACGGTTCGTTCAACACTCCAGGAGATTCCATTGAGTCCAGCCCCAACGCCAAACGCAGAGCACGAACCCTCCGAGCGAAATCTGAGCGCAGACAGGCGAAGCTAGGCCCATCGACGACCAGGTGGTGCGCGGCCAGTACACTCAGTTTCGGGCTGCCTGCACTGTACGACCAGCCCACAAGAGGACCTTCGAGCCCGACCCGATGCAAATGCACCGCTTCTGCTAGGTCGATGGGTACGAGGGAGACCACCAGCGGGGCATCCACCCGCCGACAGCGAAGGCGGCCTATGGGCCTCGGCCTCTCGATGAAGCTGTCCACGATCCGTTCGCGAAGTGCTCGCGGGTGTTCCTCATGAACCTCGATAACGGTGAACCAGGCACCAAGACGGAGCACGACCGGCATAAACGATTCGTGGAGCGCGACACGCTTCAGGCGAAGTCGGTCACGTCGAAGAACGCGGTCCAGTGGTTGGCGAACATGTCGATCCCGGTGGTGCCGAAACACATCCACCAGCGCTCGGATCTCCACCGCTCGGTCCAGGATCGGATCCACACAGCCTTCCTCAGGAAGCTGCACAGGGGCCACCAAGAATGCGTCGGCTCCCGGACCTGTCCGGAAAGCCAATAGATCCTCCCACCCCCCACCATCGTGCCCACGCGCACCCACAGCACGTTGCAGCGCGTGTGCCAGCTCGAGACCGTGAGAAACCAGACGCGGAGGCTGAGTGGGGGCAATGTCTCCCAGGGACAGCGCGGTGTCCTCAAAGCTAGGCTCTGACACGCCGCCGGGAGAGAACTCAGATAGCGGGAGAAGGATTCTTGCCGAGGGATCATCAACTGACACAGGTCAACGGTAGCCCAGGCAAGTCGCAACCACTACATGCCCTGGCCGCCGGACTGTTTCGCGGCAATGCCGACGACCGGCTGCACGTCGGATACACTGCCGCCATGCCTGGTATCCGGAAAAAGCTAGCTGGCGTCGCTAGCGCAGTGCTCAGACCCGACAACCTGCTAGGGGCCGGCTCTGAGGCTCCGGAGTTCGACCTTCGGGCCCACGATGGCGCACACGTTCAGAGTGAAACACTCAAGGGCAAGCATCACTACGTACTGGTGTTCTATCCCGGTGACGACACTCCAGGCTGCACCCTTCAGCTGCAGGCCTTCTCGCGCGCCCTGGATAGCTTCGAACAAGAAGACTGTCTCATCTTCGGGGTCAACCCAGCCTCAGAAAGCTCCCACCAGCGATTCTGTGACAAGGCTGATCTTTCAGTGCCCCTACTCGTCGATGTGGATCGGAAGCTCGCCATCGCATACCGCACCGCCCGTCCAGGGGTTCCGCGCACATTTCGTGCAGTCTTCGTCATCGACAAGAAAGGCATTGTCCGCTCCGCCATGAAGGACATGCCAGACGTGGATGCGGTCCTACAGGTCGTGCGGAGATCCAACGAGACCGGCTACAAGGGCACCGGACGACGTGGGCGTCAGCTGGTCCCTGAGGTCTCCGGGTACGGGATCCGAAAGATCATCGAGAACAATACGGACACCCAAGTACTGGACATTCGCGAGCGGGTGGACTGGTTAGCCGGTCACATACCGGGAGCGCTCAACATCCCGATTGATTCCCTAGCCGACCAACTGAGCGATCTACCTGGCAAGAGGACCCCACTGATCATCGCCTGCGACCAGGGCCTTCGTGCCACTGGAGCCGCCCGCATTCTCTGGGATGCAGGCTATCGGAAGCTCTACACACTGATCGACGGCATGGAAGCCTACAGGGGGGAACTCGAGGAAGGGGAAGAGTCCGTCGGATGACGGAGATCCACCGACCAGACCGGGGGCCATCCCAGGAGTTCTGGGCAGAGCCTGGCATCCAAGTGGTTCCGCTGCGCACCCCGACCCTCCCGCCCGCCACCCACACCAACTGCGTAGTTATTGGCACGGACCAGGTCGTCATTATCGACCCGGCTAGCCCCTATGAAGAGGAACAAGAGCGGCTCCTGACACACCTGAAGAGTCGAGGTGCACAGGTGCTCGCCATCTGGCTGACGCACCACCACGCCGACCACACAGGCGGAGTTCAGACACTCCGCACCGCCCTCGACGTCCCCGTACTCGCCCATCCGGCAACGGCAGAGCGACTCCAGGCCGACATCGAAGTCGACGACGCGCTGTTCGATGGAGATCGAACGAGCCTGGGAGATCTAGAGATTGAGGCGCTGCACACACCCGGTCACGCTCGGGGGCACCTGGCATTTCGTGAAGTCACCTCTCGGACCCTCGTAGCTGGTGACCTCGTGGCTGGGCAAGGCACCATCATCATCGATCCTCCCGAGGGGGACATGGCGGACTACCTCGCCACCCTGGGCCGGCTGATCCAGGAGAACGTCGGCGCCATCATCCCAGCCCATGGACCCCTGATTGAGGATGGCGAGACCAAGCTCCTCAACTACATCGGGCACCGCGAGGCGCGAGAACGACAAATCGCCGAAGCGCTGCAGAAGAAGGCCAACAAGCAGGCGAGGCCTCTCGATCTGGTGCCGGAGATTTACCCCGAGGTGCCCCCCGTATTTCATCCTCTGGCGGCTCGCCAGGTGTTGGCACACCTGCTCAAGCTTGAGCAGGAAGGTCGAGTGGATCGGCCCGATGGCGGCTCGGGAGTTCCTGGGACGCCCGTCTACATGGCCACTGGCCAGGAGAACAGGACGCCCGACGTCTCCTTTCGCTGGATCGGGGCGAGCACCGGCCCGAACACCAACTGGTTCTGAAGGCTCTAGGGGCTACTACCGAATCCGATCTCTGCTAAGACGTGTCCGCGCTCGGTCACACGCCGGTCGCAGGAGGAGCCCATGAATCGTCTGATCGCTTGTCTACTCGTCGCGTTCTGCATGAGCGGATGCGCAAAGCCCGCCACCAATGAGACCCCTACAGAGGCCACCAACTCCGCCGCTCAGCACCCCACCCCGGACCCGATCGCCCCAGCTTCAGACGATGCTGCCGCGGCTACTTCCGGTCAGGAGGATGGCGACTGGCGCTCGTTCGGCACAGAGTTCTCCGACGACGAAGTGGTCGCAGCATCGAAGTTGCTCCAATCCCCTGCCACCTTCGTCGGGAAGACCGTGGTGATGGAAGGTACCGTCGCCGATGTCTGTCAGAAGGCTGGTTGCTGGCTCGTTGTCAGCGAAGGAACCAAGACCATCCGCATTCGTACCAAAGACCACGGCTTCAGCGTCGATAAGGACTGCTCGGGCGATACCGCTCGCATCCACGGCCAGGTCATCGCAAAAGACATCACTCCCGAAGAGGCGGCGCACTTTGCCTCAGAGAGTCAAAAACCGGAGCTAGCTCCCGAATCTGGAGCTGCCGAGACGCTCTATGAGATCGAGGCTACCGGCATCAAGCTGAAGAGGTCGTGAGTCGACCTCTTCACGACGTGACCATGAAATCACGGGCGTCGATCGACTGACCCGTTCTACTTGGGCCCGCGGCCTCGGGACTCAGCAAATAGAGCAGAGAGGGCACGATGTCCGTGGGGGTGGGCAGGGTGCTGGGGTCCTCCTCAGGCTTCGCCTCCGCACGCATAGCTGTGCGCGTCGCTCCCGGGTTGAGGGCATGCACCGAGACTCCCGAAGTACGTAATTCATCGGCCCACACTTGGGTCAGACCCTCGACGGCGAACTTGCTGGCCGCATAAGCGCCCCATTGGGCCCGGCCCACACGGCCCACTCCACTTGAGAGATTCACGACGACCGACCCAGGCGCCTCACTCAACAACAAGGGCAGCAAGGCGCGTGTGACAATGGAGACTCCGAAGACGTTCACACGAAAGACTTCTTCGAAGTCCTCTTGTGGATAGTCCAGAAGTGGTGCACGTGGACCAAGAACGCCGGCATTGTTGACCAAAACAGCAAGCGTGCCGTCGGTAGCTTCTGCCACAGTCGAGGCAAGGGACTCTGCGAGCGCAGCATCCGCCACATCGCCAACAAAGGGGTGGATCTGCCCAGAGCGCAGAGAGGCCGTCTCGAGCAGAACGCTTCGACGACGACCGACGACCCAGACCGTCGCTCCTAGATCGGTCAGAGCCAGAGCCAGAGCTCGACCTATTCCCGAGCCTCCTCCGGTCACCACGGCGGCTCTACCCGAGAGATCAGGAGGCGTAACGGGCTTACTCATGGACTTCTCCTACGAATCTCCACCGATAGGATCCGATCCCCTCGGCGCAAGGAGTCCACGACATCCATGCCCCGATTGACCTGTCCAAAGACCGTGTAGTGACCCTCAAGGTGGGGCTGGGGAGAGTGCGTGACGAACCACTGCGAGCCTGCTGTATTGAGACCCGCCCGAGCCATCCCCAAGGTGCCCCGTCGATAGGGAATAGCGCTGAACTCATCGCGAAGGGTATAGCCCGGTCCACCCCAACCCGTCCCGTCCGGGTCCCCGCCCTGCACAACAAAGTCCGGAACCACACGATGAAAAAGTAAGCCCTCATAGGCCGCACTCTCTGCCAACGAAACAAAGCTCGCAACAGTGGCTGGAGCCACCTGTGGATACAGAGCCAAACCGATGACCCCCTTGTCTGTGGCGACTGTCGCTCCCACCACATCCGCTACGCCCCAGGTGGCATCGGTCACATCCGAAGCAAGTTCCGGCATCGGCAGTAGATCTCGGGTCGCCTTACGCCCACCAGCCAACAGCCGAGCTTGTTGGATGGCTCGACGAACATGCGCAGATGAATCAGAAGCCATCGCCCTTGCCCGACTGTCGCTGAGTTCATCCTG
>PBPL01000006.1 GCA_002724675.1 Deltaproteobacteria bacterium | reverse complement strand
GGAGCAGATTGGGACATCGAGGTGCTGGAAATGCATCACAACAAGAAGGTAGACGCGCCCTCGGGCACGGCCTGGGCCCTCGTCGAGCAAGCGGCCCAAGGCTTGGGTGATGCACCTGGCAGCGGTCGAGAGCGAGCTATGAGCGTCCGCGACGGACAGGTGGGCGCTCGACCCGATGGAGCCATCGGAGTCCAAAGTCTCCGTGGGGGTGATGTGGTCGGGGAGCACACCGTCTTCCTCGTCGGGCCGGGCGAGCGCCTCGAGCTAACCCACCGGTCGTGGGACCGCACAACATTCGCCCGCGGCGGCCTGCGGGCCGCCCGATGGCTCGCCCAGGAGGGCCGAGCGGCTGGCTTGTACTCCATGGCTGACGTACTCGCTCCGTCCCAGCCCTGAGCCCGAGCATGAATCGCATCGCTCGATGGCTCGCCGTCTTTGTAGTCGGCGTGCTGGTTGCGACGTCCTTCGCCATCGGCTGCATTCGCAGATACCCGGCGCCCACAGCCCATGTGGAACCCCAAATGCCCTACTCGGCCATCGCCACTTGGCGGGGACTGACACTTCCTGTTCAGCCGGAACAGGCTGCAGCTGCGCTGCCTGACCAAGCGCTCCGACTGGCCATCGGGCCAACGTCTGAGGATGTCTTCGCCGACACGTTCCTAGTCGATGGAAGAGAGGAAGGCCGGACCTTTGATCAGGACCTTCATCAGATCGTAAGGGAGTTCAATGGTCGCACTGAGCCCGTTGTCATCCTGGTCGACCAGAGTCTCTGGCCAGCAGGAGCGGACCTCTGCGCCCTTTTGGGGAGGTTGGGAGACAGAGCGCACGTAGCGGTCGGACTGTCAGGACACGCACACGAGGGTCCGGCGCCCCGTCCCGAGTTCGAAGCAGGCAGTCCAGACCCCCTCTCCACAATGCCCTTGGAGGCTCTCTGCCCCACAGAGGCCGACACTGAGAAGCCCCGCGAGGGCGAGCCCCGCTAGTCGTCGATCGGCACTCCACCCTTGGAGCGCATCTGCGCATCCTTGAGGAACTTTCGATACTTGGGCTCGTTTGGCATGAGCTCGATAGCACGCTCGAAATCGTCGATCACCTGGTCCCATTCGTGCCGGACCATCAGCATCTCACCCTGCTTGAAGAGCAGATCGGCATTGACCTCGTGCTGCTGGGGCTCGAAGTACTTCTTGCGCTCCGCCTGGCGACCAGCGGCATCCTTGAGCAGGGCGTAGGCCGCATCCACATTCTTGAGGATCTCGTTGCGCATGTCGTCGAGTTCCTTGGGCAGCTTGGCTCCCTTTGCGAACTGCGTGTACTCCGCTTTCATCCGGTCGTATGCCTCCTGGACGTGCGCCGTTCGACCTGTCCAGTGCACCTCCAGGATGTCGAAGGTGTTCTGCTCCCGCTGGTTGTTGAGCTTGACGCTGAGCGCCTTGCGCCATCGCTCCTGAACCTGGTCCACGTCCTCGGTGTCAGTGAACTCGAGTGCCCCCAGCTCAAGGAGCGCCATCAAGGCCTGCAAGGTCGGGTTGCGACCCATACTGGACACGCTAAAGATCTCTCGGAAGCGGTACGACTTGTTGCCGAGAATCTCCACCAGCGCCTTCTCGCCCTTCTTCATGCGGAGATCGTCCCAGTCAATCCCCTCGGCCAAGATCGTGTATTGGTCCAAGAGGGGCGTGTAGCGAGCCTCCACCTGGTCCGCGGGCATCGTTGCGTACCTTCGCTTGTAGTAACCAAATAGGTAACCCGGTGCCTTCATGGGCGGATTGATGAACTCCTCGGTCAGGCGCTGCTGCGGATAGAATGAGTAATCCCCCACCCCAACCCGGAACACGTTTCGCGTGACAATCTCCACCTGGGTCATGAGGGACATCACCAGTTGAGGGAAGGTCAAGGCGCCCGAGTCAATCAGGCACTGCCCCTGCTTCTGGCCGGTCTCGTTCATGGTGGCCAAGCTCTGGCGAAGCTGTTCTTCGGTGATCTTCCCAGCCTGCGCGAGCAGCACACCCAGGCACTCTTCTTGGAGCACTGGGTCACAGCGCCACTGCACAAAACCGCCCGCCTTCACATAGCCCAGGCGTCGACCCTGCTCGCTGATGATCTCGAGAATCCCCTGCTCTCGTCGACGATAGAGTTGCATCATCAGATCAGTCATCGACTTCTCGTTGACCTCTCCCTGCATCGTCGGCACGCCCAGAGCCTGCTCTTGAGCGTGGGCATCAGCGCCCGGCGCCTCGGCACCTGAGACCACCCCAAGTGCGGCGGCCGGAGTTCCAGCCTGGGGGGCCATTCCCGGCATCCACTGACCAGCCACCTGAAAGCGTCCAGAGGTCAGCATGGACTCGACCAGCCGGCCCACGAGCCGATAAAACGACTCCAGCTTCTGCATGCCGTCGCCCTGCGATGCATCCAACTCCACCCCAGCCCGCCCCTCCATCGGGGCGATGACCCGCCCGTGGAGTTCGAGCGTCTCACTGAGAACTGGAACGCTGAGCGAGATGACGACGTCGTCCCCAACCTTCAGTGGCTTGTCCGACGGAATCGTGTATTGCCCGAGCGACAGCGTGCTCCTGTAGTCCTCCAGGAACTCGAAGAAGTCGTCGTAGTTGATGGCAACCTGATGGGGCACGATAAGGGCCTATTGGCTATTCAAAGACCAATCGTACTCGGAATACATCACCGTGACTCGCCCTGCGTCGAGTACAGCGCGCTGCTCCGGTGCGAGAAAACGATAAATGTAGCGGAGGACTCCGGCAGCTTTCGGGCTCAGCCCCTCGAACGCGAGTGAGTCTGCCACCCCACCAAGCCCGACAAAATCAGAGCTATACCACTCAAAGATCCGGCTCAAGTGGACGTTGCCCCCCTCCCGATCCACTCGATTGCGAGTCGAGTCCTGAACGAAGGCGGCTGTCCAGCGATTGAGAGCACTGTCCAAGTTGACCGGAACCACCGCCCTGTTGGGCAGGCGCGGGCAGCCCATGGCGGCACACACCAACACGAAATGCACTCGTACCTCCTTGAGGTGCTTGCGAAGGCGGTTGTGCTCCAGAAAATTCAAAGACACCTTACGACCGGCCACCAACCACTTGGTCTCCTCCCAGGGATCGGGCTGAATGTCCCGAATTGTCGACACTGGCATCGCCTCGACAATCGTCTGCAAGGTGATTGCGTTGTAGGCGTTGATGTAGAACGCCACCTGTTGGTCTCGAGACCAGCTCTCCACTTCCTCTGGCGTCAGCGCCCCGATTTCCTGTAAGAAGCCGGGCAACCGCTTGTCCCGGGACAGGGCCTCGTAGTTCACCATTCCTGCGCTGTTGACGTGCCGCTGTAGCAATTGGTCGTAGGCGCGGTAACTGTGGTCAAAGCCCGCAGCTCCCGACTGTGTAGCGGCCAACAACACCAGGGCCGACACGCAAACCGACGCCAGGCACCTCACTCTTTCACCACCAATGGGCCCCGATCGGAGACCCGCCGCGAGCCCGCCTCCTGGTATCGACCGCTGGCATCAATGGTGCCCTGCACTGTGCATCCTCCGTAGCCCTTCTCTTGTATCCATGAAGACATGGCGATCGATCGTGCCACGAATTCCACGTGGTCGACTGTCCAACTGTCGGGATCGTGCCTGCTGCGCACCAGGCCAAGCTTGACGCCGCGGGGGCCGTGGGAAACCAGGAAGTCGGACTCCTCCGCGCTCCATGGCTGGCATAGGGTCCAGGGACCGCTAAAGGCCGGGGCCAGGCTGATGACCAGTTGGACGGGATCGGAGGCAGTGGGCGCATCCGAGAAATCGCGAAACAGAACCGCTCGAACCCATTCCACACCATCAGTGGGGTCAGACGCGAGGAACCAGGCGGCTTCGGCCCCACGATAGGTCTCGGGATGGTTGGTGTCCGCGAACAGCAAGAGAGCGACCCCCGGTTCAGCGCCCCATCTGGTCCGCTCCTGAGTAAATGCCTCTACCTCGTGCCGAAACAGGAACTCATCCAGGGGAACCCCCGGACGTGAGTCAAGCTGGAGTTCGGGATAGCGAGCCTCATCCAGCTCCGTGAACCAGCGCGCAACAGCGGGTGTGAGAGGCAACTCCTCTTCCAGATCCAGCATGAAGTACGGAAGTCGGCGGAAGCACCCCGACATGATCAGGACCAGGAGCGCGAGTAGACCCCGCATGAGGAGGCGGCTCACGCTGCCGTCCACCTCCCCACAAGGGCAGGAGAGAGAAGCATCAGCGACACTTCTGCACCTCAATTTCGCGAGCAATCATCGCGCCCGCCTGCTCCACATCCGCGTCCACACGAGCCGCCAGCATCTTGGCCGCTTCCACCGTATAGAGGTCGATCAAGCCTTCCGCGCTCTTGTGGCCCGCACTGGCCTGCTCCGCAGCGGCACCCAACCGCCGGCAGACCTGAGCGCTCTCCCCCGCCAGCTTGGCATCAATAGCCCACACGTAACCACGAAAGGTCTCGATGTACCGTGCTCGAGTCGCCACCCACCGAGTCACCGGCTCGAAAGCGCCACCCAGCTTTCCTGCTTTCTTCTCTGCCGATTGCCAACAAAAAACGGCGCCAGCCAATTGCTCGTAGAGCTGGTTCACCGGAACCTGGTCCTCCATCCCACGCTCCCACCGCTTGTCGCTGTCACGACAGCGATCTGCGAAGCGGATGGCCTTCATCATGTCGTCGGAGACCTCGCCACGTGCAGCCAACTCATCGACCAAGGCCTGCAGCTGCAGCGGCTTCTTCTTCTTCTTGCCCTTTGCTTCTGCTGCAAACGGCACAAGGAGACACGTCGTCACGAACACGATGAGGAACGGGACAAGTAGGTGGCGAATCATGAGTTACTCCAGGAATCTACTGACAACGCGAAGGAGCTAAGGACTGTGGGCGACGAGAATAGCGCCTGGTGGCGACTCTGCACCAGCGCGACCGTCGCAGCCCACGGCGAAAGGACTACGGATGGATCCCACCAACCTCATGGGTCCCCTGAGAAGCGCCCGGCACAGGCACTCCGGCCCACGTGCACTCCACAGGGACAGCAAGAGCGCTGCCGTCTTTTTCCACCGAGGTGGAGACCGACCGAATGACAATCTTCGGTGACTCTGGAGCCAACTGAGGCCCCAAGACCTCAAAGAGTTCCTCGCAGGTCACCTCTCGAGGAAGCTGGGGCTCCATGCTGTAGATGAGCCCCTCATCCGTTGTGCTCTGGATCCCCAGTCCGAAACCGGCGCGGCTAGCCGCAGAGATCGTGGCGGGGAGGCTCTGAACACCCAGCTTCTCGCTGGCCGCTCCACATCCTCTCGCCACAAGCCCGAGCCCCGCCCCGCAAGCCAGAAAGATGACCAACATAGAGGCGCCACAGCCCACGAGCAGGGGCTGGTCTCGGAGCAAATTCTTCATGAACGTCGTCGACCCAAACCCACACCGGCAAGGAGCTCACTCCGCCGTAAGGTCCATGACCACTTCGTGAAGCAGCTCGACAGCCGCTACGACCTCGGCCCTCCGAGTCGCTGGGAGTCGAGCGAGGAGTCCCTCGTACAACTCGCTATCTGCGCGAGCCAGTTGATCGACCACCGCCGTGCCTCGCTCGGTGAGAAAGGCACGAGTCGCTCGCCCATCCTCTCGGTCGGGCCTACGGTCCAACAGATCCATGCGCTTCAAGGGCGCGACCAGACGAGTAACAGTCGACTGGGCCAGCCCGAGGTTTGCCGCGAGTTCTTGCATGCGGAGCGACCCAAAGTCGTGCAGAGCATGGATGGCATGAGCCTGCGGCAGCGTAATGTTGAGGTGCGCCTTAGCTTCTCTCTCCAACAACTGCAGGCGACGATTGAGATCAGAGAGTCGTCGCGCAAAGGGCAAGGTGGGGCGCCTGGGATCGATGGCACCTGGGATACGAAGCTGACCGTCATTCTTGTGGGACTCGAACCGGTCACTGAGCTCGGGCGACACTGTGGGAGTGTCGGCCGATGGCATGGGAGGAGGCATGGCTGGCGAACGAGGAATTGACTGCGCGGGGGCGGTCTCGCCCACCACGGCAGCCTTCTTGTCGGAGCCGCCAAACAGCCCCAGCTGATCCTTCTTCGCCATGATTCATCCCGTCCTGACCGCGCTCCACACAAAGGGCAGAGATCGCTTGGGGGGCGCAACTATACATGGGGGGGCGAAGAACTGATCTACTGATCCAGCGCCCTGCACAAGGCCAACCAGGGTCTCTGTCCCTTCGGCCACGTAGCTCCAGCAGCAACAAGGGCCGCAACAGCCCAGCCGGAGGCGTTGTCGGGGAGGGCCTCTTCCAAATCCAAACAGGCGTCACAGAGCTTGAGGCTGTGCCCGAACACAGCTGCCGCCTCAGTGTGACAAGCCGACTGGAGCGCTGCGTCTTTGTGCGACGTCGCGAACTCAGGGGGATCAACCTGTTTCAACACGCGCTCTACCTGCCGTATTCGGCCCGAGCGCAAGGCCAGTTGCCACGACTCGGCGACGAAATTCTGAGCCAACCACAGAGGCACCCGCACCTCCACGCCCGAAACGCGAACAGCATCTAAGACAGATCGACTGAATGTGATGGCGTGCAGCTGACGCAGAGCGGGGCGAGCAATAAAGACACGACACGCCGCAACACAGGCGCTGGCCGCGAGTACCGCGGGAGGGAGGCCAGCCAACATCGCCGCGCAAAAAGCGCTCTCGCCGCGCCCCTCCAGGATGGCCTGGGACAACACGAGGACCTCGGAGCTCGGTTCTATGGAGGGCTCCGGTCGCGACACCAGGGCTGGGGTCCACCTTCTGCCTTCGCTCGCGTCAAGGATCCAAGGCCCCACCCCCTCCTCCTCCCAGCCATCGATCGCCGCATCGAGTCCCAGGGTTTCCTCGTATGGGAACCACAGACGCATTCCAGCCCGAAGTACCCGCTGACGAGAAGCGAGGCCAGCATCCGCAATGGCCCAAAAGGTGCGCGCACCTATCGCCCCATGGCCCCAGCCGGAGGAGGTCATCCCGCCGGCTTGAAACCAAGCCGGCGCCAGTTCGTGCTCGCAGTCGGCGCGCGCCATGAGATCGACCAATTGTCCGTCCGCCTTCTCAATCGCCCCCTCGCGAATCAGACAACGCCAGGAGAGGGGATCGGACCACGGAACATGCTGGGGCCCCTGGGTACCCGGTCGAGACGGCTGAGCACAGGCCATAAAGTCAATGGCGTTGACCATCGCTGCCCGCCCCAGGGCTGGGCCGAGACGGCAATCGATTGCGCTGGCTGCTGCCAATGTGAGCAGTGCGTGCGACCACCGAGACCCACGAGTCTCAAGAGAAGCGCTGTCCAGCGCCCACGCCCAGCAACTTCGAGCTAGGTCCTCGACCTCTCCACCAGCCGCCAGCCACTGCGCCGCCACCTCCGAGACCGGCCCTCTATGACCGCCATCGAGGGCCTTCTTCAACGCACTAGAGCTCACGACAGGTTCCATCGGGAGGGATCCTAGTACCCCCCGCGGCCAGGCTGGTAGTCTTCCGCACCGATCTTCCGGAGGCATCCATGAGAGCCCACCCCACCCCAGTTGGCCATCGGCAGGCTCGCCTACTGGGCTGCGCGGTCGCGCTCGTCGCAATATTGGCGCAATCCAATCAGGCGCGAGCTGCCGCCGAGCCAACACAAGTACAGTCCACCTACAGCAGGCTCTCGAGCCGAGCGGTCGAGAGCAACCGGTCTTTTCCGGCAGACGGCCAGCAACTGGATCGTCCCGGCCTATTGGCCGCCTTCAACGAGGGAAGATTTCATCCGATCGTTCGTGAAGATGGTCGCCCCATTGGCCTGGTCTTCGAAGGCTGGGGGACTGTGCGGATTTCCTTGCCCGACGGCCCGGAGACCGTCTCCTGGCAGCAAACCACCGACTTCGCTCCGTGGGAACAGGCATTCAATGTGGCCTACCTTCGCTTCTCCGACGCCACGTTAGAAGACCTCCAGGGGGACAGGACATGGGCGGACACAAAGGATCCTGATGGTTCTGTGTTCCGCCACTTTGAGGCTCGAACCAGCATTCTCGAGACCCGAGATTGGACTCGGTGGCATCCGGGACTCGTAACCGATCAACTCATGGACTTGTTCGGCGGAGGCCATGTCGGTGGGCACATCCTCGCCGAGTTCCGGCTACCTGAAGAGGGGCCGGCAAACTGGCTCTCCTACCTGCACAACCCGCGAAGTGCACTACTTCAAGGAGACACCACCGCCTTCTACACAGCCCGATCCCGCAAGGACATCCCACCGGATCTGGAAATCCTCGCCAGCTTTGGTCAGTCCAGCGAGACTGCCCGCGCTTTCGACGTCACTCGCACGGACATCGACATCACCTTCCCCACCCGGAGCAGGAACAACCGCAACCTCGTGGACGCGGTGGTCAAAGCCCAGATCGATCTCGTCGCGCTGCGCGCCGACGCGCCACTCAAGGCTGTGCTGCTGGAGCTTTCTCCACGCCGACTGCTCTGCACCGGGACCTCCGACCGACCGAACATTACCGTCAGCCGAGTCAAAGACAGCAAGGGACGAGCTCTCGCGGCTGTGCACCGCAATGGCGACCTCTTCATCCCACTCCACGACTCCATCCCGGCCGGCAGCTCCGAGACCTTGTCCATTGAGTACTCGGGCGCAATGACCCAGGGGATCCCCGCCCGTCAACCGGACACCTACTTCTCGGAGTTGGGCCCGTGGGCCTGGTATCCACGCAGCCCCCACATCGATCGCTTCGCGTCTCGAGTAGAAGCGCACCTCCCCCGATTCATGAGCGCCGTCGCACCAGGAGACTTGGTGGAGACACGAAAAGAGAAAGACGGCTGGCACCACGTGTTCGAAGAACAAGCTGGGGTGCGGAACATCGTCCTCACAGTGGGCGAAATGGTGCACACCAAAGAGGCCGATCAGGGCAGCAACCCACGGATCATCAAGTGGTTAGGCTCATCGGAAGCAAAGGCCCTGCCCGGCGCCGAGAAAGGAACACGCCAGCTACTCGAGCTCGTGGCCTCCATCTGGGGCCCTTACCCGTACTCGACTCTGCACGTTGTGGAGAACCTGCCAAACCCCTCCGACAACTGGCAGGAAGAAGGAAGTTGGTCCTGCGCTCCACCCGACCAGCTCTACCCCTGGCAGTCCTTCGTCGAAGGAGGCTCGGGGATTCTCTTAGCCACCGATAGGACATCCACGCCATCCACCGACGTGCGAGAGGCATCGGCAATGAGCCGTCTCCTCTACTCGGGGATGGAGAGCCAGCAATACCGCCGGATCGTGGACATGGCTCGCCAATGGTGGGGCCACATGGTCCCGGAACGCAGCTATCGCGACCGGTGGATCGGGGAGGCACTCTCCTTTTGGACTGGCCTTGTCTACATGCAGGCTGCCGTCGGGCCGATGGCCCTGAAGGAGCGACTGCAAAAGATGCAAGAGGTCGCCTCCGAAGGCAGTCGCGAGGCACCACCTTTGGCCACCTCCGGCCGCATGAGTCGAGACTTCCCGTTCCAGGTCTGGGCGCGAGGACCACTCATCATCAACTGGCTGGTACAAAAGAGTGAAGCTCAGGTGTTCGTCTCTGCCATGAACACCCTCATCAATCGGGCTTCGGGGCCTGGGATGAACCTCGAAGTGCTCACGGAGGCGCTCGAACCCGTAGCAGGGGCTCAGGTGATACGACAGCTCCGTCAGCTGGTTGAGACCTCTCTGCTGCCCGAAGTGACCTACAACTACGGCATCGACAAGGACAGCGGGCGCGTCACCGTCGTCTTCGAGCAACTGAACGAACCGATCCACTTGGACATCGCGGTTCAGGTGGGCTTTGGGGGCAAGAAACGAGAGCAACGAATGGTCCACCTCGAGGGACCACAAACGTTCTTCACTTGGACGCCCGCTGAGAGCCCCAAGAAGGTCCAGGTAGATCCCATGAAGACGGCACTTGTGCTGTCTCTGAAGAGAGACAAGAGCCTCGCATTGGCCGAGCCAATCGACGACCTAGTCCCCACCGACACCGGCAGCAGTCCGGCCAATGACGAGGCTATGAATCAATGACCCCAGTACTTCTGAGCACGGACTGTCGAACTTGGCCCTCTCTCGTTGGGCTCACCCTCCTCCTCGGAACCCCTGGAGTAGCGACCGCCCACGGGATCGATGGTATCGAACACACATTCGGCGCAACTCACATCAGCGCCCAAGTGGGCAACGGCCAGTTGACCGCAGCCACGAGTCCCAGGGGCGAAGTCACCGTCCTCAGCTGGCCGTCGCCGACCTTCTATGACCAGCTCGACTACGAGACCAGCAACGATGAGGACGCCCGGCAGCAGCCGCAATTCGGCGCCGGTCAGGACGACGGCTTGTTCGCCGGACTCTGGATTGAGTCAGAAGAAAGCCCTGGCTTCTTCTCTTGGCTGCGCGATGAGCCCTGGGTGCACGAGCAGCAATACCTAGACGACACCAGCCCCGTCGTCCTGCAGCGAGCACGGCTCGACAGTCGACAACTGAAGGTCTCCGAGAGCATCTTCGTCGACCCCGAGCGGGATGTGCTTCACCGACGCGTCAAGGTGGAGCGAGGCGAAGCATCGGATGTACGGGCCGTTCGGTATGTCCTGTACGAAAACCTAGCTCCCACAGTGAGCAAGCCAGACGACCTTGCCCTCGAGTCCATTTTCAACCAGGACTCGAACCATGACTTCGCCGCCTACTGGGACCCCGAGCACGAGGCCATCGTCCATTTCTCTCCCAGCGGAGAACGAGAGCACCTGGGGAGGCTCGACAACCTGATGACCACAGACTGGAGCGACAGCCAGTCCTGGGAAAGTGGCGGACTGGGTGCCATGGAGGCCCTGCTGAACCAGGGCCTGGGAACTGGAGCCTTCTTTGCCCTGGGTGGTGACCGAGCACCCGACAGCTACCAGATCGGACGCGAGCCCTGCGCAGCGGGTGCGGGCTGGACTTGGGAGCCCCAGAGTGCATTCCATGATGCTGAAGATGGCCAGCTGTCCGGCTCGCCTCTCGGCGCCTGCCACACGAATGGCGCATTGCTGTGGACCATGGACCTGGGAGAACCCGGCACCTCCTCAGAGGCCGTCTTGGACGTATTGCTGTCGGCAGCCGCAACGAAAGCCACCGCTCTGGAGCAGCTCGCCCTAGCTCGCCTGGAGGGCAGCGATGGTGCCATGGAGCGGGCCACGATCGATGCGGATGAGTGGCTCGACCCACTTCGGCTCCCTGAGAGTTTCGACGAGGAGGTCCAAGCCTTCTCGAAGAGGACTCTCTTGGCGTTACGCCAGGGAACGGACAAGGAAAGCGGCGCCATCGTCGCCTCCGTCGCAGTCCAACCCTCGTACCATCACGACTGGCCGCGCGACGGAGCATTCTTCAATCTCGCATTGGACGTGGCAGGAGACTTCGACCAGGTCACCCGACACAACCTCTTTCTGGCCTCGGTTCAGAACTTGGAACCGCAGCTTGGGGTGTCCGGGATGTTGGCGACACCGCCAGGAGCCTGGTTCATGAACTACTACGCGGATGGACGACCAAGCACAAAGGTGCTGAACCCTTTCGAGATCGACCAGGTAGGACTGATGCTCTGGGCTTTCTGGGCCCACTCAACGTTCGCATCCAACGACAATCAACGGCGAGATGTCCTCACGTCCACTTGGGAAGCCATGGAGCGAGCAGCCAACCTGGTGGCTGCCTGTGTTGACGACAGCCATCCCGCAGTTGGAGAGCCGCCTCCAGAAGGGTATCCCCTCTGGTGGCCTGTCTTTCGCGATCTGGAGGCAGGGATCGCCCCCGATCTCGAAACCAGAGAGGCGACGATGCGAGACGGGAACTGGGAAGCCCTTCGGCCCTGCCTCGCCAACGAAGACGACAACCCCATTAGCAGCGTCAGCCTGTATTCGACTCACGTCCTGCGCCTAGGCCTACTAGCGGCCGTCAAGGCCGCACGGGTCTTGTGCCTCGACCTCCCACAAGTGGCGTATTGGGAAGAACGAGCCCATGAACTGGCGGCGGTCGCACTCAAGCTCTATTACAGCGACGAGCGCGCCATCAAGGGTGCCGCCTGGGAGGGCAGAGGCGACTGGCTGCTGTGGCCCATGCCGTTGGAGCTACCGGCGAGCATGGACCCTTACTTCTCCACCAGCACAAAGCCCCTGCTCGCCCGGGCAGAGGTGGAGCAATGGGTCTCGGATGCCTTGGACGCCTACGCACTCCAGGCACACCGCGAGGTGACATCGGCTGTGAGCCTCCAGACAGAGGGGGCGGCCTATGAGAACAAGAAGACCCTGAGCCTGGCACGGTTCTGGGCCAACACAGGGCAACAAACCACGACGCAGGCATCACAAAATGAAGAGCACATTCGCCGCATGGCGGTCGACCTGGCCATTCCCGGAACCCGGCATGTGGGCGAAGTGTGGTCCAACCTGGATGACGACGGCGACGGCATCTTCGATCGTGCTGATCAGCGAACAGCAGTACCTCATTTGTGGACGGCGAGCCTGACCTACCTCTCGGCCATGGCCTCATCACAGCCAGAGTTGTTCGACTCCTTAGAGGCCGACTACGATCCTGTCTGCCTGGAAGGACACGACCCCAGGCTCCAACGGGGAGTGGCCGACTGCAGTGACGGGTGTCAGGACAACATGGCCGGCTCCAAGGTGCGGCTGGTTCGAGCCGTCTTCCTAGCCGTGCTCCTCGTCCTGTTTCTGCGGAGATTCCAGCGTAGGTTCTGAGTCAGCAAAGATGCTCTAGCGCAGCCCAGGCAAGGATCTCCACTGTCGACAGGGCTCACTTCGCACTATCTTGGACGTCCATGGCTCACCGACGACGCGACGATCTTCGCCCGGCACTACTCATTGCAGTGGTGGTCTCGGTCGTTCTCCACATTCCCATCGCCATGTGGTTCCTGGACGCCACCTATCTGAGTCCTGCGCCTCTGTTGCCTCCGGCGCCAATGCAGGTGCGGCTGTTGGAGGTCACTCCGCCCCAACCCGAGGAGGCTGAGGACCTGGAAGAGGAGCAGGCTCCGGTGGATGGCCAGATCGTCGAGATCGCACCCCCAGAAGACCAGCGTCGACCAGAAGAGGCACAGTTTCTAGCCGAGTTCGACTCCACCGTGCCCGAAGAACGGGTCGATCCCCGCTACAGGGTGGATCGAACCATCACGGCTCCCACCTACAGCCCAGACGACCTTTACGAACGGGAGAACGAGGCATCGGAGTCGGCGCCAGAGCAGCCCTCGGCGGGCTCGATGGCTGGAAGAGAGACCTTTGCCCCAGGCCGATTCTCGCTCTTTCCCAATCGAAGGAGCCCATGGGATCGACCCAGTTCGGAAGAGGGGCTGGACACACCGATCCCCTCGCCCCATACCGCCACCAGAATGGCGGGCTCGCCCAGCAACGACTACCTGCCCGATGTTGCCTCGGGAGATCGCACAGCGCTCAATAGTCACGAGTTCCTCTACGCGTCCTTCTGGAATCGTGTGAAGCAATTGGTGTCGTTCTTCGCAGACCAGACGCTGGCCAACGCTCGCCCCACAGTGGCCATTCGGAAGCCAAAGTACGAGATGGTGCTGTCCGGGCTGATTGCCATGGACGGAAGCCTGCAGGCGATCGACATCGAGCGCTCTTCGGGCGTGCCCGAGTGGGACCGTGCCATCCAGGAGGCGTTCCGTATGGCCGCGCCCTTTCCCGACCCACCCGACGGTGCTGCCGACCCCGCCACGGGCTTCATCCCCATTCGTAACTTCGGGTTCACCATCATGATTGGCGGGGCCCGCGCCGAGATGTCCGGCATTGATCCGAGGCAAAGTGTCCAGTTCCCTGGGCTAGAGACAATCCCGAGATAGCGCTTCGAGCGCACTCAGGAGGCCTCTAGAGGCTGTACTACGTCCAGTTGTGGGGAAGAAATTCGGCCCGCTGCACGTTGTGGCACATCGATCCGACAATTCACTGGATTCAGAGGCTGCTCACCCCTTCCTGATGTGGGACACTGCCGCCCCAACCCGGAACGAACCATGCCCATCGGCAGCCCACTCAATCCCTCAGACACCTTCATCCATCGCCACATTGGCCCCAGCGAGGCCGATGTAAGCGCGATGCTGGATGCACTCACCCTCGACTCGCTGGAGGCCCTGGTCGCAGACACCGTGCCCGAAGGCATACGCATGACGGCTCCCCTTCAGCTGGGCGGCCCCCGAGGTGAGCACGAACTGCTGCAGGAACTCCGCACGATGGCGAACCAGAACCTGCTGTTCCGTTCGCTCATCGGTATGGGTTACTCAGACACGATCACGCCGCCTGTGATTCTGCGCAATGTCCTTGAGAATCCCGGCTGGTACACCCAGTACACGCCCTACCAGGCAGAGATCGCCCAAGGCCGACTGGAAGCGCTCCTGAACTTTCAGACAATGGTGGCCGATCTCTGTGGGCTCCCCCTAGCCAACTCATCCCTGCTGGACGAGGCAACCGCGGCCGCCGAAGCCATGACGATGGCGCTGGGGATCACCCGCGGCAAGAAGCGGGGATTCTTCGCGGCCACCAATTGCCACCCCCAGACACTGTCGGTCCTCAAGACTCGAGCAGAGCCCATCGATGTCGTCATCCACGAGGGCACGCCCGAGGAGATCGACTTCGAAGGACAAGACTTGTTTGGCGTACTCGTTCAGTACCCAGCTACCGACGGTCGCCTTGAGGACTTCGAAGAGCTTGCGCGCCAAGCCCACGAGCACGGCGCCCTCTTGATCGTGGCCACGGATCTGCTTGCCCTCTGTCTCTTGCGTCCACCGGGAGAGTTTGGCGCCGACATCGCCGTGGGCAACAGCCAACGATTTGGTGTGCCCCTTGGTTTTGGGGGTCCCCATGCCGGATTCCTCGCCACGGACGAACGTCACACTCGCCGCATGCCCGGACGCCTAGTGGGTCTATCCCGGGACAGCGCGGGCAACCCTGCATATCGCCTCGCCGTCCAGACCCGCGAGCAACATATCCGTCGAGATAGGGCGACTAGCAATATCTGCACAGCGCAGGTGCTTCTGGCGATCGTCGCCAGCATGTACGGCGTCTACCACGGGCCCGAAGGACTAAAGCGTATTGCTGCCCGGGTCCACGGCTTCACTCGCCTACTGAGCGCGGGTATACAACAGCTAGGCCACGAGGTGTCGGCTCCCCACTACTTCGACACCCTCCGAATCCAACCGCAGGAACTGAGCGCCTCCGACGTGCTCCAGCGGGCTCGCGACCAACAGATCAATCTGCGTGACTTCGGCGACGGCACCGTTGGCATCTCCCTGGACGAGAAGACCAACCGGGCTGAGATCGCCTCTCTCCTGGACATCTTCACCCCTCAAGGTCATGAGGCCCCAGAGGCGGAGGCGCTCGAAGCCACGACGGATTTATCCATGGACTCGCGGTGGGCGAGAACCTCGAAGTTTCTCACGCACCCGGTCTTCGAGCGCTTCCACGCCGAGCACGAGATGCTGCGGTACCTGAACCGCCTCCAGGCGCGAGACCTGTCCTTGGCCACATCCATGATCCCCCTCGGCTCCTGCACAATGAAGCTGAACGCGACCTCCGAGATGCTCCCCATCTCGTGGCCAGAGCTAAACGGTATGCACCCATTCGCTCCACGGGAACAGGCACTCGGTTACCAGAAGCTATTCGATCAACTGGAGGCTTGGCTCGCCGAGATCACTGGATTTGCAGCCGTTTCGCTACAGCCCAACGCCGGTTCTCAGGGCGAATATGCCGGCCTTTTGACCATTCGTGCCTGGCATCAGAGTCAAGGCCAGGAACGAGACATCTGCCTGGTTCCGGTCTCCGCCCACGGAACCAACCCAGCAAGCGCCGTCATGGCCGGCCTCAAGGTCGTAGGCATTGCCTGCGATGAAGATGGCAACATCGACGTGGCAGACCTTCGCGCCAAGGCCGAGCAACACCGCGACCACCTCGCCGCCCTCATGATCACCTATCCGTCGACGCACGGAGTGTTCGAAGAGAGCGTCTCCGACGTCTGCGCCATCGTCCACGAGAACGGCGGGCAGGTGTATATGGATGGCGCCAACATGAACGCTCAGGTAGGCCTGTGTCGACCAGGCGACGTCGGTGCTGACGTCTGTCACCTGAACCTCCACAAGACGTTCTGCATCCCCCATGGGGGCGGAGGTCCCGGCATGGGGCCTATCGCGGTGGCAAAGCACCTCGCTCCGTTCCTACCAGGACACCCCTGTCGAACAGACCTGGGCGGCTCTCAGTCCATTGGCCCGGTCTCGGCGGCTCCCTATGGCAGCCCCTCCATCCTTCCCATCTCCTGGGTCTACATCGCCCTGATGGGTGGAGAGGGCCTCACTCGCGCCACCAAGGTTGCCATCCTCAACGCCAACTACATGGCCCACAGGCTTCGTGAGCACTACCCCATTCTGTTCACGGGCACCTCGGGGCGAGTAGCGCACGAGTTCGTCATCGACCTTCGTCCCTTCAAAGCCGATACGGACGTCACCGTCGAAGACGTCGCCAAGCGGCTAATGGACTTCGGGTTCCACGCGCCCACGATGTCTTGGCCGGTTGCCGGAACCTTGATGATCGAACCGACAGAGAGCGAATCCCGAGCCGAGCTCGATCGCTTCTGTGAGGCGATGATCGCGATCCGCCAAGAGATTCAAGCCATCGCCGATGAACGTATGGACCGCCAGAACAATCCCCTGAAGCAGGCCCCGCACACAGCAGGCGTGATCACCGCCAGCGAATGGAACCGTCCCTACAGTCGCGAGCAAGCGGCCTTTCCCACGGCCTGGCTCCGCGAACACAAATTTTGGCCGCCGGTCGGTCGTGTGGACAATGCGTTCGGAGACCGCAACCTCGTGTGCAGCTGTCCCTCTGTAGAAGAGTGGGCGGGCGAAGAAGCTAGCTAGAACACCACGCTCGGCGGGGCTGGCCTGTGGGCCGGAACACTAATCCAGCAACTCTTCGTAGGCCTCGTGACTCAACAGGTCGTTGAGTTCCTCGGTGTCTTGGATCTTCATGCGCACGATCCAGCCCTCCCCATAAGGGTCACTGTTGACCAGCTCGGGGGACTCGATGAGATCCGCGTTGATCTCGACGATGCTTCCGCTGATGGGAGCGTAGATATCTGAGGTGGCCTTGACGGATTCCACCACGCCCACCGGGTCTCCCTGCTCGATGCTGGAGCCGGTGTCTGGGAAATCCCCCAGATAAACCACATCGCCCAGTTGGTCCTGAGCATGGTGTGTGATGCCGATCGTAGCCACGCCACCATCGACCAGAACCCACTCGTGGTCCTCGGAGTACTTCAAGTCCTGAGGGATGCTCGCCATCGAAGATGTCCTGCCTGAAAACCTGAGAATAGAGCGTAACGCTCAGTTACCAGCCCTCTTAAAGAAGGGCGTCTTCACCACTTCAGCCGGAATCAACCGACCCCGGATTTCTACCTCGAAAGAGTTGCCAGCGCGAGTCCGACCCCGAGGGAGGTAGCACAGCCCGATGGCCGTGCCAAGGGATGGGCTCATTGCACCAGAGGTCACAACCCCATACGAATCGCCATCCACAATCACCGGATACCCGTGCCGTGCAATGCCGCGGTCCTTGAGCACGAAGCCCACGAGCCCCCTCGGAACGCCCTCTTCCTTTTGTCGGATTAGCGCATCCCGACCGATGAAGTCGCCCTTGTCGAGCTTGGTGATCCAGGCGAGCCGAGCCTCCAGCGGGGTCGTGTCCGTGGTGATGTCGTTGCCGTAGAGGCAATACTTCATCTCGAGACGCAAGGTGTCACGAGCACCCAGGCCGATGGGCAACAGTCCATCGGGCTCACCAGCCTCCATGCACGCACTCCACAGCGCCTCCGCGCTGGCTGAGTCCACAAACAACTCGAAGCCATCTTCACCGGTATATCCCGTGCGAGCGATGATGCACTGCCTGCCCGCCGCCACGCCCTCTACGAAGCGATACGTAGGCACCTCCTTGAGGTTCACCGATGTCATCCGCTGCACAACCTCCAGAGCGCGTGGGCCCTGAATGGCGAGCTGGGCGTAGTCGTCGGAAGCGTTTACGAGCGAGCATTGATCACTCGCCGAGTGATGGCCACTAAACCAATCCCAGTCCTCATCGAGTCGGCCCGCATTGACACAGACCAAGTAGCGTTCCCCCGACCTCTTGTAGACGAGCAGGTCGTCGACAATGCCCCCAGTCTCCGTACAGGCCACCGTGTACTGAGCTTGCCCCACCGCAAGTTGACTGACGTCGTTACTGGTCAGGCGCTGAAGAAATGCTTCAGCACCGGTGCCTTCCACTAGGAACTCCCCCATGTGACTTACATCGAAGAGGCCCACCCGCTCTCGAACGGCCTTGTGCTCTGCCAGAATCCCGCTGTACTGGACAGGCATCTCCCAGCCCGCAAACGGAACCAAGCGTGCACCCATCCCTTTGTGGACCCCATGAAGGGGGGTGTGGCGTACTGTTTCTCTGCCCGCGTCACCCATCACTCGACTCCCCGTGTACGGCTCGTCTTACACCACTTCCTCAGGAAGCGTGCTGTAGCCTCGCCGCCTCCAGCGTGTTTGTCATCAACATCGCAATTGTCATGGGTCCCACCCCCCCAGGCACAGGCGTGATGGCAGCGGCCCGCTCTGAGGCGCCCTCGAAGTCCACGTCCCCCACAAGTCGTCCCTTGCCATCATCGGTAGGCAGCCTGTTGATCCCCACATCGATGACAATGGCCCCGTCACGCACCCACTCTCCTGGAACAAAGGCCGGACGACCGACCGCGACCACGAGAATCTCTGCCTCTCGGACCGCCGCCTCGAGATCTTCGGGGCGGGTACGCGAGTGAACGATGCGAACGCTGGCATGGGCATGGGTGAGCAACAAGGCAACGGGCAAGCCCACAATCGAAGAGCGGCCAATCACCGTCGCCCGCCGACCCTTGGGATCGACACCACTCTCTTCCAGAAGCCTCATGATTCCCTTGGGCGTGCAAGAGACGAAGCGGGCCTTCTTCAGCGCGAGCAGCCCCACATTCTCTGGATGAAAGCCGTCCACGTCCTTGCGCGGGTCAATGGCGTCTAGCACGACCGACGAGTCCATGCCCTCGGGAAGGGGAAGCTGGATCAAGATGCCGTGGACCGCCTCGTCGGCGTTGAGCTCAGCCACCAACGTCAACAAAGACTGCTGAGTCGTCTCGACGGGAAGGGGGAAGTGCCTGGACTCGAAGCCCAGTCGTTCGCAACTGCGGCGCTTACTCCGAACATAAACAGCTGAGGCAGGATCGTCGCCCACGAGCACCGTGGCGAGGCAGGGGCGAACCTGTGTGGATGCAATAAACGACTCCGCTTCGTGTGCAAGCTCGGCCCGAATCTTCTTCGATAGCGCCTTACCATCGAGTTCAGTCGCCACTGCTTCCTCCCGACGAGGAACCTGAACTCGTGGACGAATCAGAAGAGGATGACGTCGAGCTGGAGGATGTGCTGGACGTCTTGGAAGAAGCAGAACCGGAAGAGGTAGAGGATGACGACGAAGAGCCGGGGCCCTTGTTGTCTTTGCCTGAGTAGGCATCCGCGTACCAGCCGCCGCCTTTGAGCTGAAAAGAAGACAACGAGACCTTCTTCTCCACCTCACCATCACACTTTGGACAAGGCGGTGCCGGCGCCGACACGGCAACAATGGTCTCGAACTCATTACCGCACACGCGGCACGCATACTCGTAGATGGGCATCTTGCCCTCCCGTGCCGGGTACATATCGGGGGTTGGGGCGCCAGGTCAAGCGGCTTTCGTCACCGATGCACGACGAAGTCCCCTTTAAGGCCGTCCAACGGAAGTTCTGGTATCTAAAGCGCTCATGCGCAGCCTCTTGGACAACCGCATCCTCATCGTCCTCGGCAAGGGAGGGGTGGGGAAGTCCGTCGTAGCCGGTGCAATCGGCCTCCACGCAGCGACCTCTGGGAGGAAGGCTCTCATCGCCGAGATGAATGGCCAGGAGACCCAGGCGGCTATCTGGTCTCGTCCCCATGTGGGTTACGAAGGAGGACCGCTAAGCGACCGGCTAGATGCTGTCTCCATCACTCCCTCCGGTGCCGTCGAGGAATACCTGGTACGCGCCCTGAAGTTCCGCGCGCTCTACGACCTGGTATTCCGCAATCGATACATCGAACCGCTGATGAACGGCATCCTGGGTCTGTCGGACCTCTGCTCCATCGGCAAGGTGATGGACCTGGAATGGCATCGAACCTCGGGAGCCTTTGGGCCCGATGCAGAGGGGCCTTATCGGCACGATCTGATCGTGGTGGACGCCCCCGCCACCGGCCACGGGCTGGCCATGCTGCGAGCGCCCCAGGCCATGATGGACATCACTCGGGTGGGCCCCCTCTTCCAGAATTCGAGGCTCATTCGCGACCTCATCTGTTCTGAGGACAAGTGCAGCGTAGTGCTGGTGACTCTGCCCGAGGAGCTACCTGTCATGGAGACGCTTGAGACAGCCACGGTTCTGAGAGAGCAACTCAACATCCAAGTGGCCGGCGTAATCGTAAACGCCATGCCGCCAGAAGATGGGGACTGGAGCCCCGCCCTGTGGGACGAGCTCCAACAACTGACTGCAGCCACAGGTGGCCATGCAAGAGCGGCCGTGGACACCACGCTCCGCGTTCAGCGTCGACGGGAGCGTGCGGAACACCTGGTGGAGGATCTCCAACAGAAACTAGCCGTTCCCATCCTTGAGTTCCCAGAGTTGAACGACCACCCCATTGGACCGCAGTCTCTACTCCAACTGTCGTCACGCCTGAAGGCTTGGACATGAGAGCCCGCCCCCCCCTGCCCGACGTCATCGACGCCCACAAGATCATCGTAGTCTGCGGTACAGGTGGGGTCGGCAAGACCACAATCTCCGCCGCACTCGCGCTGGGTGCTGCGCTCCGCGGAAAACGAGCGCTCGTGCTGACAATTGATCCAGCAAAGCGCTTGGCAAATGCGCTGGGCATCGACGGCCGCCTCAATGAGATCACTCCCATTGATCTAGACGCCATCAGGCACGATGAGCCCAAAAAAACCGGGCACCTAGACGCCATGATGCTGGACTCAAAGCGCACCTGGGACGAGGTCGTGTGTCGATTCTCACAAGACGAAGAGACCCGTGACCGCATCCTGACCAACGCCTACTACCAACGAGCTGCGGGCACCCTGGCCGGGTCTCAGGAATACATGGCCATGGAAAAGCTACTGCAGGTGCACCAATCCGGTGACTACGATCTCATCGTCCTCGACACCCCGCCAACACGGAACGCTCTAGACTTCCTAGAGGCCCCCTCCCGCATGATCGCCGTGCTCCAGGAGGGAATCCTTCGCTGGCTCATCCCGCGAGAGGGTCGATTCTCGTCCGCCCGAGCTGGGATCATTCTGTTCGGCAAGGGGCAACAAGCACTGTTCCGCCTGTTCGAGCGCTTCACCGGGGCCGAGGTCCTGAGCGGAATTGCGGAGTTCATGGGGGCCTTTGCCCAGTTGCTTGACGGCATGCGAAGCCGGGCCAGCGACGTGCTGAACCTCCTGCGGAGCGACCAGGTCGCTTTCGTCCTGGTCGCATCACCTCGGCGGCTTGCACTGGCCGAGACAAGCCACTTTCATGAACGACTCAGCGAGGGCGGGGTCGCTGTGCGGGGACTCGTCATCAATCGAGTTCGTCCACCTCTTGCACTGCGGGGGCATGCCGACGTCCCGGAAGCCGCCAGCGAAGCCCTCCCGAAGCGCATCGATGACCTCGAGTGGAACGCCATGGTCGATGAGGTCTGGACGACCTATCAGCATGAGCGCGCTCGCCAGCTTGCTGAAGCCCAGGTGACCGAGGAGCTAGAGCGTCAATTCGGACGAGGACCCGCATGGGTCGAAGTGCCGGAAAAAGAGGCGGCGATACACAACCTCGAGACCCTGACGATGCTCTTGCCCCATCTCCAGTGACCGGGTGAAGAGTGGGCAGCCTTACGCCCGCCGACTTCGAGTTCTTGCCTCCGCACCCGTGACCTGGCACTTTGCTGCGCCATGTCGCCTAGTGAAAACGATACGAAACGGGGCAGCGCTGCCCATGAGCACGGCGAACACGACGCGCCGGAGGTCGCTCCCGACGCGACCAAGCCGCTTCCGGAGCCCGTCGAAGAAGAGCGACTGCTGCTGGCGACAAACCTCGAGCTACTCAAGCACACGCCGCCTGAGGCCGAGCTCGACACGGCCTCGATTATCGCTGAGATGGAGCGTCTCCGAGACGAGATCCCCACGGCCCAGACCGACGAACGTCCCGGCCTGATCCTCCAGTACGAGCGCTATGGACACCTCCTGACTGCACAGGGGCGATCCCTAGGAGCGGCGCGTGTCGACCCGTCGTCCCCCTACTTCGCCCACATGCGCTTGGAGTCCAACGGCAAAGTCCGGGACGTCTTCCTGGGCAAGACAACCCGCTTGGATCACGGACTGCGGATCGTCGACTGGCGACATGCACCCGTATCCACACTCTTCTATCGCTACTCCCAAGGAGACGAGTATCTGGAAGAGTTTGGTGGTCGAGAGTCCGAGGGAACGATTCTCCTGCGTCGCATTGTCGGGATCGCTGAAGGCGAACTCAACAGTGTCCACACCCCCGACGGCCTCTACGTGCGCCACGGCACCACCTGGAACGAGCGAACCCACGACAGGCCGCGCCTTTCCGGGGGCGAGGGGCTGGCAGCCCGGGTCACGATGCATGGAGCAACGAGCAAGAGAAAGCTAGGGGTCGGGGCTGGCTATCGGGTGGACAAGCACCTACCCGAGATTTCGGCGCTGATCGATGCCCAACAGTTCGAGGCCATCACATCCGACGACGCCGAGCTTGTCGTAGTTCGCGGTGTGGCGGGATCCGGCAAGACGACCGTTGCCCTCCACCGCATGGCCTACCTCAACTACAAGGCTCCCGGACAGTTCCGCGCAGATCGAATGCTAGTCGTGGTCTGGGGTGAAGGCCTTCAACGCTTTATCTCCAAGGTCCTCCCTTCCCTGGGACTGCCCAACGCCCGAGTGATGACCTACGAGCGCTGGGCGGGCGGGATCCGGCGGCGACTCTTCGCTCGCCTGCAGCACCCAGCAACAGAAGAAACCCCGGCCATCGTCACCCGACTCAAGCTGCACCCGGCCATGCTTCGGATCTTGTCGGAGTACGTCCAAAGCCGTCCGGGCGAGAAGACCGCGAGCCAGGTTCTCGACGACTGGATGGAGGTACTCAGCGACGAGAAACTGTTACGGGATGGACTGGACCGTTGGGCACCGGGGGCCTTCTCGTCCGGCGAGCTCGACAGGGCGCTTCGCTGGACACGCCAACAAGTCGATCTCATGTCGGACTGGCTTGAACCCACCGAAGACTCGGGGAGCGCCGCCGACCGGGAGGACGGACACGGTGAAGACGACGGGCCCAAGCTCCTGCTCGATGCAGAAGACGATCCACTGCTGCTTCGGCTCTACCAACTGCGCATCGGCCCCCTTCCCGTCCGAGGCCGCTCCGGCAAGCCGATACGCCTCGCACACCTCGTCGTCGATGAGGTTCAGGACCTCTCCCCCCTAGAAGTTCGGGTGCTGATGGACTGCCTCGACCACAAGCAGTCACTGACCCTGGCGGGCGACACACAACAGCATGTCCTCCAGGAGGCCGGGTTTGCCGACTGGGAGGCCTTCTTCGATCAACTGGGCGTTAAGGGCTCTTCGGTGAATACATTGAAGGTGGCTTATCGATCGACCGCTCAGATTGTCGAGTTCGGCCGCAAGGTGCTTGGCGACCTCGCAGAAGACGAGGCTCCCAGTGTGGTCCGGGAGGGGGAGCCCGTCGAGCTCCTGAACTTTGCTAACCACGGCGAGTGCATTGCATTCCTGGTGGAGGCCTTGCGCGAACTTGGACGAGCCGAGCCCAACGCGAACGTAGCCCTTCTCTCCCGCACCGAAGCCCTCGCGGACCTCTACTTCAGTGGGCTCCAGCGCGGAGATCTGCCTCGCCTGGAGCGAGTCACGCGACAAGACTTCTCGTTCGGACCGGGGATCGAGGTCTGCGACCTAGTCCAAGCCAAAGGCCTGGAGTTCGACTACGTGATCCTGCTCGATGTCAGCGCAGACACCTGGCCTGCAACTCCGGCAGGAAGACGCCTGCTTCACGTGGGTGCAACTCGAGCAATGCATCAATTGTGGGTTACGTCTGTGGGCAAAGCGTCACCGCTCTTGGTGGAAGCCAGCAGCTAGGCAGACGGCGCGACGAACTCCAAGACAGCCGACGCCAGCTCGGATGGCGCATCGTAGTGAATCATGTGACCAGCAGCGGGGATCTCCACCAGGCGATGGTCCACTAGGGCTCGACGCCTATCGGGCAAGTCCGGCCATCGATACCAGGACTTCTCTCCCGTCACGAGGAGAACGGGACAACGCACGGCCCGTGCAAAGGGATCGTAGCGCTCCGGCCGATACACACTGGCGGTTCGAACCCGGTGGCGAGGGTCGTGACGCCACGTGAAGCCTCCATCAATGGGCATGGACAACCAAGCTGCCAGGCTGAGCCCGATGTCCTCGTCCAGCTCTGGGCTGCGCGTTCTCAGGCGCTCAGCGACCGCCTCCAGGGAGTCGAAGCGACGTACACCAAAGCCCGCGATCGCCTGACTCTCACGAATCCATCGAGCCAACCGGGTGGGGCCATCGGCCAAGTCTTCTGCTGGAGGGCCGAGGCCCTCAATAAGGACCAACCGAGTGACATCCTCGGGGTAGCTGCCCGCGAACAACACGGCCACCCCCCCGCCCATCGAGTGGCCGACAAGAAACAAGCGGTCCCGCACTACCTGGTCCACCACATCCCGGAGGTCGCGCACATAGTCCAAGAAGTGATAGGAGCCCCCAGGTCCGGCCCACTCGGTCTCCCCGTGACCACGAAAGTCCGGCGCTACCACATGAAGGTCCGGGGGCAAGTGCGCCACAAACCTGTCGAAGGCTCCCGCACAGTCCAAGAACCCGTGGAGGATGAGGACGGTGTCACGGCCGCCCTCCCACTCCAAGATTCTGTGGCGCAGGCCACCAGCCTGGATGAATCTCGAGGTCGGCGAATCAGAGCGCATGGGGCCTACCTCGGGAGCAGCCAGGAACAAACACGAAGACTGCGCGCCATCCCACAAGGAGTGGATTGTCGGGCACTCGTTCCTATGCTACGCCACAACCATGCTCTCTTTCGATCTCAGCAGTTCCTGGCGCGATCTTCCCCTGGCCGTCGTCGACGTGGAGACCACAGGCCTCGACTCGGCGACCTGCCGAATTATCGAGGTGGGCATTGTCCGCTTCGAAAAGGGCCAGGTGGCCGAGCGCTGGGGTCACTTGATCCAGCCCGGCTGCCCCATCCCCGAGAAGGTGACGGAGATCACCGGGATCAAGGATGAGATGCTCGAAGGCCAGCCCACGTTCCGTGACCTGAAGTGGGAAATTTACGGTCGCCTGAGGGACCGGATCGTCGTTGCTTACAACGCGGAGTTCGACATGGGCTTCCTTCAGCAGGAGATGACACGGGCTGGAATTGGTCTTCCCGATCTTCCGGTGCTGGACCCACTGGTGTGGGCTCGCCAGCTCATGCCCACGGAGCGGAGCCATCGACTGGGGCGGGTCGCAGACAAGCTTGGCGTTGATCTGAGCCAGGCGCACCGGGCAGAGCACGACGCGGAGGCCACGGGCAAGATTCTGCTGCGATTCGCCGACAAGGTACCCATGGAGCTGGGCCAGCTCCTGAGCGACCAGGCAAGCTGGAAAGAAACACAGGACAAGGCGTTTGCCCAGCGCAGAGCAGCCAGGCAGGCAAAGGCATCGCCACAGGAGCTGGCACCTCCTTCGCCGGAGAGCGCCTTGGAGCAGCAGCAGGCGGGCCTCTTCGCCTGAATGGAGCCCTGCCGCCCCCTGATTTTCATGTAGACGGGGGGCAGCCATTCTCGCCGAATGCCTGGCATCGGTTCCACCGGCTCAAACCGGGCACATGGGAGCGATTGACAGGGTTCTTGGGCGCTCTTACAGTGCCTCTCAGTCCACCGAATGCCAGTGAACCGCGCCGATCCCTCGGCCTTGCCTGAAGCAGTCTCGTGTCGTCGACCCCCTACAGCAGCCCCCCAGAAGTCGGTGAGCTTCCGCAAGCAGAGGAATCGATCCTCGAGTTCTGGCAGCGCAAGGACATCTTCGCTGCTTCTCTCAGGCGTCCGGCCCCCCGCGGGACCTTTGTGTTCTATGAGGGCCCCCCCACGGCCAACAACGTGCCTCACGTGGGGCATGCGCTCACCCGAGCCATCAAAGACCTGCTGCCTCGGTTTCGCACAATGCTGGGCTACCGGGTCGAGCGGAAAGCCGGGTGGGACACACACGGTCTCCCAGTCGAGATCTCCATGGAGAAAGAGCTGGGCTTCAAGGACAAAGACGCCATCGAGAGCTACGGCGTCGAGCCGTTCAACCAGAAGTGCTACGAGTCCGTGCGGCGCTATGAGCGGGAGTGGGTCGCCGCCTCCGAGCGTCTCGGCTTCTGGCTGGACTACGAGAATGGCTACTTCACCTTCACCAACCGCTACATCGAGTCCGTCTGGTGGATCCTCAACCAGATGTTCGACCAGGACATGCTCTACGAGGGGCACAAGGTCCTGCCCTATTGCCCGTTGTGCGGCACGACTCACTCCAGCCACGAAGTTGCCCAGGCCTATCGGGATGTAAAGGATCCCTCGGTAACCGTGGGTTTCCGCCTCCTGGAAGGACAGCGCCGAGGTGACTGCACCTTTGGGAGCGACACTTTTGTGCTGGCGTGGACCACGACGCCGTGGACCTTGCCCTCGAACATGGCCGCATGCGTCCATCCGGAGTTCACCTACGACCTCGTCGAGTCAGCCGCCCACCCCGGTCGGCAGTACCTCCTAGCCCGCGACCTCACGGGTCCGGTGGAAGAACTGATCGACAACAAGCCGCACGACCTCCGGGAGCAACCGAGGCTCGCCAGCTTCACTGGCGCCGAGCTGGAGGGGCTGCAGTACGAACCACTGTTCGAGTTCACGGGCACGGGTACGGCGGCCGAGACTGACCGTGGAGCGAACTGGTCCATCGTTTCGGACCCCTACGTCACTCTAGATTCGGGGACAGGCATCGTGCACGTGGCCCCCGCGTTCGGAGAAGACGACCATCGGGTGGGCAAGGCCTTCGACTTGAACCTCTACTGCGCGCTCGGCGCCGACGGGCGCTTCAAGGATCACTGTGGTGACTACGCTGGGCGTTGGTTCAAGGAGACCGACCCAGACATCGTAGGCGACCTCAAGCAGCGGGGGCTTCTCGTCCGCTCCACAAAGTACGAGCACAGCTACCCGCACTGCTGGCGCCACGACACACCGCTGTACTACTTCGCCACCTCCTCCTGGTTCGTTCGAACGACAGCGTTCAAGGACAAGCTGGTCGCGGGCAACCAGCAGATCCACTGGACCCCCGAGCACATTCGCGACGGGCGATTTGGCAAGTGGCTGGATGGCGTCGTCGACTGGGCGCTCTCTCGGAAGCGGTACTGGGGCACCCCCCTGCCCATCTGGCGATGCGCCGACTGCGGGGCCATCGAGTGTTTCGGCTCCTACACCGCGCTGTTCGAGCGTGCTGAACTCGAGCTTCCAAAGGACCCCTACGACAGGGACCAGTGGAATCCGCACCGACCCTTTGTGGACGACATCCAGTTCGGTTGTTCCAATTGTTCTGGAACCATGGGGCGGGTCGTAGAAGTCATCGACTGCTGGTTTGACGCGGGTTCCATGCCCTTCGCACAACACCACTACCCATTTGACGAGGAGGGACGCAGACGAATCGACACGGGCGAAGCCTTCCCCGCAGACTTCATCTCCGAGGCCATCGATCAGACGCGAGGCTGGTTTTATACGCTCCACGTCATCGCGACGTTCCTGAAGGGCCAACCCGCCTACCGAAGCTGTGTCGTACTTGGCCACGTCCTCGACGAAGATGGGCGCAAGATGAGTAAGAGCCTGGGCAACGTCCTGCCACCGGGCGAAGTGATCGACGCCTTCGGCACCGACGCGTTCCGATGGTTCTTTTATCGATCCAACCCAACCCAGCCCTCGCGCTTCAGCCACAGCATGGTCCGAGACAGTCTCAAGGCCTTCCTGCTGCCTCTGCTCAATGCGTGGTCGTTCTTCACCATCTANGCAGGCATTGANGGCTTCCGCCCNGACGGTCGAGACNCNGCCCCCCCNTTCGCAGACCGCCGCCCNCTGGACCGCTGGGTGCTGTCCCGCATGCANCAAGTAACGACCNCNGTCACCGACCACTTNCTGCACAACCGAATCAGTCCAGCAACCACCGAGCTGGAGAGCTTCGTCGATGACCTCTGCAATTGGTACATCCGCCGATCGCGTCGGCGCTTCTGGAAGTCTCAGGCCGACGACGACAAGCGGGCAGCGCACTTCACCCTCTACGAGGTACTGCACACTCTCTCCCGATTGATCGCCCCGTTCACGCCCTTCCTGGCCGAGCGTATGCATCAGGAGCTGGTGAAGCCCTTCGACCCAGCGGCTCCTCAATCAGTGCACCTGTGTGACTGGCCCGAAGCTGGAGCGCTCGACGAGGCCACGCTCACCTCCATGAACGCCGCCCGACGAGTGGTCACTCTGGGCCACGGTGCACGACAAGCCGCAGAGGCCGGTGTCCGTCAGCCTCTTGCATCTGCGACGATTGTCACGGTCAGCGCGGCCGTCCATGAGTCGCTCCAAGACCCCGACACGGCAAAGCTCGTCCGAGAAGAACTCAACGTCCGAACGCTGGCGTTTGCCGAAGATCGCAGTTCCTATGTGAGCTACGAGGTGAAGCCCAACTTCCGGGCCCTGGGGAAACGATTGGGTAAGCGCATGCCTGAGCTCGCGCGCGCCATCGCGACTCTCGACGCCACAGAGACCGTGAGCACCTGGGAGCGAGAGAGACAACTGGAAGTCGCACTGGGCGACGGCGAGGTCATCCTTCTTTCCGATGAAGACTTAGAGATCCGGCTCCAGCAGCGGGAAGGCACTGCTTCCAGCTTCGATGAGGCTGTACTTGTCGCCCTGGATACAGAGTTGAACGATGACCTCAAGCAGGAGGGCCTGGCCCGAGAGGTCATCAACCGCATCCAAGCACTCCGCAAAGACCGAGACCTTGCCTACGACGCCCGAATTGAGTTGTTCTGGGACGGTAGTCTGGAGGTCGTAACGGCCCTGGAGGCACACCATGAACTGGTCGCAGATGAAGTCCTTGCGCTTCGGTTCGAGCGTGAAGAAGGCCTCAACCGAGGCATCCCGGGACAGGTGCGAGGCCAGGCCCTGCAGCTGGACTTGTCGGTCGTAACGTAGTGAGCAAGAAGAAAGACGACATACCGGCGGATCGGACTCTGACGCCGGACGAAGTGCTCCCCGGGGACACTCGGATGATCGTGGAGACGCTGGCCCCCGAGCCATCCAGCGACGATGGCGGTGCTATCGGCTCTTCTGATCAGGCGACCGATGAAGCGGAAACTACAGACTCGCAGCTCGACAGCACTGAGCTTGCCCATGCGGCGCAGGCTCATCGCGACGAAGACGCGGGCCAGGACAACGTCACAACGGACTTCAGCCCGGGCGCTGCCACCCTCATCACTGGAGGGCCGTCGAGAGACCTCAGCACGACCACCCTCCCTGCCCGCGTACTCGAGCAGGGGATCGCCTCGCGCGATCCTCTGCGGGCCTACATGACCGAGGTGTCCCGCTACGACATCCTGACCGTAGAAGAAGAACGTGAGTTGGCCGTTCGCTACAAAGAGCATGGCGACCCCAAAGCAGCCTATGAGCTCGTCACGGCAAACCTACGACTGGTCGCCAAGTTCGCGTTCAAGTATCGCCGCTATTACAAGAACGTCCTCGACCTGATCCAGGAGGGCAACATCGGGTTGATGAAGGCCGTGCAAAAGTTCGACCCTTATCGTGGCGTTCGGCTCAGCACCTATGCCCGGTACTGGATCGAGGCATACATCATGTACTTTCTCCTCGCGAACCATCGGATCGTGAAGGTCGGAACAACCCAGGCCAAGAGAAAGCTCTTCTACAACCTCACCAAAGAGACCAAGCGACTACGAGATCTGGGCTTTGATCCTACCCCCCAGCGAATCGCCGACAGCCTGGACGTCGGGGTCCAAGACGTCATCGAAATGAAGCAGCGCCTGTCCTCCCCGGACGCCAGCCTGGACGCCCCAGTGGGAGAGGATGACGACCGCAACCTGGGCCAGGCGATTCCGGCCACAGGACCCGCAGTGGACGAGGAGGTCGGGGAGGCCGAAATGATGCACCTGATCGGTGGCGCGCTGCGGGCGTTCGGAGAGACCATCACGAATGAACGCGAGCTCGCCATCTGGAACGAGCGGCTGATGTCCGAGGATCCCCTGACACTCGATGCCATCGGTCAACGGTTTGGGGTAACCAGAGAGCGTGCTCGGCAGATCGAGGCGAAGCTCAAAGACAACGTGAAGAGCTACCTTCTCAAGCATCTCGGTACTGAGGTCGAGCTCTCCGTCGAGAACCTCACCTAGTACCAGAGCACCATCGTCATGGAATATCGCGGACTAAAGCTGGACGCCTTCCAGGTCGAGGCCATCGACCACGTCAAGGAAGGCCGCAGCGTGCTGGTCTCGGCCCCCACCGGAACCGGCAAGACCATCATCGCCGACTACATCGTCGACCAATCACTGCAAAGACACGTCGACGTCATCTACACGGCCCCAGTCAAAGCACTCTCTAATCAGAAGTTCCGCGACTACACCCGACTGCATGGACAGGACGCGGTCGGTCTGGTGACCGGAGACCTCGTGGTCAACCGAGACGCACCAGTCCGCATCATGACGACCGAGATCCTGCGCAATATGCTTCTGGCGGGAGAAGAACTGCCCAACCTGCAGTCGGTGATCATCGATGAGATCCACTTTCTCGACGACGTCGAGCGCGGCACGGTCTGGGAAGAGGTCCTCATCTACCTGCCACCGCGGGTGCGGATCCTGGGCCTCTCGGCAACCCTGTCCAACATCCAGGAGTTCGCGGACTGGCTGACCCACGTGCGCGGCCAGCAGGTCGAGGTCGTCATCACCGAGAAGCGGCACGTCCCCCTCCAGATCTATCTGGCCAACCGAGACTCTGGGATCTGTGACCTTGACCACTACGAACACCGGCACCAGGCCTGGACGCGCATTGCCCGCAAGGCCGCGGCCGAGGCGGACCGAGCCAAGAAACGGCAAGGCGGCGGTGGACGACGACGACGGGGGGGGCGACGAGGAGGAAAAAGGCGCCTGGCTATCCCCGGCCAGCGAGAGACCCGCCACCACGAACTGGTGTCCATGCTCGGCGCTGCCTTCCAGCCCGTCCTCTACTTCGTGTTCTCGCGCAAGATGACCGAGTTGTTCGCTCGAGAGTTGCACCGCCGATCGCCCGATGCTGGTTTCACTAATTCCCGCGAGAAGGAGCACATCAAAGAGCGCATCGAGACCTTTGATGCCGAGTTCGTCAAGGTCATGACCACCGAACAAGAGGAGATGTACCTCAAGGGGATCGGGTACCACCACGCGGGTCTACACGTGGGGCTGAAGGCCTTCGTAGAAGAACTCTACGAGGCAAAGATGCTCAAGGTGCTCTACACCACATCGACCTTCGCCCTTGGCATCAACATGCCAGCCAAGACCGTCTGTTTTCAGGAATTGCGCAAGTACGACGGACGAGCTGTCGTGCCCCTGACCGTCCGACAGTTCATGCAGAAGGCCGGGCGGGCCGGCCGTCGAGGCCTCGATGACGTGGGCTACGTAGTCGTCCTAGAAGAGTTCAGTGACTTTGACCGGGACCGCGACAGCATCCACAGCTACCTGGCCGGAGACCACGAGCGCGTCCGCTCTGCCTTCAACCTGAGCTTCAACTCCGTCGTCAGCCTGCTAGCTCGCCACGATGGCGACTTGGATGCCATCCGGGACGTCATTGACAAGAGCTTCCTGAACTTTCACTTCCTTCAGCGGGCGCGCCGCGAGAGCAAGCGGCTCGAGGACATCCAGCGAAGCCTCACTGACGAAGGCTGGGACCCGGAAGATCCGGAGGCAGGCCCGCCTCCTCGTAGCCTCTTGGGTCGGGCCAAGAAATACCGAAAACTGAAGAAGTCCGGACGCCGAGGAAAAGACCGGGTCTTCAATGACTTTCAACGCAAGGTGAACATTCTCAACGAAGTGGGCTACCTGGAAGACGACCTCCAGTTCAATGCGGGTGCGCGGGTGCTGCAGCACCTTCAAATCGAAGAGATTCTGTCCAGCGAGTTAGTGCTTTCCGGGATCCTGGACAACCTAGAGCCGCCGCTAATCTTCGGAGCCGTCTGCGCCCTCTCCAACTCGTTTTCGCGTGCCGTAGAGGTGCGTGAGCGACCCCGCGGGCCCGCCGGCAAGCTGGCACGAACAATGCGAGGGATCCGGTTCGGGGATGTGGTGCGCACCTGCGAACATGCCATTGGTACCCCGGTGACCTTCTGTCCCGAAATGATTCCGTTCGGCATCGGCTGGTACAACGGACGAGACCTTCAAGAGATGATGCTGATGATCGACAGCCCCACCGATGTTTCCGGAGATCTGGTCTCCGCCTTTCGGCGCGCAAAGGATCTCTGCATGCAGCTCCGCCGGGTGTACGCCGAGGACCCCTACATGTCTGACAAGCTCCGCGACATCTGCCGCACGGTATCGCGAGACGAAGTGGAAGTCGTCGGCTAAGCCCTTCAGTTAGGGGCCGTGCCAACGCAGAGGAAGCCATCCGGTGAAGGTACTCGCAATTCACGGGCTGCCAACCTCGCCTCGGCTCTGGGAGCGTCTTCAACTTCCAGAAGGCTGGGAGCTCGTGGCTCCCATGGTTCCTGGCCTCGGGGACGACGGAACGGACGAGTCTTGGACCCTGAGCGGCTGCGTAGAACAGCTTGCCCCGCTGGCCGCCGAGGCGGACATCCTGGTGGGTCACGATCTAGGCGGTGTCCTCACCGCCATGCTGGCCAGCCCCGGTCAGAGCGTCGTGCTCTCGGGAACCGCCCTAGGGCACTACTGGTCAGCCATTCGCCTGACCTCACTGCCCAGCGTGCACCGCTTCTTTTACGAACGGCATGGGGGGAGGCGCTTTCTGTCGCGGGGGGGCTTACCTGAACACTCAGGCTCGTTGCTCGAGGCCTTTGGCGACCATGGCCCGGGTTGGCCTGGCAGGATGCGGATCATTGCGCGCAACATGCGGCCGCCGCCCAACCTCGCCGCACGGCTACGCTCATGTGGGGTGCGGCTCGCCTGGGGACGCAGCGACCCTTGGTATCCACCTCGCGTCGCCAAGGCCGTTCAGCGGACCACTGGAGGGCACCTCCACTGGCTCGAGTGTGGGCACTTTGCCCCCTGGGAGCGTCCTCGCGAGTTCGTCGCAGTGCTCACAGGAGAGGCACTCCTGCGCTGACGCCGCTCAAGAGGCCGCCGCCACCGGCCACAAGCCCCCAACCCACTGGCCTCGACGCCGCAGAGCCTCAGCGTGAGGCCGCCTCACGCATCTGTTCGAGGATGTCGCCTGTGCCACCCTTTTGAAACGCCCGAACGATCCAAGTGGGCACCCGACCACCAGGATCGTAACGAAGCGAGTAGGTCACATCACAGACTCCATCCTTGCCCGGATGCACCTCCCAACTGCCATCATCCAGAGGGGCATCTACCCTCCCCTTGGCCAGGGGCTCCTGAACAGCGGAGCGAGTCCAGCTGCTCTTAAATCCCCCATCCGGGAAGTGCTGATTGGTGAAGTCCAATGTGATCTGCCGGTCGGCAATGCCGTTGGCTTGGTGTACTTGAAGCACTCGGCCGTCCGCCAAGATCGTGCTCTCCACTACCGACCACAGATAGTCATCGTGCTGGGCGTAGTTCTCGAATGCTGCCACCACTCGAGCAAGAGGAAGCGCCCAGCGACAGTGAGCCACAATCAGGTCGTTCCCATCCGCGTCCCGATCGCCTACCGAGATCGAGCAATCGGCACGCTTGGCGACCACCTTGAACTCCGCTGCAACGGCAGCCGGCGCAGTCAGGAGGACAAGCATCACCACAAGCACCCAACGAAAGAAACGGACGTAACGAACTTCGAAACTCTGCATCAGAATGCTCCCGCAAATTGCGCCGGCACTACCCGCCGGACTCAGGTCCCCACAGTTCACTCGCCTGGCTTTGGCGGTGGCGAGCCCGAAGCCCCGCCATCGTCCTCTGCATGGGCGGCATCCCGCAGGTCAGCAATGGCGCCCATGACATCATCTACGATGCCCTGAGCAGTCGACTTGTTGAATTCCTCGTCCCACCATCGGCTGAGATCGACCAATGGACCAAACGAAATCAGCGCATCCCGACCGCCAAAGCGCGGCAATAAGGAGCCTGCGGGCCAGATGTGCTGAAACCCCTCCACGTAGACAGGAATAACCGGCGGGCGAACGGAGTGGATGATCATCCCAACCCCCTTCTTGCCCGGCAGAAGCTCTCCCGTGCGACTTCGAGTGCCCTCGGGAAACAACAAGACGCTCTGCCCCTGTCGCAAGAGATCTTCCATGAGCGAAATAGAGGAGCGGTCCCGCTCTCCTCGCCGAACGGGAAAGGTGTGAAGCGCGGTCACGAGCAAGTAACCGATGCCCGACACCCAACCCTTGTAGAATTCCGCCTTGCTTGGAAACCAGAAAGGACGGGGAAAGAGGTACGCAGCGATGGTTGGCGCCTCAGCCGTGGAGATGTGATTCGACAGCAAGAAAAAGCCCGTCTTTCGATCCGGGAGATTCTCCAGGCCCCGAATCTCGACCCGGTTGAAGAGCAGAATGGAGCTGACGATGAGAACTGCCAGAGGAAAGGCCGTGATGAAATAAATGAGGTCGGTCACCCGCAACCGAAGCAGGAGGCGCTGAAGTGACAGCATGGAGTTCACTACCTTGGGGTGGTAGCGTCGCCGACTCGGCCGTTCCCTCTGCGAATCGTTCATGCCGCGTTTATACTTTGCTTTCTCGACCGCGCAACCCACACCCCACCGGAATTCGGGACTGATGCGGCGCCTTTTGTCACTCGTCCGACGCGCAGCCCCCTACTTGTTCGCTGAGCGAGGCAGCCTCGCCCTCACGCGAGCCCTACGGTCGGCGGGCACTCGGGGCAAGGCGGATCCCGACGCTCGTGCCTTCAACGACGAGCTTGAGCAACGAGGGCTTCGAGTCCGTGGACACCACAAAGAGCTGGCACTAGCCGAACGTCACTTAGCTCACTGTGACCTGGAAGGGATCATCATCGAGAGCATGGACTTCGCCCGTGGCCACTGGTCGGACAGCCTGGCAAGAAAGAGCCATCTACAAGACATCCAGGCCGACGGCAGCACCTGGGCCGTCATAGACCTCCAGGAGGCACAACTGAGCAGACTGAGTGCCAATCAGGCCCACGTATCACTGGTCTCGTTTCGAGACGCCCTGCTGCAAGACAGCTGTCTCGACGGCGCTCGCCTGTGCCTCTGTGACTTCAGCGGCGCAACTCTGCAGGGGGTCTCGATGCGCGACGCCCGACTCTCTGGATGCGATTTTGAGGGGGCGGTATTCGAAGGCACCAACCTCTCAGGCGCCGACCTCAGCGGCTGTATATTCCGCAACACGTGGTGTGGCGACCTCCAACTGGAAGGTGCCTACGTCGAAGAAGCCGACTTCCGAGGAGCCATCGGGCTGAGCCCATCGCACAAAAAATCCATCGCAGACCGCGGCGGACTCGTAGGAGGCGGCTGGACCTATGGGCTCTTGGCTCCGCTGCTGGGTCGCAACTCGGCTTCAAGTCATCCGCGTATTTTGCGGATGCTCTCTATTCTCTGGGCCTTCCTGGCTCTGACCGTGCCCATCGCATTCTTTGTGAGAGCGATTCTCGCTCCCATCGACCCCGAAGACCCGCCAGGGTTCGATCACCACGAGGCTCCCAGCGACGATCAGGCGCCGATAGAGTAAGTGCTGGGCTCAGCCTAGAGCACACCAGCGGTTGGTTCTTTAGCCCTGCGTAAGCCCAGAACGACCTTCGGCGAAGACCCGGAGGTCTTCGCCGAAGGAGCTGTCTGTGCTTGTGACCCCCGAAGGGGTCCAGCCAAGCTATGGACTAGCCACCAAAGGTGATCTGCCAGACAGACTGCCCACCGTAGACACCGTTCATGTCGCTGCCTTCGTGGAGGTTGTCCGTCGGGTTCTTAAAGATCTGCCAGTAGCCGAACCACTGCGAGGTGCCTCCGGCATTATCAGCGACCTGATCTAGTCCAGACTCGGAAGCCAACGTGTCCGGCGTGTTTCTCACATAGCCGGCGTGGGTGAACTCGAGATCGAAGTCAGCCAAGGCCGTTTCGATATCAGCTGCCGTGTAGCCACCATCAGCAGCCAGGGACAAGCCCTGCAAGCTCATCGTGTCAGCGTCCACCAGCCCGAGGGCCAGGAAGTCACCGAAGCCGCCGGCTTCGCCACCAGTCGGCAGCAGCAGCGCGAGACCGAAGTTTGCACCCGCGGCATCCAGTGTCGCCGGATCGCAATCGTCGGGATTGCTACCTGGATTGGACACATCGGTCACCGTCGCCTCATCAAAGTCGAGGTAGCCCGTGCAGTTGTTGCACTCACCATCGGGAACCACTCCGAAACCGAAGTTGGCATCACCTGCGACCTCAATGTGCTGCTGGCACAACTCGATACCGTTCTGCACATCCGAGTAGTAGGTGAACGTGTAGCGAGCGGTGACCGAGTAGACCTCGGCATCATCAGCCGAGTCGTCGTCGTCGTCGTCACCGGAGTCGTCGTCGTCACCGGAGTCGTCGTCGTCGCCGGAGTCGTCGTCGTCGCCAGTGCACTCAGCCGCACTCCAGCAATCCTGATCATCACAGTCGGCAAAGTTGTCGCCGTCATTGTCGACGCCATCAGCACAGTCCTCGCTGACGTCGTCGTCGTCGTCGTCGTCGTCGTCGTCATCGGCGGTGTCGTCGTCATCGG
>PBPL01000005.1 GCA_002724675.1 Deltaproteobacteria bacterium | reverse complement strand
GAGCCGATGTCCATATCGTCTTCCGAGTGAACACCGATGCGCCCCAGAATGAGCAACGAGGGCTGAGACTTCGCGGCATAACGAATGATCTTCTCGAAGGCCTTGCCATCCAAGAGGGTGATCTTCAGCTGGGCGCCGTACTCCTCGGCGACCCGGCGAGCTACCTCCAGGTGGGCCTGATAGATCTTCGCCAGTCCAGTATCGATGATCTCCTCGTGCAGCTTCTCCTGGTCCTTGAACTTAAAGACCGTGGAGGCCTCCGCAGAGAGCACTCGAACAATGCCGTTGAAGAGCGTGTAGTGGATGTAGGGGTCGTAGACAGCTACTGCCTCGACGGGGCGGCCCAAGCGCTCGCCGAGAGCCATGCCCTTCAAGAGCCCTGCATAGCTCTGGGGCGAGCCATCGACGCAGACCATGATGGGCCCATTTCCCTCACCCAACGCAGCAGGTTCTCGCAACACCAGGGTATCGCGGAACAGAGTGCGGAGGGCTCGCTCGGACAACGCATCCACCCCACCGAGCGCACTCTGGGCGGGCTCTACCACCACAAGAGTGTCATCCCCTGTGCCCAGCTCCTTGCTCACTGTGGCGGCAAGTGTGGTTTCGTGTTCGCTCCCGGCCAGCTCAGCGCTCGCATCATTGAGCACGAACTGATCCCGGAGATCTGCGGGGAGTGCTGAGGCCAGCCGGGAGCGACGTCGCTGGGCTCTCTCGGCGGCATGGGCTGTAATGGTCTTGGGCTCCGAGCCGAACAGCTCCGCGAGGACTGCCGAGAGGCTCAAGTCGTTGCCCACAGCCGCATCATCTGCGGCGAGAATCGCGATTCGGTCATACGAGACGTTGGTCTCGAGGGAAGGCAACTCGATGTCATCACCAGAGGCCGAAGCGTCGAACGCGCCGTCCATGGGACAGCCGGTTTCGCTCGACTCGACAGAGTCATCCACCTGAGTCTTGTTGGGCTCCATCACTACTCCTCAAGCACCCTCTATTGGGGGCGGCTGAAACAAGCCTGTTACGTCGCTCTGTCTCAGAGCTGACGCGTCAATCTGCCAGACTCTTGATGTAGGCGACGAGGTCATCGACCTCGCGGTCTGTGACCATTCCGGCGAAGGGAGTCATCACGGGGCCAAAGCCGTCAACCACCTTCGCGTTGGGATCCAGGATGGACTCAACGAGATAAGCCTCATCCACGAGAGCCATCGATCCATCCACCAGCTTCTCTTCCTTGCCAAAGAGACCATCGAGCGCCGGCCCGATCATCTTTTCACCGGCCACGGAGTGGCAAGCGCCACAAGCCTTGGCCTCGAAGACCACGGCACCCCGCTCCTCGGGACTCATGTCTGCAGTCGCGCTCTTGGCCTTGACCGCCGGGGCCAGCAGAGTGGGATCCTCAGCCATCTGCTTCAGCATGTCGCCAACAGGCACCCTGTAGGTGCCTGCATCGGCACTAACAACCCCGTACTCACCCACCTCGGGAGCATCGGGCAGCCCCTCCCAGGGGTCACCAGCCTTCTTCACAGAGGCATCGGGCAGGCACCACAACACGATGAAGAAGGCAGCAACGGCTGCGGCAAATCGACCCGGCGTGAGACCCGAGTCGCCATCCTCTTCGAGGCCTTCGGCATGTTCGTCGTCGTGCGCACCCAATTGGCTGATGTAGACGACTACCGAGACCAAGAGGAAGAAGATCACGACCACGATCGACACAATCATCGTCGCGTAGCCGATGCTCGGCGTGAAGGCTGAGGCCGATGTGTCCTCTAGCACCTCGTACACGTGCCAATGCTGGCGAAGCGATGAACGGACAAAGCCCATGAGGGCCATCAGCCAGGTAAACGAGACTGCAAGGAAGAACAGGCAGTACTGCGAGCGCTTGCTCACCTGACCCCAGCGAATCTGACCGATTTCTCTTGCGTTACGGAACATCGCTAGGTCGATGGGCAACACCACGGCAATGGCCGCGAGCACGGCCAACACCTGATATGGCGACATGCCCACACGCTTCTCCGACTCGAGCCACAAGGACTCGATGTAGCCGCCGACGCCAATGAAGATCACTACGGCTGCAGCCGCCCCAAAGGCGAGCGCTTGAACCGCGTTGCCGGCCTTCGCCCAGGACACCGTTGGCTCCTTGTTGCCCCGGCGATAGAGCACGAACGAGAGGAACGTCGTCAGGATGATGAGGTTCACCGCCGTGTTCTTGGCGCTCATGACCCCCAGAAGACTCAATATGGGGTGCTTGGTCCCGCCCATCTCTTGGATCTCACTGGAGCTCAAGATGAGTGAGTTGGGCGTCGCCCAGACCAAGATGCAGACGGTAATGATCCCGAGCATGAACTTGATCCAGCCGCGATATCGCTCCGAGCCTTCGATGCGATCCATGCCCAACCAGAGGTAGTAGTTGGCCGCGAAGAACAAGGCGCCCACCAACACGGCCTGCATGACAAAGAGCCACGAGAGCACCCCACCCATCATGTAGATGCCGAGTTGTTGATTAAACGCGTAGATCTCGTAGCCGAGGTAGTAGCCAGCAAAGGGCAACGGCAAGAGAGCCAAGACGGCGATAAAGTTGCCGATGTAGCCCATCCAGTCGTAGTGGGCTCGCTCTTCGTCGGTCTTGGCCTTCAAGAATTTGTAGGCCGCGTATGCCGCCGCCACCGAACCACCCATGCAGAGGTTGGCGATCAGCCGGTGGATATTGATGGGGTGCAACAAGAAGTTGAAGAAGGCCGCGTGTCGATCAACCACCGCGCCCGCTTCGTCCAAGCCTGCCGGGGCCATCATGAACGTAGTCCAAGCATTGGCGATCAGCATCAAGGTGATGCCAAAGGCATTCAGGACCACGCCCAGCATCACGTGGGTCCAGCCGCGGATCTTGCCCCAGCCGTAGTAGTACAAGTACAGGCTGAAAGACTCACCGAAGAAGATGCACGCATAGAGGTACATCGACGGCCCAAAGACCTCGACCAGGTAATTGAACATGCCCGGATAAAGGCCGATGCACAGGAAGGTGAAGATCGCTCCCAGAATCGACGTAATGGAGAACGCCGTGGTCAACAGTCGCGTGAACTCGTGCGCCAGGTCATCGTACCGCTGGCTCTGCTCCGGATCCTTGGAGACCACGCCTACGATCTCGATGATCAGCGCGAACATCGGCACGGCCAGGACAAAGGCCGCAAACAGCAAGTGAAGTTGGGCCAGAATCCAGATCAGGACACGGGGTGTCAGCCAACCGTAGGGCCCCTCGGGATCGAAGAGGTTCCGATATTGGGTGCCCCCCCCGTAGGGACTCTCAGCCCCCATAGCCAAGGTGCCATACAGCAGAGCAAGGGTCGCAACGAAGACAACGGCCAATGTCCGTCGATTCATGTTCAGCCTTCGCATCGAGGCGCTCCTTCCAGAAGCCGATAACATCAAGCAAACAGGCTACGCCTGCTGTGGGCGTCAAGCCTCACGCGCGTGCGCGTAGAAACGCAGCCCGCTACGAGGTCGGAGCGGAGGATAACCAACGGTCTGGGGCAAGGCAAGCCAGCCCAGACTGCCACTTGCAGCGACCGGGGCAACGGCCCAGAATCTGTGTCGTGGAGAGCCTGATGTGGAATGTCGCCGCAGCCGTCCTCGTGCCCCGTTTTCCGGTGTCGGGACCTCTCCGTTTGCTGGCCATTAGCGGCACGTTGTCGCTGGTCGCATTTCTTTGGGCTGCCTACCTCTGTCATCGCAAAGGCCCGAGAGATCAGTCGGCCTGGGCCACCGCGCCCGTAGTCCTAGCATTCACCTCGATCGCTCTGGGACGAATCGCTCCCGCGCTGCATCCCGTGGCCACGGGGCTGACACTACTGGCAGCTCTACGCAATATCATTCGATTCCGAGGCGTTCCCCGAATCCTCGAAGCCATTGGTGCCATCAGCTGGATCGTTTCCGTCCTCGCCGCTCGGGCCTTGTTCAGCTGAAGCCGAGGGGGGAAAGCCCGCGCGCACAAGTAGAACCGCAGCCGTGGCCGCGACCACGAGAAAAAAAGCGTTGTAGAGGTCTGGGCCCCCCGCATCGGACACCTGTCTCCCTAGACGCCAGGACAGGGCCAATGCTTTCCCTCCCACACCGAGGGCGAGCAAGCGACAGAGCCACCGTCTTCCCGTCCAGATCAGGGGCGGCAGCGACACCACCAAGAGTGCCCCGACCACGTAAAACGCCCACCAGGGAACCCCTCCGCCTACATCCACCTTCCGAGCGTCAGTCAGCCGCAGCACAGCACCCGAGAAATAGACAACACCATAAATCGCGTAGCCAACAGCGGCCTGGCGGTCTCGTAGCGAACTGCTCGTGAGCATGAAACAACCTCCATGGGCAGGCTCCCGAAGTTGGCGAGCGTTGTCTAGTATGCTCCCGCCGTGGATTGGCTCCTGCCCCTGTACAGCGAATACATCGAACGCGAGTTTCAACGCGAGGGCGGCGCATGTCCGGGCAACAGCCTCGAAGAAGCATTCATGGGCACGTTAGCGACCAGCACAGCGACGCTCTACATCATGGAGCCCACATCCGGCTCGAACATCCGCTTCAAGGGTCTTGGGCAGTGGTTGCTCCCCGAGGAGCCTGAGTTCCTGGCCGATCCCAACGCGTTCATTGCCGACCGATTCGGCGGCGGCAAGTACAAGGTCAATTTCCATCACGGCGCCACCTTCGTCTGCACCCACAATTTCCGAACCTGGGGGGAAGAACGGTGGCGCAACATGGACGAGGTACTCTTCGAATGACACTCCTCAACGCTCACAAACTCTTGATCGCCACTGCCACACTGTTCTGTGCGGCCTTCGCTCTGCGAGAACTCTTCGCCCTCCTAGCCGGTGAAGGCAAGATGCTCGTGCTTCTCGCTTCCGGAGCAGCCGCCTGTGGGCTTGGCTCCTATCTGCAGCAGCTTTGGCCGCGCAGTTCCTTTGCCGACTCGAACGAGCCACCGACCGGCGAGTCATCCTGATCAGCACAAGCCCCAATAGCAGCCAGTTGCCGTTCGCGATACAGGACGTCGGTGGGCGACCTCCGGGGCCGTTGCATTCCCCGAAGCCCTAGGGTAAATACACGCCCGCGTGGGGACTTGTAGTGCGTCTTAGGACGGCTGCCTCCCCCGAGTATTCAGTTCATTGAGCAATCAATGAACATCCCATTTACGGATTCAGGTGACTTCCCATGAAGACCAGCGCACTGCTGACGCTCTCCTCTCTCTTCCTCCTACTTGCCGGCTGTGGTGACAGCGGCTCAACCTCCGCCCCCCAAGCCAGCGCACCTTCGCCCGCAGCCCCAGCCGCCGCTCCCGCGGCGAAAGCCGGCTACCAAGCCATGGCGACTGTGGCTGACGCTGGAACCCTCTCGGGTACGGTGAGCTACGCCGGTGACAAGACCGATGCCAACGTCACAATCACCAAGGACAAGACCGCCTGTGTTCTGCATGGTGGCAAGGACGAGCGTCCCGCCGACGCCCTGATTGCCACTGACGGCAAGCTCAAGAACGTCGTCGTTTGGCTCGACGGTGTGCAGTCCGGCAAGGCCTGGGACATCGACACAATCGAAATTGACAACAAGGATTGCAAGTTCGTTCCCCATGTCTCGATCGGTAAGGTCGGCGGCATGCTCGCAGCCAAGAACAGTGACCCGGTGCTGCACAACACCCACTTGTTCCTGAAGCAGGGAAACAAGAATCTCGTGAACATCGCTCTGCCGCAGCAGGGTCAGGTCATCGAGAAGAAGCTCAAGAAGAAGGGCATCGTGGACGTGAAGTGTGACGCACATGAGTGGATGCAGGCCTACATCTTCGTGGCCGACAATCCCTACGCAGCCGTCACTGGTGACGACGGGTCGTTCACCATGGCCGACGTGCCTGCCGGTGAGTACACGCTCAAGATGTGGCACGAGACTCTGGGCTCCCACGAGACCACCGTCACGGTCACTGCGGGTGGAGCGACCACTGCCGACGCCGACGCCGCGACCTTCTCGAGCTAAAGCTGACTCTCAGCACTGGGGCCGGGCAACGGCCCCAGTGCTGAATCTCTCGAAACCATGACTGGCGACGACTTCATCAAGCTCGGCTTCTGGTCCCAGCTCCTGTTGCTGGTACTTGTGGACTGGGGCACCTTGCTCGCCTTCGCGCGTGGCGGTGTCCCCTGGTACCACTATGTGGGCTTTGCCGCAGTCAACGTCATCCTGCTTGGCGCCGCATGGCGCATGTGGGGCTGGCTCCGCCAGAAGCGCTCTCGGCCCATTGGGTTCACTCCCAAGTCCGACGTAGCGCCAGCGCTCTCTTCGTCTTCGGACAGCGACTCTCCGTGACCGCGCCCGGCCCGAGCCTGCCACAGGGAGCTCGGACCATCCGACTGGCGCTCGTCGCCTTCATCGTCACCTGCGCACTCCTCTTTGTCGTTGGCTCGCGCCTTAAGCCACTGCGCGAGTCCGACCCAGGGTTTCCCATTGCAGAGCGCGCACAGGCGCAGCCTGACGGAACCTTTCTCGTCACACTGGACGTCAAGAGCCGGGACCACTGGGTCCCCTTCAACTTCGCCGCGGGCCGGGTCGTTCCCACCGAACAACAGGCCGACATCCTTGCCCGGCGCAGCGTACTCCGCGCCCCCAAGGGAGCAAAGAATCTCGGCACCATCGAGCTCGCTGATGCGCAAACGACGGACTCGGGATGGGTCTACGATGAACGCGTGGACGACGCACTCAAGAACACCTCGCTGTCTGATTGGTACGACTACTCTCAGATGACTCACCTCCTGCACAGCAAGAAAGACACCTTCGCAGTGCGTCGCGGTGACTCCAGCGGCGTCGTATTTCTTCAGATGCACAGCTACTACTGTGAACCGGACGGCTCGGCCTGCCTCACGCTTCGCTATCGGTTGGCCGCTCCCGAAGAGCTCGGGTCGTCAACAGCATCCCCCGAAGAGGACGAGTAGCTTCTGGATTGTAGCGGCCTGAAGAGGTCCAGCCCTCGAGCCTAGGCTTTCGACGCCGTGTGGCTAGGCTGCCGACTGTGTGTCGTCGTCGCCCACGATAGCTGCTTCGAGGCGCTGAGTACGTGCAACGATAAAGCCCAGGAGCACGAGCGTCAGCAAGAAGGCCACAGGGGGCAGCGTGTAGGCACGCATGGGCGTATCTGGCTGGAGGTAGAGCCAGTACCAGGTCGTCATGGAGCGTCGCTGACCAAGTTCTCCGCGATCGCCGTCCCAGACGTTGAATCCGATGGGCACGAAGCGTCCCGGAACGAACTGGATGTCTTGGCTCGCAGTCTCCGTGACGAGGGTCCGTCGAACGAACATCGTGTAGCGACCATCGTCGTAGGTAACTGCGCCGGAGAGGCCCTGCCCGGCATCATCCTGCGTGGTGAACTGATCCCAGCCCTTCGCATTCATCTCGACCAAGCCTTCACCCTTGTCAGCTCGCCACCACCAGAGGTTGACGGGGCGCTTCTTGTCCCCCATCAAGATGTAGGGGCGCGCTTTAGGATCGTTCTTCGCTGGGAACTGAACTGCGAACTGATCTGGATGGGGCGTCTGTCGCAGGATTCGGCCATCCCGGTCCTCATAGACGGTCTCGTCATCCGTGCCCTTGGAGTGAGACCGGTCATCCCACTGAATGCGCATGGCAATCTCATCGTCGTTGAAGACAGCCTGAGCTGTAACGAACTCCACCGAAGACCAAAACAGGCGAGGCGCCTCAATCACGTTGGAGTGCGTCTGGAACCGTGCGGCCGGCACGGCATCCCAAGCCCCATCGCTGCCCGATTCAGGCATCGACGCGACGCGAACAGCCATGACGGTGTCGTCACGACTCTCCTTTCTTGGGGGTGCCAAAGACTCCACATAGGCCACAAGCGCCCAACGATCGGCCGGAGGAATGGAGTCCGAGTACGCCGGCATGGGTGTGCCGTTCAAGCCCGTGGAGATCGTGCGGTAGATGTCGAACGACGACGAGCCTCCCCGATAGCTCTCTAGGTTCGTCAGGTTCGCGGGGAGGATATAGGTGCGCTTGCCCGTATCGGGATTGGTCCAGTCGTCTTGGAGGTCCGGCCAGCTGGTCCCATTACCGCGCCCATACTCACCGTGGCACTTGGCGCACTGGTTGATGTCCCAGAGTTCCTTGCCTTTGGCCAGCAACTCGGGCGTCACCGGTGGCGGCTGTGCATTGGTCAGCTCGGGCATCGGAATGGCCGTACTCGTGTAGTCCGGATCGGCGAAATCTTCCGAAAGCGACTTAATGAAGACCACCAAGTCCCACCGTTCCTGTTCAGTCAGCGCGCTGAACGGAGGCATGGACGTCCCAGGAAGACCGCGGCTGATGATGTCGAAGAGGTCCTGGTCTGTCGGCAACTCGCCAGACGGGGTGGTTCGGAACTTATAGGAACTGTTTTCCTTGAAAATCCGCGGTCTGGGCAACATGAACGTCGCAGCAGGGCCGTCCCCGGCACCGTCGACGCCATGGCACTGCTCACAGGCCTTCTTGTAAACAACGGCGCCATTGGCAAGGTCACCCGCAGCCAACGCCGGGGAGATTCCCACCGACGCCAGAGCCAATCCCACCACGACCGCAGCAAGACGCATCATCATGGCTAGTGGCCCCCCTCATCGCCATGCTCGATCCCATGGCCGCCAACCGCGCGAGGGCTGTTCCCCGTGTACTCGTACAGGTAGAGAATCACTGCCCACATGTCATCCTCGGACAGGAAGTCCTCCCAGATCGGCATGCTCGAGTCCCAGGGGGTTCCGCCGTCGGGAAGGCCCGGTCCTCCCTTGGCTATGCGCCAGAAGAAGAAGGTCTCCGTAAACATGGGCAGGATGCCCTTGTCCTGGAAGTTTGCTGGCGGCGGGTTCACCGCCGTGGCGTAGTGCCCATCGCCAGCCAACCGGTCTCCATGACAGTAAAAGCAGTTCTCGTAGTAGACCACCTTGCCGCGGGCGATCTTCTCAGCGAAGGCCTCGGGGTCGGACGTCTGCAGTGGCCGCAGGGGGCTGTCTCCTCCGATGAGGTCGATGGTCGAAGCCTCTGCGTCCCCCACACCCTGCACATCAATAGTCGATGGCGGGGGGGGGTGAACCGTCCTAACCTTGGGCGGAGGAGATGCCGATGGCAACGACGCCTTATAGGTCTGGAAGGCAACCAAGCTCGGAATGACTGCGAGTAGAAGAAGCAGGAGTCCTCGCTTCGATGGGTCGACAATAATTCTCTTGAAGGGACTCCAAACCGCCACACGCCCCTCTTCGCTGCTCGTCACATACAGCAAACAAGCCAGAAACGTGGTGCCCCCATAGAGGACCATCACACTGGCTGGAGCAGGTGGATAAATACCCAGCTTGAGCCACGCCATCGTGGACACGAAGAACCCGACCACGGACCAGAACAGACCCAGTCGCTTCCGCAACAGGAACAAGGCCAGGAGGGCTACGCAGTAGACGATGAAGGCAATCAGCATCGGTCAGCCCTTCTTGTCCGCCAGCCAGTCGACCAACGCCTGATAATCCCCAGGTGTCATGCGGTCGTAGAAGCCGTTTCCATCCAAAGTGCCCTTCATCACCGCACCGGGATACGGAGGATCCCCAGGAGTCATCACCGCATCTGGGGCGAGTAGAGACTCATAGATCTCACCCTTGTCGAGTCGTGCGCCCACATCGAAGAGGCTGGGCCCCATCAGTCGCGCCCCACTATCGATCGAATGACAGCCGGTACATCCAAAGGTCTGGACGATCTCCTCAGGCGAACCCGCGGGCTCCACCTCGGCAACCTCCCCACCACCACCGCCACCAGCAGTAACGCACCCAAAGCGCTCTACGGGCTCCACATCCGTTCCCTTGACGGTCGCTTCACCGCCGAGGTCTTGCAGATAGGCCACTGTGGCTAGAATCTGACCACCGGACAGGGCCTTGCCTTGGGGCGGCATAATGTTGCCAAAGCCCTCAGTCAGGTAGTCACCAGGCTTGCAGAGGGCCTCGACCAAATAGTCCACATCCGTAAATGCCTTGCCGGTCTTTTCTGCGCGCTCAGCCGCACGTGCGAAAGCTCGTGGCCCCATGCCAGCCAGATCCGGGCCTCGGGCTGCTTCGCCCAGCTTGTGGCAACTCGAGCAGTTCGCGTCGAAGACACCCTGTCCCGCTGCCGCCAGATCCGCCGGACCAATGTTGGACCCCAGCTCCACCTTCGTGGGTGGGTAGCTGGGCAACTGCGGCAGGAACTGCGCCACGCCCGTGTACATCAGGGAGACAACCACCGTGAACGAGAAAATCAGCAGGAAGTGCTTCATCTGCGCCGCAGTTTCTATCCGGTGGGTGTTGGAGCAGCAAGCTGCTCCTGGTCATAAGGCCGGCGGAGATTATCCCACCACCGGGAAGGCTGTCAAAGGGGCCCTACGCCCAGCCGGAGACAGAGGGAATCGGTGCTTTTTACAACAACCGGAAATCAAAGAAAACGAACAATCCGAAAGCCAAGATCATCACGCCTCGAATTGGGGGGCAGAGACAAACGTGTGGACGAGCCAAAGTCCTCTCGGTCCGTTCGAAAAGAGCCTCCTCGAGCAACTCGGTCACCCGGGTGCTCGGGAGCATCACGGCCATCGTCCTCTAGCACCGGATACGGTCGGTAGAGTGAGCTGGTCCACTCCCAGACATTGCCCAGCATGTCGTACAGGCCAAACTCATTGGCCAGCTTGCCTTCCGTCGGGAGAGTCGCCCCTGCAGCGTTTCGCGCATCCCACACATAGGCGTCTCCGTCTCCGGGCTGTGAGCCCCAGAAGTAACGTTCGGAGCACCCCGCCCGGCAGGCGAACTCCCACTCCAGCTCGGTAGGCAACCGGAACTGCTTCCCCGACGCCTCCGAATACCAACGGCAATAGTCCGTCGCCTCACCATGAGAGACCCCGACAACGGGCTGCTCATCACCCAAGGAGGACTCCCCCCGCGTGTGCCCCGGATCGTAAGCTTCGTACTCGATATTGGTGATCGGCACCTTGCCGATATAGATGGGCCGGGCCGACGCCTCAAAGCGCGGCTGCTCATCATCGGCGTCTCCGCCCATCGTGAAGTCATCACCACGCAACAACCAGAGCGTGGTACGGGGAAGCCGGGTGTAGCGGGTCTCAGCAGTCACGAACTTGGATCCATCGTCAATTACAGGCGCGCATCCAACCAGAGTGGGAGCTACAGAGCAATCCCCCTTGCATCACGGAACGCCCCCGGTTACTTTTCGACGCCCTCCCTTGAGATAGGGCCGCGCGCAATAGCGTGTCGCATGGACCCAAGAGCGAGAGACTATGTCGGATTTGCGAACCATTCTCGACCGCATCGACTTCACAGACGACGCGCTTGTTCAGAAGCAACTAGCGGATCAACACTCCCGTGTCCGCGAGCGGCTCGCCCAGATCCAAAACATCGTGCTGGGGATGAGCGGCAAGGGGGGCGGGGGCAAGAGCACGGTAACTGCCAACTTGGGTATGGCGCTGGCACGCACCGGCCTCAAGGTGGGGATCCTCGATGCAGACCTCAACGGCCCGTCCATTCCCCATATGCTTGGCCTACAGGACCAAAACTGGCGACCCAATGGTCAGCAGGTAGAGCCTGCCATCGGTCCATCAGGACTTCGGGTCGCATCCATGGGCTTCTTCCTGGATCAAGATCAACCCGTCCGCTGGGATGGCCCCACCCACCTCAGCCACGTGTGGCTAGGGATGCTGGAGTCGGGAACTCTGCGCGAATTTCTCGGCGATGTGCACTGGGGTCAGCTGGATGTCCTGCTGGTCGACATGCCTCCCGGGGCTGCGGCAGACAAACCGCCCGCCATCTTGCAGTTCATTCCCGATGCCGCCGGAGCGGTATTCGTGACGACACCCTCCAAGGTGACGGTCTCGGTAGTCCGAAGGTCCGTTGCCTACGCCAACGATCTCGGGCTCAGGATTCTGGGCCTCGTCGAGAACTTTGCTGATCTCTTTGGAGAGTCCAATGCGGCAGACGACTGCCTGCAGAAGATTCCCTACGATCCAGACCTCGCCCGCAGCCTCGACACGGGTGAACCACTCCCTGCAAACCACCCCGCCGCCGCGATGTTCGACAACCTCGCTGCCAAGTTGATGGAGACCCTCCGATGAAGTTCGTCTGCCGCACCTGCGAGCGTTTCATGAACTACCAGGACATCGAACTGCCTGCTGAACAGTCCCTGGGCATCACCTTTTCCTGCGACGGCTGCAACGCCTCGTTCTCGATGGTCACCAATGCGGGCGAGACCCAGATGGTCAAGGCCTTAGGCGTCACACTCGGTGGGCGCGAAGCGCCTGCCTCTGCGTTCGAGCTCACTCAAGGGGCTCTCAAGCAGGATGAGCCGTCCGCCGCCAACGGGAGCGCAACATCCCCGCCCGTCAACCAGCCCATGCAAAGCGCTCCTGCGCCCCACCCGACGCCGGCCCAGACCCCCGATGCAGCGAGTCTTGCAGAGGGCATGCAGGCCAGTATGGGCAAGTGCCCGTTTGCGAACCGCATGGCAGTGGACACAGCCCGTCAGGAGCGTCCAGCCGATGGCACCGTGCAGTGGAGCGACGGAGCGCTAAGGCGCCTTCAGAACGTCCCCGGAGAGATCCGCCCCATCGCAAGGCAGCTCATCGAGGGAATGGCCCGCGATAAGGGTACCGCCGTGGTGGATGACAGCCTCATGGACGAGGCCCGCGACACCTTCATGTAGGTCGGCAGAGCCCTGACACCTCAAGGGCTCATGGAGCCAAACACAACGGTCACCAGGCCCGCCTGAGAAGGGGCCTCCCCAGCGGAGCCAGCCATTGGTTCTTGCTGAGCTCAGGCCTCTCTCGGGGCCGAGCCGTTTCTAGAGGAACTCGGGCCTCTTGCCGGACGAGGCTATCCTCGGTTCTCGCTGCACTCGAGCCGGGTCTTAGAAGTTCTGGAAGGCCAAAGACTCGGGGAGCCGCGGATCCTTTTGCGGGATCAGAGCAGCCTTGCCGAGGAACCACGCAGCAAGAGCAATGTAGATGCTCAGCACACCGATAGCGGTCAGCCCGTCGACGAGCGACGCGGTAATCCCACTCTTGTGCACGTTGGGCATCACCACGTAGTAGAGATCGAGATAGTGGAACGTGATGATCCACACGCAACCCAGCGCGAGACTCCAGGGGATCTTCTTTAGGGTACGGCCCATCAGGAAGAAGAAGGGCAGACCGAAGTGCCCGATCATGAGATAGATGCCCAACACGTACCAAGTGTTGACGGCCCGTCGATGAAAGAACGACGTCTCCTCGGGGATGTTGGCGTACCAAATCAGGAAGTATTGGGAGAACGCGATATAGGCCCAAAACACCGTGAACGCGAAGACAAGCTTTCCGATGTCGTGGAAGTGGTCCTTAGTGACGATGCCCTGCAGCAGCCCCCATCGCTGCATCAACAGCACCGAGAAGCCCAGCATGGCAAACGCCGAGACAATGGAACCGGCAAAGTAGTAGACGCCCCACATGGTGGAGTACCAGTGCGGGTCCAGCGACATCCCCCAGTCGATGGCTGCAAACGAGATCGTCAGAGCAAAGGCCATGATGGCCGGGTAGCTGCGCATCTGCATCAGGCGACTCAAGGCGGTCCCGCCCTCGCTGTCCTGGCGAATGCTCTTGGAGCGGAACCACCAACTCATGAGGGTCCAGAGACCAAAGTAGATGGCAGCCCGCACCATCCAGAACCCCTCGTTCAGGAAGCCCTGCTTGCCCAGGAGCACGGGGTCATGGGCCACGTGCTCCAGGTCGGTCCAGTGGTACAAATCATGCCGACCGAACCACAGCGGGATGAACAGCAACGCGAAGATGGGCAACGGAGCCATCAGGTTCTCAGCAACCCGACGGACCACGACACTCCATCCAGCCGACGCAGCATGCTGAAAGAGCGTGAAGAAGAGAGCGCCCAGCGCGATGCTCAGTCCAAACAGAAAGGCGGTCAGATACGAGTGATAGAAGGCCTTGTGGTCTCCGCCTGCAGCGAACCAAGACCCCGCTAGACACAGCACACCGACCACCCCAAAGATGAGCGGGAAGCGGCGGAGGCGATGTCCAGCCGGCAACTGAACCGACTCATTGGAAGGGAGTGTGACGTGGTGACCCATGACTACTTCCAGCCCTCGGACTTGGCGACCCCAGCCGGGATGTCATCCAGGGACACGTTCTGACTGCGCTGTAGAGCACGAACATATGCAGCAACAGCCCAGCGATCTTCCGTTGGGATCTGGGCCGCATACCCCGGCATGTTGCGTACGCCGTTTTTCACAATGTCGTAGAGCTGGCCAACGTTCATCTTGCGCAGACGATCATCGTGGAAGCTCGGTGGCGGCAACATCCCCCGCTCCACTATCGGACCCTTGCCGTAGCCCGCGACGTCATGACAGGGCTGGCAGAAAATGTCGTAGCGCTCCTGGCCCCGCTGCATAAAAGCCAGGGAGATCTCCATGGGGAGCTCCGCTGAGAACTCACCCTGAACCTTGCCCTGACACAGATGTTCGTTAGTGAACTCGAGGATGCACGGGTCCTTATCGCCCTGGGGCGCGTTGGCACGAACCGTTCCCTCTACCGGCAGCCGCATGGCGCGCCTATCTTCGAAGAAATCGTTGGGCTCCTGAGGATCAAAGCGAGCCTGGTTGTCCATGTTGGGGTTGAGGTGAATGGGCGGCTCAGTCTTCACCGCACCGCGACAACCCACCAACAACAGACACAGGAGGGCACCCCCCCACAACAAGACTGGAGCCTCAACCCTGAAGCTACGACGGAACGAACTCTGCATGAGCGGCACCATGCCTCTACCCGTCCACAATCAGTTCGACGTGGCTGGCTCCCAGCCCTTGTAGGAACTGGGCTGTCGCCTCACGGTCAAACTTCGGGTCTTCTGCCTCAATCGAAATGAAGAAACCATCATCAGAGGCCTTCTTGAATCGCTCGGACTCAAACAGAGGGCTGTGATGGTGCGGAAGACGGTTTACAAACAGCATGCCGATCACGGCTCCAGCCGCGGCACAAAGCACACCAAGTTCGAAGGTCACCGGCACAAACGCCTGCCAACTCATGAGGGGCTTCGCGCTGATCACTAATGGGGACGCGTGCATGGAGACCCACACCTGAAGAAGGAAGCCCCCAATGGCTCCACTCAGGCCCGTGACTAGGCAAATCCAAGGAACCTTCGAAGAGCCCAGGCCCATGGCCCGGTCCAGGTTATGCACGGGAAACGGTGTGTGCGCATCCCAGGCGCCATAGCCCGCGTCCCGGACCTTCTCGCAGGCATGGAACAACTCGGCCGGGTTGGCGAACTCGGCCAGCGCGCCGAAGAGCTTCTGTCCGTCAGACATCACTCCACCTCCCCTTCGGATCCGTTCTCATTGTCCGCAGAATCCCCATCCGATTGATCCCCGTCGATCGAGGTGACAACAGCAGCCACCGGCTCTCCAAATGGTGCGGTCTCCACGTGGTCGGAGTTGGCCTCGGACGTGGACGGTGCAGCGCTCGAAGCCACTGGCGGCTGACCGCCTCCGTGGCTGTAGCCCTCGAAGTGCGGGTCAGCCTCCGGCATCACGGACTTGACCTCCGCGAGGGCAACCTGTGGCACGAACCGAACAAACAGGGTGTACAGCGTAAAGAAGAGCCCGAAGCTACCCACGAAACAGCCCACATCCCAGATTGTCGGGCTGTAGTAGTCCCACGAGGAGACCAGGAAGTCCGCAGACAAAGACGACACGACAATCACGAACCGCTCGAACCACATGCCGATGTTCACGAAGATCGACACCACGAACAGGAACCACGGCGTTGTTCGGCACCACTTGAACCAGAACAACTGGGGCGAGATGACATTGCAGCTCACCATCGTCCAGTAGGCCCACGCATACGGCCCGAACATCCGGTTCATGAAGGCGAACTGCTCGTACGGATTTCCGCTGTACCAGGCGATGAAGAACTCCATCGCGTACGCGTAACCGACGATACAGCCCGTCAGTAGGATGATCTTCGCCATATTCTCGAGGTGACGAATGGTGATCAGATTCTTGAGGCCGAACCACTCTCTGGACGGCACCATCAAGGTCATCACCATGCCGAAGCCGGAGAAGATCGCTCCAGCGACGAAGTAGGGCGGGAAGATCGTCGTGTGCCAACCAGGCAGCTGGCTGGTCGCGAAGTCGAACGAAACGATGGAGTGAACCGAGAGAACCAGGGGAGTGGCGAGTGCGGCCAGGATCAAATAGGCCGCCTCGTAGTTCTGCCAGTGCCGGTTGGAGCCTCTCCAGCCCAACGCGAAGAAGCCGTAGATCAATCGCTTCCACTTGGTGCGAGCCCGGTCTCGCATCGTCGCGAGGTCGGGGATGAGGCCCGTGTACCAGAAGAGCAGAGACACCGTTCCGTAGATGCTTACAGCGAAGAAGTCCCAAACCAGAGGACTACGGAAGTTGGGCCAGGCGTCCATCTGGTTTGGCAGAGGGATTGCCCAGTACAGCAACCAGATGCGTCCCACGTGAATGGTCGGGAAGCTGAGGGCACAGACCACCGCGAACAGTGTCATGGCCTCCGCTGCTCGGTTGATCCCCGTCCTCCACTTTTGACGGAACAGGAAGAGAATGGCCGAAATCAATGTTCCAGCGTGACCAATACCAACCCAGAAGACGAAGTTGACAATGGCCCAGCCCCAGAAGACAGGGTTGTTCAGGCCCCAGACTCCCGTGCCTTCCCAGACCAACCAGGCAACGCTGACCCCATAGATGCCCAGTAGCGACATGGAGGCGAACAGGGCAATCCACCAGGCCCGCGGGGCCTTTTGATCAACGACTGCCGCCACGACTTCCGTGACAGAGTGGAAGTCGTAGCCGCCCAGGACCAGCGGAGCGCGCTCCGCGATGGGATCCGCGAGTTGATCCGCCTCGGTATAGATACGGGTCGCCGGCTCAGACATCAGTGCGCTCCCTCACCGTGAGCCTCATGCCCCTTGGCCTCACCATGGTGATCGGAGCCCGAGCCGTGCCCCTCGGCACCATGGCCGTCTCCCCCATGTCCATGGGCACCGTGGGCACCACCATGGTTGATGATCGCTGCCGCTGGCAGCTCGATATCGGGATTCCGATTGCGGAGCTTGGCGAGGTAGGTCGTCCGTGGGTGGATGTTCAATTCAGCCAACATGGCGTAGTTGCGAGGCTGGGCCTTAGCCACAGACACCGCACTCTTGGAATCGCTGATATCGCCAAAGACGATGGCATCGGTGGGGCAAGCCTGGGCACAGGCCGAGACCAGGCGACCGTCCTCAACCACACCGTCACCATCCCGCTTTGCCTCGATCTTCGCCGAGTTCACGCGCTGCACACAGTAGGTGCACTTCTCAATGACCCCACGGAATCGCACGCTCACGTCGGGGTTGCGCTGCATCCCTCCGAGCGGAGTCGTCTCAGCGTTTTCCTTGGAGTAGTTGAAGTAATTGAACCGTCGGACCTTGAACGGGCAGTTGTTGGCGCAATAACGGGTACCGATGCACCGGTTGTAGGCGATGTCGTTCAAACCATCTGGACTGTGCGCGGTTGCCGCCACTGGGCAGACCTGCTCACAAGGGGCCGTCTCACAGTGGGCACAAGCCATGGGCTGGACGACAGCCTCTGGGTTGTCCAGGTCGCCAGTGAAGTAGCGATCCAATCGGATCCAGGACATCTCCCGGCCCTTGAGGACCCGTTCTTTGCCCACCACCATGATGTTGTTCTCAGCCTGACAGGCGACGGTACAAGCGTTGCACCCGGTACAGACATTCAGGTCAATGCTCATGCCCCACTGCTGGCCCGCGGTCTCATTGGGCTGAACGAACAGCGACTTGAGCTTGGGGGCAGGCATGACTTCTTCGGCCTGGACAAAGTCTGGATGCGCCTTGAAGTCCTTGAGGGACGACTCGCGCACAGCGTTGCGACGGGGGTACGCCACTTCACCAAACGGTGTCTTGACCTTGGGGTCGAGGCGCCCGTAGTTCTGAGTCGTCGCCAATTCGTAGGTGGAATCCCGAGACGTCAGCGTGGCGCCTGAAGCGAAGTGCATTGTCTCGGCAGTACGCAACGCATAGGTATTGAAGCCGCATCCCTCGCCCACCGCCCCCACAACGGAGCGTCCGTAACCGAGGGGAAGGACCACCACGTTGTCGGCCATCCCTGGCAACACGAACACTGGCAGCTCCAGCGAGCGATCTCCCAACGAGAGGCTCGCCATGTCACCCGTAGCAAGCTTCTTGCACTCCGCTGTTCGCGGGCTGATGAGCGCTGCATTGTCCCAGCAGAGCTTCGTCATCGGATCGGGGAGTTCTTGGAGCCACGCGTTGTTGGCATAGCGACCGTCGTAGACCGTCCCATCCAGACGGAACGCTACCTCGAGGGCCTCTAGCGTTGGCGCGACCACCTCGGCTCCAGACCAGGCAGCAGCCAGCCCTGCCCAGGCATAGCTGGCACTAGCCCCACCTGAACCATTGGCGCCGGATTCCTCCGAGTCGGCATCGCTCATCATGACCGGAACCGACGACGGCTGTACCGCAGCGGAGGTGGTGCCCTTTACGACGCCGTCGTGAAGCCACGTCTGCCAGCTCTGTTCGAAGTCAGCGCCGGCCAACGGGGAGGCAGACCAGGTCGCACGCACCAGGTCATGTGCCGACGTGGCCCCGCCGCCGATCGCCCGCGAAACGAACTCCACATCCGCAACCGCACCGTGCAAGGGTGCAATCAGCGGCTGCTGAATCGCGGTCGTACCATCGAGGGCCTGGAGGTCTCCCCAGCACTCTAGGTAATGGGCACGAGGTGCATGCCAGGTAGACTGAGAGGACGTCTCATTGACGTCGTCGCTCAGATGAATGGTCGTCGCGACAGAGGCCAGCTTGCCGGCGAAGTCGAGGTCCGCAGGAGCGTCATACGCCGGGTTGCCACCCACCATGACCAGGGTCTGAACCTTGCCCGCAGCGATGTCGGCCGCCAGGTCTCCAATGCCGCCCGCGCTCAACTGCGAGGTGGGAACGAGATGGAGAGTAGTCCCCACATTCCCCAAGGCCACATTCAGCAGATGTGCCAGAGCATGGACCGAAGCTGGCTGGGAAGAGCCCACCACGACCAGACCAGTCCCGCGGTGGTCCAGGAGGTCCTTGGCCAGGGCATCCACCCACGCCACCATCCCCTCTTCACCGCCAGCACCAGCGGAGCAATCAGAGCCCAGCAGAGTCAATGCAGCGAGATCAGATCGAAGTCTCGATGTCAGCGAAGAGGAACCCGGAGGGGCCGCAACTCCACCCGCGAACACGCGCGCAGCGACCGCCTCGAGCACTCGGCCGACCGACAGCCCCGGCACACGCAAGCGGTGATCGGCCATGCTGCCCGTCAGGCTGAAGACAGGCTCAATGGCATAGAGACGACTCATGGAGTCATCCGTGCTGGCTACCCGACGTCCATCGGCGAACCGACCCGAGTTGCGGGTAGTCTCTCCCTCGACACCGAGAAAGTCGCAGTCAAAGGATGCGATAACCGCCGCCTTATCGAAGGCCGGCCGGAGAGCCACTCCACTCAGGCCAGCAAGCGCAAGTCCAGAAGTTGATTGAGTCCGTGAAGCCGCCGAATAGCTGTACACCCCTGCGCTCGGGTTGGCCTGGCGCAACTGAGCCACCAGGCGCTGTACAGTTGGCGAACTTGAGTCTTCCAACAAGAGGGCGGCACCGCTCGAAGCAAGAGCACCATCCACGGCGCCCCACAACGCTTCCCAAGTGCTCTCCGCTCCTTTTGTAGCGGGGACTCGGGGGCGATCGGCATCGTACAAGTCGAGCACCGAGGCCTGCGCCAATGCGCCAGCCTTGCCGCGACTATTGGGATGAAGCGGATTGCCCTCAACCTTCGTGGGCCGCCCCTCCTGACTCTCAACGACGAGACCCAGGACCTCGCCACCTACCCTGGCCACGGTGGCGTAGTAGCTGGGGACTCCCGGGATCAGATCCTCTGGTCGACGACCAAACGGCAGGATGTGCTCGGTAGGCTTCCTGATACACCCACTGAGCGTGGAACTCAGACCGGCAACAGTAAAGCCAGCCCAGCCCATGAAGCCGCGGCGACTGACGCCGTCCGCCGCATCGGCCTCCCGCATCGACTGCGGAGACTCCCGGTCGAGGATGGCTTCGGAGACTCCCTTGGACTCCAGGTCATCGAGACTGCGCCACTGTGTCGCCGTAGATTCAGGCGAGGAGGTGGCAGAGGTAGCCGAAAGAATGGGAAAGCGCTTGCTCATCGGTGACATCCGGAACAGTGCTCAGGCGGAGCAAGTTGCCTCTCGCCACGGGTCGGGTCTTGGTGCGGGTCGTAAGCCACGGCGTCCCCATCCCAGGCCATGTTGGTGACCTCGGACCTGGGGCGGAGGTTGGGGTGGGGATCCTTGTGGCAGTCCAGACACCACGACATGGACAAGGGTTGATCCTGGGTCACCACCTCCATCTGATCGATGCGTCCGTGGCAGCTCACACAGCCCACCCCAGCGGCTAGGTGCACGCTGTGGTCGAAGAAGGCGTAGTCGGGAAGCATGTGCACGCGAACCCACTCCACGGCCTCACCGGTCTCGAAGCTCTTGCGGATGGGTTCCAGAGCGGGACTGTCTGCTTTCACGAAGCGATGACAGTTCATGCATGTGCTGGAGGAGGGCACCGCCGCTCGGGGTCCATCCTCCGCCGTATTGTGACAGTAGCGGCAGTCCATGCCCAATTCACCGGCATGAAGCGCGTGACTGAAAGGAACCGGCTGCTCCGGCGCGTAGCCAACATCCGTATACCAGGGAGAAAACCAGTACCAGATGGCGAGCACACCCATGACGAGGCCCACGGGGGCCCCGACTCCGATGAACAGGCCTAGCTGGTTGGTCCAGCGGGGGAAAATATTCGCCACAGTCGCGTCCTAAAAGCCCTGAGACAGCCACTTCTCGCGATATCCGGCGCAATGTAACCGAGGGGCTTTGCAGAGGCAAGGGGAGCAGGCGCAGCGACCGGTCAGCGGTCCCATCGATGAGCCCTCCGATAGTCCCTCAAAACATGCTGAGCACGGTGATACACCTCATCTAGACCCAACTCATCGCTCCCGTAATTGCCGCGAATGTTCCCGTCAGGATCGACGAGAAACATCCGCGCTTCGTGGGCAAAGTTCTCCAGATCATCGGAAACAAGATCTTCGACGAGAGGCTGAAGAACAGAGCGAACAAGAACCTGCGTGTCGGACTCAGAAGCGTGAAGCACAATCCAGTAGGGGAGTTCCTGTTGCTCTCCTGGGGTAGCGTCGTCGAGCCCTGGTTCGGGGTCGAGCTTGGGCGCGTCTCCCTCGCCCGCGACTGTAGGCATCATCGCACCCGCGTGTCCTCGCGCCCCCAGCTCCGGCGCTGTGGGACGCTGCCCCCCTCCGTAGTCCAGAGCTACGACGCGAATTCCTCGCTGGAAGGTCTGGAAGCGATCGGCAAGCCTCTCTGCGCGCGCGAACACTTCAGAGCAGGTTGCGTTACAGGCCGAGTTCCCCACAGTAAGAACGAAAACTCCACCGCGCAGATCACGCGTGCCCAGTAGGCCTCCAGTCGGCTTTGGGAACTGGAAATCCGGCAACTGAGCCACCACCGGCGGCGCGTCGGGAACCTTGCGTGTCAACGGGCGGACAGCCGGCACGAACACAAGCCCCGCGATGACGCCCCAGACCCAAGGATTTCGATGCCAAGGGAGGCGATTTTCACCGCCAGAAGTACTCACAGCAGACTGTGGTCCAGCACCAAGGCCAAGGCCAGAGCCGGTAGATAGATCAGAGAGACACGGAAAAAGCCGCGGGCCCAAACGTCCCCCGAATCTTCGCGAAGACCGCGAACGGCCCAGGCTCCAAACCACAAGCCCAAGCCCAGAGCAACCATCCCGTACAGCCAGCTCGCAGCACCCACGGGAATCATCAACAAGCTGATGGGAACCAGCGCTGTCGTCCAGGCCACAGCCTGGGCTTTAGCAACACGATCGCCACGCACCACCGGAACTGTTCGGACTCCAGCTCGTGCGTAGTCTGCTTTACGAAACAGAGAGATAGCCAGGAAGTGCGGGAGCTGCCAGAGCAACAGGATCAAGAAGAGCAGAAGACCAGGCACAAACTCGGGATACGTGAGCTCTGGACGACAGGCAGTCCAACCCATGAGCGGCGGGGCAGCACCGGGCACGGCCCCAATCAGAAGCGAGAGCGGCGTGCGACGCTTCAGGGGGGTGTACACGCCCACATAGAGCAGCAGGGCGATGAGACCGATCACTGCCGTCGTCAGGTTGACCTGAAGATAGAGGAGCACAATGGAGACCGCCGACAAGACACAGCCAAAGGCCAGCGCCAGAGCAGGGTCAAGGCGCCCTGCTGGGAGCGGGCGGTTGGCGGTGCGAACCATGAGCTTGTCGCCCTCTCGCTCCCACCACATGTTCAACACGTTGGCTGCGGCCACCACGAGGGAGGTACCCAAGACTGTGTAGAAGACAACGCTGTTGTCGATCGTCACTCCAGCAAGCCCCATACCGCCAAGAGCCATCAAGACGTTCATTGCCGTGATCTTGGGCTTCGTCAGCGCAACGAGGTCTCTTGCAACCGAGGGCTTCGCGCCATTGCCAGGCATGTGGGTGGAACCAGTCATCAGGCTGCCGACCCTTCGGGCACCACCAGCCCGGCTTCATCGATGGGAAGATCAGGCGCTGTGCTGACAGCCTGCACGGCCATGGGCCCCAGTCCGAGAAACGCCACCAGCAGACTCCCTAGAAGTGTCGCACCCAGTACTAGATGGACTGTGGCCGGCACCCAGTGGATGTTGCGCGCCACCATCCAGAGACCGACGCCCACCTGCACTACGACCAACCAGGGGGCCAAGTGGGCTGCTACGCGGGCCACAGGCCGGGCACCCAAGTCGCCCATACGAATCTCACGCAGCACCGTAATGGCTGCCGCCACCACCATGAACGCCACCAACACCCCAGCATAGCGGTGAGCCATGTGGAGTTGGGCCGGGCCCAGGGAAGACCAGAGAGCACCATGACAGAAGGGAATGTCTGGGCAGGCAAGCCCCGCGCCCATATGGCGAACGAGTGCGCCCAAGAGGATCTGTACATAGACAGCCAGCGCAGCAACCGCAGCAATTCGTCGCGTTAAGTGGGCACGGCCGCTGGGACGCCACGCAGACTCAGTCGCCACGGGGCTGTCCGTCGACATGCCGTGCCCCGGCCAGAGCAAGAACGTCAGATAGATGAGAAAGGAAAAAAATCCCATGGCAATGGCAAGGTGCGCCGTAGAGATTGCCGTGGGCAGCTTGAAGATCACGGTCAGACCACCCAACACACCTTGGAAAATAACCAGGGCGACCACCGACACTGCCAGTACACGCAACCGTCGCTGTGGAGGCCGACTGCGCCAGATGGACACAGCAAGAATGCAGGTCATGAATCCCACGACAGTCGCCGCGATACGATGACTGTGCTCAAAGAGCACACCACCGGTCATCTCGGGAAAGAAGGTGCCATAGCAGGTGGGCCAGTCAGGGCACGCCAAGGATGAACCCGTCGGATTGACGGTTCCACCCACACCGAGCAACACAAGCGTGGCCACGGTCGTGGCTATGGCCCAATACCAGACTTTCATCAGGACTCCGAAGCGGCGCGATTGTATCGACGACCACTCCCCCGTCAAGGCGGCGATCAATGCCACCTGTACCGGAGAGGACATTGCGTTCCTGCTCGCTGACTGATAGGCCCTTGCCATGAGTACGAACCAAGACGCTCCCGAAGCCGCCTCCTCGAGCCCCGCTGGACATCCTCAACCGGCGACCAATGCTCCCACCCGATCGGCCAGGCCTCCGGCGCCGGAGCCCATTGATACTCGCGAGCGTGGAGCACCGGTAAAGGGCGAACCCCAATTCAGCACTCGACGGCTGTTCGTCCAGTTCCTTGCACTTGCTGCGGCTGACGCGGTGGAGCAGAAGGCCACCTTCGAGGCTCTCTGCGCCACGTTCACTGCCAACAACGTCCCCGCAGTGATCTACGAGGACATGAACGATCCCCTGGGCTTCGGGATCGCGACCTGGAGCGAAGATCCCGGACACTTTGTGGGAGCCTTGCGCCGTGCGCTAGGCGACTCGGGACTCGCCAACGTCCAATGGAAGCCTGAGTACACCATGCTCGGTCGGACCTACAGCGTGGGCTATGAGCCCCGGCTCGAGTGGTGGCTAGTGGACCGGCCAGCGGAGACCATGCTCAACAAGGACTGGCCATGGGCCGTCTGGTATCCCCTGCGCCGCAACGGGGCCTTCGCACGACTCGATGGCAAAGAACAGGGCTCCATCCTCCGCGAGCACGCCATGCTGGGACGCGCCTATGGGACATCGGACCTAGCACACGATGTGCGACTTGCATGCCACGGGCTCGACGCCAACGACAATGAGTTCGTCATTGGATTGGTCGGCCCTGAGTTGCATCCGCTCTCCCATCTCGTGCAGGCCATGCGCAAGACCCGGCAGACGTCCGAATTCATTGAGTCCATGGGCCCATTCTTCATCGGCCGAGCTGCCTGGTGGAACGCGGGTGGCGCCGTCACAAGCTGAACCAACGCCTGTGGAGACGGCTCCTGCGACCGAGACAATCGCAGCGCCACTTCTGGCCTGGTACGCGCAAGCGGGGAGGACGCTTCCGTGGCGGGACATCGATGACCCGTATCGGATCTGGGTCAGCGAAATCATGCTGCAGCAGACCCGTGTCGATACCGTCCTCAACTACTACGACCGCTTCCTAGAGCAGTTCCCCACTCTGTCCGCACTAGCCGAGGCCACCGAAGACCAGGTGCTCGCCGCGTGGGCTGGGCTCGGCTTCTATCGCAGAGCACGAAATCTGCACCGCGCCGCAAAGACGATGATCAGCGAACACCAGGGGCAAGTGCCATCCGATCCGGAGGCGCTCCAAACCCTCCCGGGCATTGGCCGATACACAGTAGGGGCAATCCTCTCCTCAGCCCACAACGCACGCTTGCCCATTGTCGACGGCAACGTGATCCGCGTGCTTAGCCGGGTCTTTCACCTAGCCGGAGACCCGAGCCGCTCGGCAATGCAAAAGGAACTGTGGAGACTGGCGGAGGCGATCCTCCCCGGGGACCGGCCCGGGGACTTCAATCAGGCCCTGATGGACTTGGGCGCCACGGTCTGTCACCCCGTCAACCCACGCTGTGACACATGTCCACTTCAGAGCCTGTGTCTAGCCAACAAGCTCGGCGATCCAGAAGACTTCCCCCACCCCACTCGCAAGACCAAAGTGGTCTTCCAGCAGCGAGCTGCCCTCTACATAAGGGACAGAGATGGCCGGATGCTTCTAACGCGGCGGCCGGATGCTGGATTGCTGGCCTCCATGTGGGAGCTACCCGCCGTGGACCTCCAGGACGGAGAAGACCCCGCAGCAGCGGTGACGACACTCCTACCCAGTGCCAAGCGCGCCAGAAAGATAGAGCCCATCGGAACGGTCGAGCACCGGTTCTCCCATCGGCACTGGACCGTCCATGTCTTTGCCGCTGAGAACCCTGTAGCAAGCAGCCCCTTGGACAACGACCAGAGGCGCTGGGTCCACCCGGACGACCTCCACGAGATCGGTCTACCGACCGCCACGTGGAAAGCGGTACGCCTAGGACTGAAGCTGCTGGACGCCGAGCAGAGACCAGGAGAGTCTCCAGGCTGAGAGCTCGCCCTCAGGGTGCGAGCCGCCGCACCTCCTGAACGATCACGGGGCGTCCCTCGAGATCAAAACCAATCGCCCCGATCACAATCTCATTCCGCGTAATCCGAACGACTCGGCCCCCGTCCGCACCGACGCGATCTCCTTGAACCACTGGATACAGCCGGCCTTCCCCGTCGCGCAGCTCGCCGCGAAGTTCCCCTCCCTCGACCCATGCTCGCACCATGCTCAGGTCGCGGACCGCCGTGGTCAACAAGCTCGGACCCACTGGCAAGCAAGGGAGCGTTTCCGTCCCATTGGCGGCCTTCTCCGAATCCTGAGACATCGCAGACGAGTCCACTCGTGGCGGCAGGGAAGCGAGGGCGTCTAGCCCCACCTGATCGGTACTCGGAGCTTCCAAGAGATCCTCCAGCGCGTCGGCGACTGGAGGTGGCGAGGGCTCATCGATGCTGTCCTCTTCGGAGGGCATCTCGGACAGCTCAGAACCAGAACCGACATCCGCTCTCGCGTCGACCTCTGCGTCAATCGGGAGAGGCGCTTGAAGCACTAGCCCACCGGAAGGAACGTACTCGCCCGAGTCCAGGTCCGCATCCCCCGACTTGATGACGACAGGGGCTGCTGGCTCCGATGCAACAGGCTGGTCCGCACCCGCAGAGCCCGGAGACTCGGGACTACTCGTTTCAACTGGCTGAGGCGAGCTGGCTTCTGCCATCTCAGCCGACAAGGATGCGGAAGAGCCAGGCATGGGGGCCGGCTCGGCCCCTGTCTCTTTCTGCGCGCTCTGTGCGTCCGCAACAACGTCAGTGCTGGGCGGGTTCACCCCGTCGAGTACGGACTGGGATAGGACGCCACCTTCGTGCGCCGAGAGGAGCGAGCCAGCCGACGAGTCCATGGGAGCACAGCCCACAAGAGACAACAGCATGACGGAGGTCAGCAGCCACTCAGGCGACCCACTGGCGGGCCAGGCAAGACAGGACTTCATCTCAACTCTCGCGAGGTCGTGGTGCTGCTTCCGAGCGATTCCGGCCCCGCTCCTTGGCTCGATAAAGAGCCTTGTCGGTTCGCTCGATCCACTGAGCGACCGTCTCGCCAGCAGCCAACTCCCCCACCCCCAGNCTCGCCGTCACCTTCAGATCAGCCAAGCCATCGAACTNCGCAGCCGCGATNGTCTCCCNCAGCCGTTCGGCCAACAGNCGAGCATGCAATCGACGGGCTCCAGCCAGGATCAACAAGAACTCTTCTCCGCCGTATCGAATGGCTAGATCATCCTTGCGAATCGTGTCATTGACGATCGCGCCAGACCTACGAAGCACTTCATCACCAGCGGCGTGCCCCAGCGTATCGTTGATCTGCTTGAAGTGATCTAGGTCCATCATCACGGCAGAGAGTGGTACCGAGTGGGACTGACAGCGCTCAACCAAGTCTGGCAAGTAGTCCTGCATCGCTGACCTTCGCATCAGTCCCGTCAACGGATCACGCTCGGACTCTTCCACCTGACGTGCGACGCCGTCGCGATAGGCAATGTCGATGGTGTCCAACATCTCGAAGCGGAGCAGGATGTCACCGATGTGCACCCTGTCACCATGCCCGAGAATAGAGCGGTGCACGGCATCGCCGTTCACCACCGTTCCGTTGGTGGACTCCAGGTCCTGGATGTAGACAACGGGAACCAGCCCGGACTGGGGGTCGAAGTAAACACGCGCATGGCGACGACTGACCGACGGATCATCCAGGTGCAGGTCACATCCCTCGTCACGGCCCACGAAGATCGCTCGACTTCCCATGGGAATCGCGACGAACCGTCCAGGATCGGGCCCCGTCACGACGGTGAGGGTTGGAGTACGAGGCGCGTTGGCTTCGTCCGCGGCAACCCGCACCTCAGACCGCAGAGTCCGCGGTACCTGATCGACCAGTGTGAGGTCTTCGTCGGACACCGTACCCTCGCGACGGCTCTTCGCCGGCACTCCCAGACCACCATATGGCCTGAGACAAGATGAATCCCCAAATCGGCCCCTTTTCGGGAGCTCCTATGGCAGCGGAACCAACAGTTCCAGCAAGCCCAATGGGGACTCAGTCAAGGAGGCTGAAGCGCCCAAGAATAACACGGCAAGGGCAAACAACAGCAGAGCCAGCCAGGCCAATGCGGTCGTACCGGCACCTTTCGCGGAACGACTCTTGAGTGACAAGTCGTCCACCTGACTGGCATAGCGGGTCGTGGCGCCACCCCGTGCACGTGGCGCCTCGGGGCGAGAAGGCGCCGGAGAGTCCGGTGCCGTGGGCTCGGGCCGGCCCCGCGAACGACCCAATTGATCGGCTGCGGAAGCGGCAGCATTTCGTAGTCGAGCGCCGCGTCGGGGGCTGGGCGAAGCCTGCGGAGCCTGGGACTGGCGCCTCGTATCAGCAGAGGCAGCGCTACGACGAGCTGCTCGGGCAGCGCGACGGGGCTTCGCAGGACGCAAAGGAGCAGGTTCTCCTTTGGCCTTGCGATCGTTGTCACGATTGTCCAAAGCCACCCTCGCGAGATACTCCAGGTCAGCCCGTACCGTCCCCTCCCGGCGCGCAATGCGTCGGAACTTTCGCGCCAAGTCATCCATCGCTTCAGGACGATTCGCCGGATCGGACTCAAGAGTCTGGAGAATCAATTCCGCCAGCTCGGGATGATCCAGCTTGCGCATGGGGCGGGGCTTTTTCTCTCGCTTGGCCTTGAGGACAGCGAGCAAGTCCTCATGCCTCTTCAACCCTAAGGGGTCCCGGCCTTCGGCCATCTCGTACAGGAGCACCCCCAGGCCGTAGACGTCAGTCGCTGCATCCAACTTCTGACTCGACACGCCGGCGAGTTGTTCGGGACTCATGTAGGCGGGAGACCCCAGGATGACACCCGTTGCCGTCAAGCGGGTCCCAAGGATTCGAGCCACACCAAAATCGGCAACCTTCACCTCACCTCTTCGGCTCAAGAGAATGTTCTCGGGCTTTAGGTCGCGATGCAGCACGCCAACCGCATGGGCAGAGGCAATCCCCGATGCCACCTCGGCACCGATGAGCGCGAGACGACCAGGATCGAGCCGGCCCGCGTAGCGGAGCGTCGCGCGGAGGTCGAGACCATCGACCCACTCCATGACGATGTGAAGGGTCTCTTGAGCCGCAAAAAAGTCATGAACACCGACGATGTTCCGGTGATCGAGACGAGAGGTAACCTCGAACTCTTGCTTGAAGCGACGAGTCATCTCCCGTCGAGCTTCCGCCTGCGGCCTCATCTCTTTCAATGCATGCAGGCCGCCACCCGGGCCCTTGACCTGCCACACCGTAGCCATGCCGCCCGAGCCCACTCGCCGGAGCACGGAGTACTCCCCGATGCGATCGACTGGGGCCTCCTCGACACGGAGGGTGGGATCTCCTGCGGCACGCGCCGACATAGACGAACTTTACCAGAGCACAGCGGACCTTCCAGAAAAGAAATCCCCGGCAGCACAGAACCTCACGTGGAGTCGTCGCCAAGGCATCCCACAGACGTCCGGAGCGCGTAGAATCATCCCTGTGAACGCTCCCCGCCATGTCGTCATCATCGGGGCTGGTATCACTGGTGCCTTCGCAGCCCACCACCTGCTGAAAGCAGGGGTCCGGGTCACTGTGCTCGAGGCGAGAGAAAAAGGTGCCGGTTCCTCGTCGCGCTCGGCCGCGTGCCTCCGCCAACAGTTCAGTACACCGGCAACAGTACAGGCCATGGTCTATTCGGTCGCAGCCTACCGACGCTTCGCCGAAGAGTTCCGGTGTAGCGATGGGCAAGGGGATGTGCTGGTTCAAAACGGCTACCTGTTCCTCTATGACCGTCCCGACGCAAGCGACTCACCGGAACATCACAGTCAGCGCTGGAAGCAGGCGCAGTCCACTGTGGCGATGCAGCAAGCCCACGGCCTACGGGATGTGGAGCTCCTGAGCCCTGAAGCCATCGAGGACCGCTTCCCACACATCCGAAGCGATGACCTGGTGGGCGCGACCTTTTGCCCCAGTGATGGCTTCCTGCGGGCTGACATGGTCTACCAGGAAGGCTTTCGGCGTGTGGTCGAGATGGGCGGGGTGCTGCGCCAGAACGAAGCGGTAACGGGCGGGGTCTTCGACAGCAACGGGCGACTCCAAGCGGTGGAAACATCTGCAGGAGATCGCATCGAGGCCGACATCTTCATCAATGCCACCAATGCCTGGGCCCCCCGTGTCTCCGAGAGCCTCGGCGGCAGCACACTGCCGATCAGCCCCATCAAGCGTTACCTGTATTTCATAGAGAGGGGCCCCTCGATCACGGGGGACCAGTTGCTGTCGTGGCCCATGACAATCACCAGCAGCCGAGCCTATTGCCGTCCCGAGAATGCTGAGCAGCTACTCGCTGGTTGGGCACACGCAGCCGAAGCTGAACCAGGTTTTGACTGGGACGACCAGGACCACATCGAGCCCGGCTTCTTCCATCGCAGTGGACTCGACAACTACGGCTATCAACTGTGGCTCCAGTTGGCCGAGGCGCTCTCGATCGTGGGGGAGTTCGCCGGACTTGCGGCCACCACCTCGGGCTTCTACGCCGTGACGCCGGACCACAATCCACTCATTGGCTTCGACCCCCTTCAGCCGACGCTCCTTCAGGTCGCTGGTTTCTCCGGCCACGGGGCCATGATGGGTCCCTTCTCAGGTGCCGCAGCCGCTGCCATGGCCCTCGCGGGCGAGACTCTGGACCAATTGGACATCGAGGGCACGTCCATCGATCTCCGTCACCTGATCGTCGGCCGCCAGTTCAACGCTGGCGAGGGGCTCGTGATCTGATCTCTGGGCCCGCTCGCAACCAGCGGGCGGGCGCCCCCAATTGGCAGCACCGCAGGGTCCCGTGGCATCGTAGCGCCATGACCTCCATTGACTCCTTCATGCGCGCCGCCATCGACGAGGCCCGCCTGGGCCTGGCTGAAGGTGGTATCCCCATTGGCTCCGTCCTGGTGCGAGACCAGACGATCGTCGGTCGTGGCCACAACAAGCGCGTCCAGGAAAGCAACCCGATGGTGCACGCCGAGATTGACTGCCTGATGCAGGCAGGCCGCATCGGCCACTATCGAAACACCGTTCTCTATTCCACCTTGATGCCTTGCTACCTCTGCGCGGGTGCTGCTGTTCAATTTCAAGTGCCTCGAGTCATCGTCGGAGAGAGTCGTACATTCCCCGGGGCCAGAGCCTTCATGGAGAGCCACGGGATCGAGGTCGTCGACCTCGACCTAGACGAGTGCGTCACCTTGATGGAGGACTTCATCGAAGCACGACCGGAGCTGTGGTTCGAGGACATCGGGGTGCTCGAAGACTGATGGGCGCTGGGGTCCTCGCAGGACTAAGCCTCGCCATCCTGGCGGGCCTCGGCATCTTTAGCTGGCTGGTCAGCCGAGCGCACACTGTCGTGCAGTTCTCAGACCACGGCCCGCAGTTGGTGCGCGGCTATCTCCCCCCAGGCCTCCTGTCCGACCTGCAGGACATCGACCGGAGCGCCGGAGGCATCGTAGGAAGGCTGTCCATACGCGGCCAGGGAGACACCCTGGAGCTAAACGTCAGTGGTATGGGGGACAGAGAAGAACAACGCATTCGTAACGTAGTGATGCTTCGGCGTCGTCAGCTTCGGCGACCCCGCTGAGCCCGACCGGGGCCCCCCCCGAGCCCATTCCCGGAGGAGGCTGGGCCGGTCCGGGCTGCGCCCCAGTCCCTTCCCGGTCGTGTTCTGTGTTGGACCACGCCACGACAGGAATGTTCCTGGGATCGAAAGGAACGATGGAGGAATCACGCAACGAGGGAGAAACGAACGGAGCACTGGTGAGGTCGGCTGGAGACCACTTCTCCTAGGGGCTTTTTCTAGCGGCGCCTCTAGCGGCGCCTGCGCCCGGGATAGCGCCAGTGGGGTCCTGCTTCCCAACTCCAAACCACTCCTTCACCGTCACGCGAAGTCGCGCCATGCCATCCCGTCCCGCCTGAAGAGCGCCATCGGTACTGAGAGAGCCATACCGACGAAGCAGTGCCACCAACTGCTCTTCGTCGCCCTTAGGCACCATGAGCTGGATGATGTGGCTCTGGGCGCCGCTGCCCTCTTCCTCCAACCCCGTCGGGGTGAGGTCCTGCATGGACCAGCCGCGCTTCAGGATTTCTGAGCGCAGCAAGGACAAGCCAGCTCCCGCTTGAATGCGAAGCGAGCCAATCACAACTCCCACTGCAATCGATTGCTGGTCCGTAGTTTCTTCGGGCTCCGGCACCGGAATCGAGCCAGTGTCCCCCTCGAGTTGATCGCCCTGCTCCGGCTTGCTCTGCTCGACGGGTGTCTCTGCCACACCAGAGCTCCGCTGGCTCCCTTCGCGGGGAGTCCCATCTGCTCCACCACGAAGCAGCGGCCGACTGGCGACGGCGAGGCTGTCCCCACTCGACTCTGCCAAGCGCTCATCCTCAGTCAGAACAACTCCATCGGTCTCCCGGAGATCGGGGGCTGCGGCGGGCGCAGGTTCGGACTCGGCTCCTGGAGCAACTTCATCCGGCGGGCCAGGCGTCGCAACTGCATCGCCAGTGCCTCCGTCCCACGCATCTACCCGGGCGTCCTCTTGGTGCTCCCAGAGTTCATGGTCCGCCTCGTAGACTTGCTCAGCCTCCCCATCGGCGCCCCGCAATTCTCGCAAGCCTGAGGCGCGCTCCTTCGTGGCACTGCCGCCAGCCCCCTTCCTTCCGCGACGGCGCTCTGGAGCCGCCTCTGCGTCCCGAGCTACTCGTTTGCGGGCCACCACGAGAGGAACCTCCCGGGTCCTGGCCGGCTCGGATGACGCCGATGAATCGAGCGCCTGCAGCTTGCCTTGACCCATGGAAGACTGGGCGGAACCTCGACGCGGACTGGGCACATCGCCCCGCGCAGCCACGACGCCTTCCGGCTCAGCCATCGGCGCATCCACCACGCCGTCGTCTTCAAAGCCATCGCCGCCGGTGGGACGTGGCGCCTCCCGTTCCAGGGACCTCACCGAGTCGATCTCCGCATCAGCCGTTTCAAACCAGTCCTGCAAGGACGCCGACGGGCGAAGCGCTGAGGGGACCGGCGCATCGACACCCCCTCTATAGATAATCACGCCCACCACGAGAGTCGCAGCGAGAAGAGAGACAACCGGCCCCTTGAACCACCACGAGAGTTCGACGAGGCCCTGACCTCTGGCAGCATCACGCCCGGGCTCCACCCCTTCACCCCCGGGAATGGGATACACCTGGACCTCCGTCATCACCGACTGCACGAACCCATCGGGAGCCTGCTCCGAAGAGAGTGTTCCCACGTCTTCGATCAGCATCCGAAGGTCGTCCAGTTCTGCGCGCAAGGACGGGTCGGCCAGCAGGGCCTCCTCGACCCGCTCCCGGTCTGCGCCGACGAGGACACCGTCCAGATAGGCGCTCAACTGCTCTCGGGGATCCACGTCACTCATCGTCTCTAGTCCGGCTCTGGCCGGCTCCCTTCGAGAGGTTATTGGACAACAGATATCGCTGCACCCGCTTCTTCAACTCGTTGCGCGCGCGATGGAGCCGAGACTTCACGGTGCCCGGACTCAGGTCCAGTGCCTCGCTGATCTGCTCGTAAGCCATCCCTTCCACGTCCCGTAACACCAGAATCTCCTGCCAAAGAGGGTCCAGCCTCCCCAGCTCCTTCTCCACAATACGAAGCCGCTCTTCACGCACCAGGCTGTCTTCTGCGGTCGGCGCTCTGCTCGCCAGCTGACGCGGAATCTCAGACCCATCGTCCATCGCTCGGGGTGCATCCAGGCTGACATGGCTGCGCTGCTTCCGGCGCGTCCTGTACGACTGCACATTGCGACAGTGGTTCAGAGCTATCCGGGTTAGCCAGGTGGTGAACAAGCTGTCACCCCGAAACCTATCCAGGTTGCGAAAGACCTTCACGAACACTTCCTGCGCCGCCTCCTCGGCGAGAGAGCGAGAGTCCAACAGCCGCACGCAAATTCGGAACACACGGTCCTGATGACGCTGCACCAGAACTTCGAATGACGGGCGACTGCCCTCTAGAAACTCCTCAACCAGCTCGGTATCGGAACGACCATCTGCCTCCACCCGCGTGGAAAGCTCGGGCGCCGACACCAGCTCCACAACCGCGCGCAGCGGCTGGACGGAATCGATCGACTCTTGGGGGTCCGTTGGGCGCAGACCAGGCTCCTTTCCTTCTTCTTCGACAGCGCGAAGAGAGGAAGGTTCCCGAGAATCTTCAGCCACGCCCATCCCGAAGCCCTGAGGTCCAGTCTCCGCTTCGACCGCCGCTCTTCTCGGCGAGCTGGATGGGGCCGATCTGCATCGCACGATCAACAGCCTTGGCCATGTCGTAGATTGTGAGCAGCGCCACGGTCACTGCCGTCAGCGCTTCCATCTCCACTCCCGTCCGGCCCGAACAGGTGACGGTCGCCTCCACAACGACCGCCGAGTTGCTCTCGTCCAGAGCTAGCTCGACCCTCACCGAGTCCAGAGGAACTGGATGACAGAGGGGGATTAGATCGGCGGTCCTCTTGGCGGCCTGGATCCCTGCAATGCGAGCCACCTGGAAGACATCGCCTTTCTCGCTGCCGTCGCGCACCGCGAGAAGGGCCTCCGCAGACATTTGAATGCTGCCCCGCGCCAAGGCGCGACGTTGACTCACATCCTTGCCGCCCACATCGACCATGCGCGCAGCACCGGCTTCATCTAGATGACTGAGTGGCTTCCTGCTCATGAATCCAGAACCTCCAGTCGGCCAGCAGCCGAAGAGGGAGAAGCAGCCCCCCGAGGTCGAAACGCAGCCGGATACGAGGCAACAGCTCCGCGGAGGACCTCCAGGTCCGACAAGATCTGATCGGCTTCAGCAGGCGCTTGAAACCGACTATCGGCGCGACGCACGGCCTCCACTAGAGACGACACGAAGCCAGTACCCTCATCGACAACAGCGCGGAGCCGCACCAGTGCCCGTCGAGGGAGAGCCACGCCACGAAAGCTCGGAGAGCCCTTCTCGGCGCCAAACTCCAACTGCACATCCGGACCAAACACCTGCGCCTCCAAGATCAAGGGATCGCCCTCATCATCCAGTGTCCACTCGCCATAGCCCGCGTCGACAAGCTCCAGTAAGAAGACCCAGAACTCCTCCAAATAGTCCAGGTCTTCAGGAAGCTTGAGACTGACTTTAACGGGGCCAAAGTGCAGCCTCCAGTTGCCTTCGAAGAGAGACCCGTGCAGCGACTGGAGTTCGGAAAAGAACCCATCTCGAAGATCGTCCTCGGCCCGATCGCCCAGAGAATCACGGTTCGCATCGCCGCCGGCCTCGACTCGGGGCTTCAGGATCACCTTGATGCTGAAGGGAACGGGGCCGAGGTCTGACGCCACGGAAGCAGAAGCCCGGTTCCCACGACGTCGACCCTTACTCCGGCGGCCTCTCTTCCCCGTCGCCTTGCGAGAATCAGAACTCATCGGGCCTACCGTCCAAACCACTGTGAGACAACGACACGCTTCCGAGCGGCTGAAGACCGTCCGAGCTTGGCGTCGGTAGGACGAGCTTTCCGGCGCGGCTACACACTTCTAAGGGACCGGGGGGACCACGTGAAGGAACCACATGAGGTCTGGCTGGAGCGCGACGGCCAGTGGGTCCGAGTCGGCGTAGAGCCAGTTCAGACCGCCGTCGACACTGAAACGGAAGCTCACCAGAAAGCTACCGTAGGACGACGCCGTCAGCGTGCCTCGATAGAGATCGGAGGGCTGGGTCCCCGCGTTGTAGGGGCTCACCGCATCGAACTCCGCGGGATGCCAAGTCCAGCTATCCACATAGCTTCCACTGCCAGTAGGCGCATCCGGGAAGGGGCTCATTCCCTGAAAGCCGTAGCCGATCTCGGCCTGCAGCCCTGGGTCCTCAGCCGCGGCATCCGTCACTCCCGCAATGGTCACCAGAGCGTAGTAGTAGTCGGTTTCCGCCCCAATGGACACGGTCTGTTCGATGGGATCGACAGGTGGCCCGGGACTACCATCGGGAAGAACATCCGTCGGTGCCCCGATCGTGGTGTCACCACTAGCGTCGGTAAGTTCAGCGGTACCGAGTCCATCCGCCAAGCCCGTGAATGTGAAGGGGTCCGAGACCACATAGGAGCCCCAGGCATCGGAGAGCTCGATCTCCACAGAACCAATCGTGCCGGCCGCGGTGATCACCTCAATGGTGGTGTCATCCTCCACATCGAGATTCTCCACCTCGGTGCCGCCCAAGGTCACTGAAGCGACACCAGCAAGTCCGCTGCCGGTGAGAGTCACTGTCGTGCCCCCGTGATAGATGCCGTCATCAGGCCACACTGACGTGACCGTGATGGACTCATCGGTCACAAGATCGCAATCATCATCAGTCAGATTGTTGGGGTTCTCGGTGGCGCCGGGGTGGATCAGCGGATTCGTATCGTCGCAATCCTCGCAACTCAATGAGCCGTCTCCATCGGCGTCGACCTCTCCCGCAGCGTCGGCATCGGCCGTGCCATTGCAGTCACTGTCAACGCCATCACATTGCTCGCTTGCGCCGGGGTAGATGTCCTCTTCGTAGTCGTCGCAATCTACATCGGACCAATAACCGTCACCGTCCGCATCCATCATGACCGTGTCGTCATCGTCACCCGCATCGTCGTCGTCATCGTCACCCGCATCGTCGTCATCGTCGGCATCGTCACCCGTGTCATCGTCGCCCGTGTCGTCGTCGCCCGTGTCGTCGTCGCCCGTGTCGTCGTCGCCCGTGTCGTCGTCGCCCG
>PBPL01000004.1 GCA_002724675.1 Deltaproteobacteria bacterium | reverse complement strand
CCGATGCACTGAGCAGATCGCAGCCGATGACGGGCCCCTCCTGGGCCGCTCGGCCCACGTCGGTGGGCAGGTTATTAAGGACCCCACCGTCCACCAGCAGCCCCCCATTCATACGCCGAGGAGGCGCCACTCCGGGCAGGGACATGCTGGCTCCAATGGATTCCACCAACGGACCGCGACGATGCACGTGCACCGTGGCGGACAACAAATCGGAGCTGACACAGAAATACGGCATGGGCAGGGACTCGATGTCAGCCGCTCCGAACACACCCCGGAGCATGCGTTCGGCCTTGTGGGCACGAATCAACGACACCATGGGAAATGTGTAGTCGTTGAAGGGGTTGCGCTCGACCAGTTCTCGCTGGCAGATAGCAACCATCTCGTCGATGGACCGGCCCGAGGCATACAGCGCCGAGAGGAGGGCTCCCATACTCACACCACCGATGCGGTCGACCTGAAGGTCTGCCTCTTCGAGTGCCTGCAGGACACCGATGTGGGCCAGCGCGCGGGCTCCGCCACCGCACAAAACGACCCCGATGGACGCTCCCACGAGCCGACGACACATGCGACCCACATCCCGCTCAATGGCTCCCAAAGGGTGCAAGAAGTGGTGTGCCCGTGGTTGGAGAGCATCCAACCAGGGCCCCAAAGACTGCGCCCGATGCTCATCACACACGAACGCCACATCCACTCCGTTGGGCCTGTGCTCGAGCGGTGAGTGCTCCGGCTTGGTAGCGGGGTCCACAACCAAGAGAACCCGGTCCCCCTGGCGCATGCTGAAGTTGCGCCACCGCTCTGCCGCTTGGGGACCACCCACGCCGGCCTCAGAGTCCACCACGAGCAGCACCAGATCGTTGTCACGCTCCGACTCATCTAGGAGCTTTCGATAGGCAGCGTCCAGGTCCTGCTCATCGTCCCGTGCAGGCTCCAGCTCACTGCCGTCGAGGCAGGACACCTTCAGCCCAGCACTCAGGTTCGCCACGATGCGATCGGTCAGGCCCGAGTGGCGGAGTGGGACGCCAACGGATGCAATGGTCAGAACTCCCAGATACGAGCCCGACCGATGGTCCGAAGAGCCTGGATTCTGAAGCCGGTGGACCAACTCCTTGGCCGTCTCCAGGATGACTCTGGGGTTGCGCAACAACAGCGCCTCGTAGTCATCACGATCGATGCGGAGCAGAGAGCAGTCTCTCAGAGCTCGGATGGAAGCCGACCTGGGAGCGTCATTGAGCAACGCGAGCTCGCCGAACGACTGGCCCCGGCCCAAGACACGGAGCACTACAGGTGGACTCTGGCTCTCGTCGACCACTTCGACGAGCCCCAAGTGCAGAACATAGAGGCTGTCTCCAGGCTCACCCGCTCGAAAGAGCCACTCGCCACCAGCTAGGTCCACCGGGGTCGCGCTGGTAGCAATTTCGTTCCGGAGCGTTTCGCTCAAGGGGCGGAACAGAGGGATCCCTCGCAAGAACTCCGCGACACGTTCGGGGGCGGTGGATGTCCCGGTCATCGCCATGCTCTTGATGAAGACACCGGGTCAGTCAAAGCGGAATTCGGAGGAGATAACCAGGCTGGGAGGGGGGCCGTCCAGGTTCAGCTCACAGGCCATCACGTCCGTGGTTCGCTCCCAATCGAAGCGCTCGAACACCCCCTCCATACCTTCGGCGCTCTCGGTCGTGAGGAAACCGCACCGAGCCTCATGGGCAGCATCCATGGCTGCCAACAGGAGCGCCGACGCGGCTCCGCGCCCCCGGTGCCCCGGGTGCACGTAGAGATCCGCCAGCAAGGCAAACGGTTGCATGCGCATCGTGGAGAAGCCAAAGGTCAGCGACACGACACCCACAACGTTGCGCTCGCCCTCCATTGCCATGTAGAAGCGGACCCGATCCTGCCGGATGGCGTTCTCCATGACATCCAAGGCGGCAGCATCCGGCAGCTGACGGGCGCGTTCGATGAGGAACTGGCTCAACAGCGGGAGAAACCCAGGATCCTTGATGGACATCGCGCGGCAGACCTGAAACACGGTCAAATCTTAGCCCATTCCAACCGCTACGACCCAACCGCCCGAATTCGGGCAACAGAATTGAAACGGGATGCTTCATGAAAGTCGTCAGGTTCCACGAACAGGGCCCCCCAGATGTTCTGCGCTACGAGGAAGCCGAAGACCCGACTCCAGGACCGGGCGAAGTGCTCCTCGATGTTCGAGCAGCATCGGTCAACCACTTGGACATCTGGGTCCGCCGGCAGATCCCTGGAGTGAGTCTTCCACGCACTCCAGGAGCCGATGCGGCCGGAGTCGTGGCTGAGCTGGGAGAAGGGGTGACTGGCCTTGATGTGGGAGACCGAGTCCTATTGCTTCCGGGCACTTCTTGTGGCGACTGCCTCCGCTGCCAAGAAGGAGAACCAACCCTTTGCCGACACTACGGGATCTACGGTGAGAGCTTCGATGGGACCTACTGCAGCCGTCTCGTAGCGCCCGCAGCCAACTGCCTGCCCATCCCCGAGGCGTGGGACTTCGCGCAAGCCGCAGCCTTTCCACTGGTCGCCGTTACCTCGTGGCGAATGTGTATGGTTCGGGGAGGCCTGAAGGAAGGGGAAAACGTCCTGATCTTGGGAGCGGCCGGCGGAGTCGGCGCCCTGTGCATCCAGGTCGCCAAGCTGGCCGGCTGCCGGGTGCTCGCCGCCGCGTCCACGCCGGAGAAGCTAGCCCTGTGTGAGTCGCTGGGGGCGGATGTGTTGCTGCCCTATCGTGACGTGGACTGGGCGCGGCAGGTCAAGGCCGAGACCGGGAAGCTGGGAGCCGATGTGACCATCGACACAGTCGGCAAGGCCACCTGGAACACGTCTCTGCGAGCCACTCGGGCGGGGGGTCGAGTACTCACCTGCGGGGCAACCACCGGACACGACCCACAAGAGGACCTCCGACACATCTTCTTTCGACAGCTCTCCGTCATCGGCTCCACCATGGGCAACCCAGAGGACCTGAAGGCTGCTCTTGCTGCAGCGAACGAAGGTCACCTCAAGCCGGTCATTGATCGTCGTCTTCCACTCAGCGAAGCGCGCCAGGCGCACGAGCTAGTGGAGGGGCGTCACGTCATGGGTAAGGTCGTCCTGGAGATCAACTGAGAGAACCCATCTGAAAGGGAGCGCCGCTGGTGGCTCCCGAGGAAGCAAAGCTATGAGCGACTCCTTTGTTCGAGACTATGCTGTTCGCTTCGGCGAGATCGATCACGCCGGTGTCATGTACTACCCCAAGTTCTTCGACCGGATGCACCGGGCCTTTGAGGACTTCTGGGCCGAGGCGCTCGGCCGCGACTACCACCAGATCCTCGACGTCGAGGGCATCGGGTTCCCCCTGGTAGACATCCACAGCAGCTTCAAGAAGCCCTACCGGTTCGGCGACACGATTCGCGTCACGATTAATGTGGAGCGTATGGGCTCTCGCTCGATCGCGTTCCGCTACCGGCTAGGGGCCCCCGAAGAAGACGGGGCTCGAGCTGAAGCGACCCTCATCGTGAGCGTCATCGACATGAAGACGTTCACTCCACGCGCCCTACCCGACGACTACCGAGCAACCCTGGAGCGTTACCAGCTGGAAGCGGAGTAGGCCCAACCTCAACGCTCAGGGTTGGATCGCCACATCTCCGAACGCATAGGGTGGGAGCAACAGCGCGGTCAGAGGGTCGAAGTTCAAGTTCCAGACACCGTCGTTGAAGGACACCACGGGCTCTGTGTACATGTCGAACACCTCCACCCCACCGGTCAACAGGTTGCCCACGGCTACACCGTAGTCGATGTCCAGGCTCAGATTGATCCAGTCATCGTCAGTGAAGATCTCCAGTGTCGTGCCCAGGCCGAGCACGGTAGCGACGTACAGGTGTTCGTCGTAGCGAACATCGAGGCCAGCCTGGAACCCAAAGGAGCTGAAGAGGCTCTGCTCCATGAACAGGGCTCCATCCAGCGCACCAGAGGCCTGAATGACCGACCCGAAACCCAGCTCCATGATGGACTCCACGACGTCCTGCCAGGCCCCGATGTCGAACGGATCGGTGGCCAGGTCGCCAAAGGCATCCAGCACATCGCCAAAGTTGGAGTCCAGGGAGGAGACATAGCTGCGGCCGGTGGCTCCGACGGCCAGGTCGATAGGCACTGGCGCCGAGCCTGAGAAGTCGAGAAAAGCGCCAGTTCCGTGCAGGTTGCTCGGGATGGACGCCGCCATGTCCACGACGGTAAGGCTCGTGTTGTCCAAGCCGAAGTCGGGCGGAATGGCCCCCTCGCCGCCCCCTCCAAGCACAGCCAGCGTGTTCGCATCATCAAAGACGGCCAGGTCTTGTGTTCCGGGGCCCACGTCCACGGACCAGGACTCGTAGATGGGGCCCGTGTCCGTGATGGAGTAGAAGCGCACCCGATCATTGAATGTGGACAACACAGCCAAGCGAGCCCCGTCGGGGCTCAGCGCAATGGCCGTCGGCGCCATGTCGCCAAAATCGTAGGCTTCTCGGTCCCCCACTCGCACCGGATTGGCGGGGTCGGTCAGGTCCAGCACCACGAAGCCCGTGGCATCGGTGACCACGGCCCGGGGGATGTCTCGCGCGATAGCGATGTCGAACAGAGGGCCGTAGCCGAGACCGTCCAATTCCGCAGTGACGACAGGCTGCCAATCGGCCGTCAAGTTGACGACGGTGACACTGGGCTCGAGCGTCGCCGTGTAGCGAGCGTCTCCCACCAGCGCGAAGCTCCCGTCGCCGGAGACACGGACAACCGCGGCATTGTCCACTTCCAGAGTCTGAGTCCGAGACCAATACTGGTCGTCATCACCAAACTCCACGAGATAGACCGCCCCGCGCCAAGCATCCGTAGCGAGCGCATAGCGCGCCACCCAGATCTGAAACTGACCATCTCCTTCGATGTCGTCGGGGAAGTCCACAGCCAAGTCACTCCACCCCGACGCCGTCATCGGCGGCACCTGGACGCGGATCAGGAACTCCGACTGGAACTCCACCTGGGTGGCGACCACCGCATCGAATCGCACCTCGGGAAGGTTCTCCGCCCGAAACGCACGCCCGACCAACTCAATCCACTCTCCGATCACCGCAACGTCGTCGCCCGACACGTCGACCTCGACGATGGACGGGGGTGGGTGACGCACGACGACAGTCACAGAGTCCTCGTGCGAAGTGTCCCCCTCCCATACGGTCAGCGTCGCTGAGAACTCTCCCGCCTCGGCATAGACATGCTCGGCGTAGAACACCTCACTGTCCAGAGTGCTCCCGTCGCCAAAATCAAACGCAAACCCATCGATGACCGTATCCGAGAAGCGTGCCGCAATCCCATGAGTGTCCGTGGACTCTCCCCCATCGAAGCGAACCACATCACCCAAATACACCTGCACGGGATCGGCAGTGACTACTGCCGTCAAGGAGGCTGCCAGGCCCCCTTCCGAGTCTTGGCAGCCCAAGGACGACACAAAGAGGCTCGCTACAGCCAGCTGGACAAAGAGCCTGGAAGCACGACACACGAGGGAAGGGTGCATGAGCAGCATCCTAGCGGCTGAAGGAGATGGGGCGACACACAAAGGGCACGGCAGGCCTCAGCCGCCGTTGTTGGCTACACTGCCCACCCAGTGAACGACTCTAGCCTCCCACTTACGTGCAACGACGATGGCACTTGGTCCCTCAACTGCCTGGGCATGCTCTGCCCGGTTCCCGTGATCAAGACGGGTCGAGCCATCCGACTCGTCCCTATCGGCGACCTCCTGACCGTGGTCGCCGATGACCCTGGGGTGGAACTTGACCTCCAGGACTGGTGCTCTGCCAACCGACAGGAGATGGTGGGCTGCCAGATCGAGTCCGGCGTGTTTACGACCCGGATCCGGAGGTCGCGATGAGCCCCAAGCCGTCCAAGAAGCCGCTGTTGTCCATCATCATTCCGGTCTACAACGAGCGAGACTTCGTCGGCGAGTTGGTCAGCCGTGTGCTGAAACAGAAGTTCGAGATGGAGTTGATTCTCATCGACGATGGCAGTGACGACGGAACACCCGAAATCCTCGACCAGCTAGCGCGAGACCACGAGGAAGTTCGAGTCTGTGTACACGCCGTCAATCGGGGCAAGGGAGCAGCGCTTCGTACCGGCTTCGCCGAGGCCAAGGGCGACATCATCATCATCCAGGATGCGGACCTGGAGTACGACCCGAGAGACTACACCCCACTCCTAGAGCCACTACTCGACGGCCGAGCCGACGTGGTCTACGGGAGTCGCTTCCTAGGCGGCCCTCATCGCGTTCTCCACTACCACCACTACATCGCCAACCAATTCCTGACGACCCTGTCCAACCTCCTCACAGGACTCAACCTGACCGACATGGAGACCTGCTACAAGCTCTTCCGGCGCGAGATCCTGGACGGACTGGTCCTCAAGCAGAATCGCTTCGGCTTCGAGCCCGAGTTCACCGCGCGCATTGCTCAGAGGCGACTTCGAGTCTACGAGGTTCCGATCTCCTACTCGGGCAGAGAGTATTCGGAAGGCAAGAAGATCACCTGGCGCGATGGGGTGGCGGCACTCTGGACCATCGTGCGCACTCGCTTCGATCGCTGAGTTCCTGCCGCTATCCCCTCGTTTTGGAGCCGGCTAGCTAGAGCCAGGCTCACGCGCGCGACTCATCTATCGGCTGCCTACCCGCTCAGACGAGGGTCTGCATGGTAGGCTCCCGCCGATGAATTCCCGGGAAATGGACGAACTGGTCGACACTCTCGTCCGCCAAGTGCGACAGCGCATGGCGGGTGGGGGACCCACGGGCGACGACACGACCTTTCGTTTTCAGTACGCATCTGGCTGGAATGCCAATGTGACGTTGGTGTCTGCCCAGGCCATCCATGCCGCTGGGCGAGCCGACAACCGCGTCGCACGTCGTATCGATCACACGTTGCTCAAGCCAGACGCCACTCGCGAGCAGGTGGTGCAGCTCTGTGAAGAGGCCAAGCGACACAACTTCTACTCGGTCTGCATCAACAGCTCGAACGTAGCTCTATGTGCCGAACTCTTGAAAGGCAGTCAGACCGTCCCCATCTGTGTGGTGGGGTTCCCCCTGGGCGCCAGCCTGCCCCAGGTCAAAGCGTTCGAGGCCAAAGAGGCGATCGCCCTCGGTGCGAGAGAGATCGACACCGTCGTGAACATCGGCGCCCTGAAGTCGGGCGACTACCAGGCCGTGCTCGAAGATCTGGCCATGACTGTCGAGGCCTCGGCGCCGTACCCAGTCAAGGTGATCCTCGAGACGAGCAAGCTCAACGACGAAGAAAAAGTAGCTGCCTGTGTGCTCTCGAGGCAGGCACGGGCAGCCTTCGTGAAGACCAGCACCGGCTTCGGTGGCGGCGGAGCCACCATCGAGGACGTCGCCCTCATGAAGCGTGTGGTGGGCGGCAGCGGTATGAAGGTCAAGGCAAGCGGTGGCGTCCGAACGCATGAAGATGCCTGGAAGATGATTGAGGCTGGCGCCGACCGACTCGGAGCCTCGTCCTCCGTCGCGGTAGTCACGGGCGGCGAGGGCAAGGGCGACTACTGAGNTCCCCCGCACCCATGTCCGAAGACCTCCGCGAGCTCATCAGCAAGAAACGTGACGGGGCNGCACTGAGCCCTGAAGAGGTTCAGCNGTTCGTACACGCAGCCGCCACCAATGCCGTGCCTGAGGTGCAGCTCGCGGCCATGCTGATGGCCATCTTCGTCCGAGGCATGACAACGCAAGAGCGCACTGCGTACGCCTTGGCCATGATGGACAGCGGCGATGTCCTAGATTGGCGACATCTAGATCGGCCCACCGTCGACAAGCACAGTACAGGCGGTGTGGGAGACAAGGTCTCGCTCATCTGGGCACCGCTGATGGCAGCGATGGGCTACGCAGTTCCCATGATCTCGGGGCGGGGTCTCGGGCACACGGGTGGCACCCTCGACAAGCTCGAGGCCATCCCCGGTTACCGCACGGATCTCAGCACCGAGGAGATGGGCCACGTGCTGGAGACCGTGGGCTGTGTGATTACCGGTCAGACTGCCGACCTAGTGCCAGCAGACCGGACTCTGTATAGCCTTCGCTCACGCACCGCGACGGTTGCATCGGTCGATCACATCGCCCCCTCGATACTTTCCAAGAAGCTGGCAGAAGGGGCCGAAGCCATGGTCCTCGACGTCAAAGTGGGACGAGGCGCATTCATGAAGACGAAGGCCGAAGCACGACACTTGGCCGAGGTCATGGTCGCCATCGGACAGGGCGCCGGTCGACGGATGACAGCCTTACTGACATCCATGGCCACCCCGCTTGGCCGCAAAGTCGGGAATGCCCTTGAGGTTCAGGAGAGCGTCGCGGTGTTGCGCGGTGAGGGGCCGCCCGATCTTCGAGAACTCGTCCTAGACCTGGCCGAGGCTGCCGTCATCGCCTCTCAACGGAACAGAGCCTCCGACTCTGTGCGTCAGGAACTCGCGGCTCATCTCCAAGATGGCTCGGCAATGGACACGTTCACCCGCATGGTCGAAGCCCAAGGGGGCGATGGGGCCGCACTGGATGACCCCACTCGTCTCCTGGGTAGTGACGCCATTACGGAGCAGCTCCTTGTGACTCAAGCCGGTGGCTTTGTGGCGCAGTTGGATGCCCTGGACGTGGGCCTCGCGGTAGCAGCCCTGGGCGGGGCTCGCCAATCGGACGGCTCCCCTCCCCATCCGGGCGTCGGCGCAGAGCTCCTCACCAAGCCAGGTGACCGAGTCCACCAAGGCCAGCCCTGGGCCCGGCTATTTCATACCGACAGCAAGGGCCTGGATGAAGCCATAAAGCTCATGGAGAGCTCACTCGTCCTCTCCGATGCGCCCAGCGCCAGGACGCCCCTCGTCCTCGGACAGATTCAAGGCACGAGCGCATGAGCAGGGCAATGAGCCGGCGACTTGCGCGGCACTCTCGATCGCTGATTGCGTTGGTGCTGCTGATCTCTGCTGTGACCCTCCTGCCCGCCAGTCTCCGAGCCGCATCAGAGGTCAGCCCAACCGCACCATCACCCGCCCCCCTCTCAGATCACAGCACCCCAGCACCAGAAGAGCACACTGCCAGCAGCGATGCTGCAGGGGAGAGGCGCAACACACAGCCCTCGTCCCCACCGGCGTCAGAGCCGACTCCAGACGCAACACGTGGCCTCTCCCAATCCCCGCAGACCAGCAACGAGCCACAAGGGCTCAAGAAGATGCTTGCGAGTAAGAAGCAGGAAGCAACCCCACTCTCGGCCCGACTCCAGTCGCTGTTCGGGATTGTGCTCCTCCTGGGCATCGCTTGGGGGCTCTCAACAAACAGACGAATCATCCCCTGGCGGGTCATCCTCTGGGGCCTTGGCCTCCAGTTCTTCTTCGCCCTGCTGGTGCTCAAGACGGGGCCAGGGGAGTGGCTGTTTGCACAACTCAATGACCTGGTCATGACCCTCCTGGGCTTCACGACGGAGGGCGCTCGCTTCATCTTCGGCAATCTCGTAGACCATCAGGTCCCAGTGGGCCTCGTCGACCCCACCAACCCAGGCGCCCCGATGGTGAGCCCCGAACACGCCGGGGCAGCGGGTATGCAGACCGTAGCCTCCACCGGAGCCTTCTTCGCCTTCAACGTGCTGCCGACAATCATCTTCTTCTCCTCCCTGATGGCTGTCCTCTACCACCTCGGTGTCATGCAGTTGCTGGTGCGAGCCATGGCGGTCGTGATGTTTCGGACCATGGGAACATCAGGCGCCGAGAGCCTCTCGGCCGCCGCAAATATCTTTGTGGGTCAGACCGAAGCCCCCTTGGTTGTGCGCCCCTTTATCGAGCGCATGACGATGTCCGAGTTGAACGCGGTCATGACAGGTGGATTCGCGACAGTGGCCGGTGGGGTGATGGCCGCCTACGTGGGGATGCTCGCTGGAGTCTTCCCAGACATCGCAGGCCACCTCATCGCAGCCTCCGTCATGTCGGCGCCAGCAGCCTTGGTGATCGCCAAGCTCATGTGGCCCGAAGAAGGAAAACCAGTGACCCATGGAGAGCTGTCCATCTCTGTGCAGCGCGAGGACGTCAACGTCATCGACGCCGCCGCCCGAGGCGCAGGGGACGGCATGAAGCTAGCGCTCAACGTTGCAGCTATGCTCCTAGCCTTCCTGGCATTGGTCGCGATGCTCAACGCCATTGTCGGGGAACTGGGCGGGCTGGTCGGTGCGCCCAACTTGACCCTAGAAGTCATGGTCGGATACATCTTTTGGCCGATGGCGTGGTCCATGGGCGTCCCCGCCGCAGAGTGCGTCGCCGTCGGTGAATTGCTGGGAATCAAGGTCATCCTCAACGAGTTTGTCGCGTATCTGCGATTGGGGGACCTGGCGGAAGGACTGTCGTACCGAAGCATGGTCATCGTCACCTATGCGCTCTGCGGTTTCGCCAACCTGGGTTCCATCGGCATCCAGCTGGGCGGCATCGGAGGGATCGCCCCCAACCGCAGAAGTGATCTCGCTCGGGTAGGCTTCCGAGCAATGATTGCCGGAACACTGGCGGCCTTTCTGACCGCCAACGTCGCAGGAGCACTGGTCGGCTGATGGCCCCACCGACCACAGGCTGGAGTAACGGTTCATGAGTGCCCTCACGGAACAAGTCGACAAGGCAGTAGCCGTATTGCGCGAAGCCGACCCGCGCCTGCAGGACGGCAACTTCATTGGACTCGTGCTGGGCTCGGGGCTCGGTGACGTCGTCGGACTCCTCGAGAACCGTCTCGACATCTCCTACGACGACATCCCCGGCTTCCCCCCACCATCCGTCGATGGACACGCGGGCCGCTGCGCCATCGGAGAGGTCGAAGGGGTGACCGTGGTTGCCCTCTGTGGCCGTCTTCACCTGTACGAGGGCATCACCCCCCAGCAGACAGTTCACGGCGTCCGCGTCCTGGGACGAGCCGGCGCTCGCGCGATCCTGCTGACGAACGCCGGGGGTGGCATCAACCCAGAACTCGAGGTCGGAGACCTGATGGTCATCGACGACCACATCAACATGACAGGCCGCAATCCCCTGGAAGGCTTGAATGAGCCTGAGTTGGGCCCCCGCTTTCCCGACCTGACCCGCGCCTGGGATCCCGACTTGGCCGAGGCACTGTTCCGGGCGGGCCAGGCGACGGAAAGTCCCATCCGACGCGGAGTCTACGTTGGGGTCTTGGGACCAAGCTACGAGACCCCTGCGGAGATCCGCATGATGGCGACTCTTGGGGCCGACTCCGTGGGCATGAGCACGGTGCTGGAGGCCATTGCCATCCGTCACCTGGGGCGCCGACTCGCTGGCATCTCCGTCATCTCCAACGCCGCGGCGGGTATGGGGGGCAAGGAGCAGACGCTCAATCACCTGGAGGTCTCCGAGGTCGGGGCTGAGGCTAGCCGTCACATGAAGGCGTTACTCCGTCACTTCCTCGCGTCGCGTGACCGCTGGTGGGGCACACCCTGATGAACGACCTTCTAGATGCGGCAATCGAAGCGCGTGGGCGGTCCCATGCGCCCTACTCCAAGTTTCTGGTGGGCGCCGCCGTTCGAGGAGCCACTGGACGGATCTACACCGGCTCCAATGTGGAGAGCTCATCGTATGGGCTGACAATCTGCGCCGAGCGTCTCGCCATCTGCACGGCCCTCCACCAAGGAGAGACGGAGTTGGTCGAGATCGCCGTCGTAGCCGACACCCAGGGCGCCCCAGGCCCCTGTGGGGCCTGTCGTCAGTTCATGTATGACTTCGCTCCCAAGGCGACGGTACTCATGGCGGACCTCCACGGCGACACCCGGACAGTGTCCGTGGAAGACCTCATTCCCTTCGCATTCGGGCCTGGCGATCTCGCTTCGTTCGAGGGCCACAACCACTCAGGGACTAGCGACGACGAATGACGATCGAGCTAGCAGACCATGGCTACGTCTACGTCACTGACGCCTCCGCGCTGCAGCGGGCGGTCGAGGGTCTGAGTTCATCCAGGATCATTGGCGTCGACACCGAGAGTGACTCGTTCTTCTCGTACAAGGAGTCTTGCTGTCTCATCCAGCTAACGGGGGAGGAGGGCCCGGATTACATTGTCGATCCGCTCTTGCTCCACGATCTCTCCCCTCTCGCACCGCTGATGTCAGACCCTCGGATCGTCAAGGTTTTTCAGGGGGCAGACTTCGACATCGTGAGCATGAAGAGAGACTTTGGGTTCCAGTTCGAAACCATCTTCGACACCATGCTCGCCGCGCAGGCGATCGGACACGAACGCTTCGGGCTGTTCGACCTCGTGCAACACTTCTTTGGGGTAACGCTCAACAAAAAGTACCAGCGGCACGATTGGTCCTCGCGACCCCTTCGGGAAGAACACCTGGAGTACGCCAGACTAGACTCTCACTTTCTCCCCACACTCAAGAACCTCCTGGAGGCAGAGGCCCAAGCCAAGGGGCGGATGGAGATGCTGAACGAAGAGTTCGGACTCCTAGAGACACGAGAGTGGACCGGTCGCGATTTCAATCCCAACGACTGCATTCGCATGAAGGGGGCCTCTAGCCTCCAGCCAGAGCAACTCCGAGTCCTGCGCTCGCTGTACACACTGCGGGACAGCATCGCGAAGCAGAAGAATCGGCCCCCATTCAAGGTGTGGGGAAACGACGTCTGCCTGAAGCTCGCTCGCGAGCTCCCCACGGACCGAGACTCCCTCAAGAAGGCCCTGGGTGAAGGGCACTTCGTTGGCAGGCGCTACGGCAACGATGTCCTGGAGGCCCTTCAGACAGGCATTGCTGACACCAGCCCGCCCCCAGTTCCGGTCAAGGTCAAGAGAAAAGGGGCCGGCGTCGTCCCCCCGTTCAGCCGCGATGATGAGCCCCTGTTGTCCCACCTCAAGAAGTGGCGCAACAAGCGAATGGAAGAAGAAGGCGTTGGTGCCGGCATGGTCGTCAACAACAACATTCTCAAGAGTGTGGCCGCGTTGCGTCCTACCGCCGCCTCCCAGTTATCACCCATACCCGACATACGGAATTGGCAACTGGAGGCCTACGCCGATCTACTCGTAGAAGCGGTCGCAGCCTGGAAAGACAAGAAGCCTGCAGAGGGAGAGCCATCGGGCAGCGGTCGTCGACGACGACGACGGCGGCGCAAAAAGACCAAGGCCGGGCTCGAAGCCGACACGGAAGATTCATCCATTCAGTCGGTCTCCAACAACCCGCCATCAGAGGCCCCAGAGCCCCCAGACAACGGGCCCGTTGACGCCTGAGATCGCCTTGCCATGCGCACACTCGCCACCTTCGCCCGACCTGGTTCTTTCGCGCCCACCGCTGCCGCCGCCGGCGCTGACGTTCTCGTGGGACGAAAGGTGGCAAACAGCTCATTCATTCGGGCTCTTTTGCGGCACGGCACCTTCGAGCGCTACTGCTTCTTCGTCGGCGAGAACGCCGACATCTCGGGCATTGAGCCGCTGCTGGAGGGCCTGCCGCCGGGGGCCGCCAACCGAGTCGAAGCTCGCCCCCTACTGAACCTCCCCGAGTCCATCGCGACTGGCGATGTGACCGCCATCCATCAGAACTCACCCGGCGACCAGCTGGGCCAACTCCTTCGACTACGGGACCGCTACGCCACCAAAACCATCCCGGTGACTGGACAGATCCACTCCCTCAGCTACCCATCCATGATGCTGGACTTCGCCAGCGCCTGGTTGGGCGAGCCCTCCAGCTGTGACGCCGTGTTCTGCTCAAGCACCGGTGGACGGGAGGTGCTCCGGCGATGTTTTGAGAGTGTTGGCGAACAACTGGGCTCCCGTGGTCTATCCACCGAGGCCCCCGCTTGGGAGCTCCCCGTGGTTCCCCTGGGCATCGACGTAGACTCGCTTGAGGCGGCCGACCGGGATGCCGCAAGAGCCAAGCTCAACATTCCCGACAACGCATTTGTTGTTCTGGGTATCGCTCGCTTCACCGAGTTCGACAAGATGGACCTCTTTCCGGTCCTGAAGGCGTTCTCCGATCTCGTGCGCGCAACCGAGGGGCAGGCGAGGACTCCGATCCTCGTCCTCGCCGGAGCTCGGCAGGGAACGAAGACGCCAGAGATGCTGCAGTTGTGGTCCAAGGGGATGCGGATCCAGGACCGACTCATCCTGCGAGTCGACTTCGCTGACGACGAGAAGGCTCAGCTCCTAGCCGCAGCTGATGTCTTCATCTCACCATCGGACAATCCACAGGAGACCTTTGGCATCACCGTCGTCGAGGCGCTGGCCGCCGGGCTGCCCGTCATCGCAGCCGATCTCAATGGCTACAAGGACACCGTCAGCGAGGAGGTGGGAATCCGAGTCCCCACCTACTGGAATGCAGATCTAGATGCCATCTCGGAGCTGGGCCCCATCCTGTACCAGCGCCCCCTTCACCTGCTCCTGGGACAGGCCATGGAGGTAGACCTTGCAGCGCTCACGGGAGCCATGCTCGATTTGTACCGCGATCCAGCCCGGGTGGAAGCCATGGGGAAGGCTGCAACGCAACGGGCCCGCAGCCTCTACGACTGGAGTGTGGTGATTCCCCAATATGAAGCGGTCTGGAGCCGGCTATCAGAGGTATCCTTTCAGCCGCGATCGCGAGATCCACACCCTCTAAACATGGACTTCAAGCGCGTTTTCGGCCACTACCCCACGGCCGCCGAACGGCCAGCAGGGCTGGTGCGGAGTTCAGACCTGGCGAAGGCCTGCTGCGCCCAGCAAAACACCTACCCGATCTACCCCGATCTCAAGCACATCTTCGACAACGACCAGGTGCTAGCTGGTGTCCAACTGGCGGCTGCCCCCATCGAAGTCAGCGAGTTGGAAACACGACTTCGCGAGACCGCCCTGCCGGGTGCGCCGTGGAGAGCCTCGCTACTGGTGGCCTGGTTGCTCAAGCACGGCCTACTCGAACGAACCGCCTGAACCGCGTCCCCTGAGTCAGTTGTTGTAGCGCGGAAGCCAGGTGGGGGTGTGGTTCCCCTCGCTGGTCAACTGGCCCGGGATCCAGACGGGAGGCTGAGAGGGATCAGCCCCCGCATCAGCCAGCGAGAAGTCAATCTGACTCACCCAGAGCTGAGGGGTCCCCACCACGGTGTGTCCGTAGGCCCGCTTGGAGCCCCACGCCAACCAGCCCGTGCCGCCTGCCACCGGCGCCCACCGGGGCCAGCTGTTGGTCAAGTCACCCACCCCGTTCGCCTGAGCCAGCTCAATCTGAGGCCCGCCGGAAGCCGCAATCAGCATCAGCTTCGCCCGCTCGTTGTTGTTGCTGCTGGCGGTAACCGTGTCGCCGTCGCTGTTGACGTAGTCGTACTGCTCGGCTCGGTTGTAGGCGATCCACTGGGAGTCGGCGCTGAAGCTCGGATAGTAGAGGGTCTCTCCATCCACGCTGCTGGCGAGGAGTTGCTCGTTGGAGAAGGTCTCCGTGGCTGGGTCCCAGTCCTGGGTATACAGATCACAGTCCTGAGCGCCGAGAGCGGAAGCTCCGCCATCACAGCCCACGTAGACAATCTTCGCGCCATCGGGAGACCAGTTGGGCATGGCCGCCGCCTTGGCGGTGCTTATCGTGCCTAGCTCCGAGCCACTGGTGGCGCTGAAGAGCTTGAGCGCGCTGCCTGCAAAGCCCGACTGACCAGCCACGACATAGGCTCCGGTGTTGTCGGGCGCCCCGTAGTCCACCATCGTGAGGAACCCGCCCCACTGCTGCAGGATGGTCGCCGGCGACGACAAGTCCACCAGCGCCGTGGTCCCAGGCATCCCCGGGCCATAGGTCATCTTCATGGGGTTGCCCAGGTTCACCTGGTGGCAACCGTGGCAGATGGACGCCTGCAATCCGGCTGACGAGTTCACAGGCATCGAATTGGCATCGAAGCTAATTGCCTTTGTGGAGGCCCCTAACGCCTGAGTCGCCCAATAAATGATGGTGCCATTGATGGTCGCATCCACCACGTCCACCTCGATGTCCTCGGACGCGGTGCAGACCTGACCCGAGAACCCGGTACCGGTCCAAGTGCCCGACACGAGACTGATGGTCACCGTGTCGCCGGGATCGTAGATGGTCAGCCCCTGCCACTGCTCCTGCGAGGGAGTGTAGGAGTCGCCTGTCAGATACACCGTCACAGAAGTCCACTGGGACGCCAGGGTCAGGGCGTGGTGGCTGTGACCAGCCGACTGCCACTGGATCACAGGTGGAGCAAAGCTGCCGGGCATGACCGAGTCTTGTAGTGGGTACAGAATCTCGGCGGCGCAGCCGTCATCCACATCCACCGTCGCGCTGTCAAAGCCCCCCGGAAGCCCAGCGTCCGAGGTCTCGTTCTGGTCGCCGTCCATCGTCATCTCGATGATGCAGTGTCCGACCTCGCCCCCCAGATAGGCCTGAACCGTCGCTTCGCCCCCCACATCGGGAGACGAGGTGAACAAGCCCGAAGCATCCACAGTCCCCGGTCCAGTGATGACCGTCCAGTCCACCCCAACCGCAGGGACACCATCGGCAGAGGCTGTGAGTTGGACATCTTGGGTGATGCCCGCCGTCAGGCTCAGGTTCGTCAGAGACGGGCTGCAGGTCACAGCGCCCGGGACGACATCATCATCATCGCTGCCGTCATCACCGGTGTCGTCATCACCGGTGTCGTCATCACCGGTGTCGTCATCACCGGTGCCGTCATCGCCGGTGTCGTCATCACCGGTGTCGTCATCACCGGTGTCGTCATCATCATCATCGTCGTCGACACCAGTACCATCGCCGCCGGAGCCTGAATTTCCGTAGATCCCCGTCCAATCAGCACATCCAGCTCCAACGAGCAGAGCGAGGACGAGGGAAAACTGTAGGAGGAAGGGAACCACTCGTAGGACCAGGGGACAACGCCCCCCACGGGCGCGTAGCTGCATCATGAGAGTCTCCGATTCGGGCTGGTGAATCGTCACCGAGCCAGGACTCGGCAGACCGCAGGTGATGCGGCAAAGCACATCACGCGCCCGTACTTAGCACCTGCACAGAGAACTAGCCCAGAAAATCTCGCACGACGACTGGTGTGACAGCAGCCTATTCGGCGTACATGGCCTCGATCTGGTCGGCAAAGTGCGCATGAACCACGTTGCGCTTCACCTTCATCGTCGGCGTCAGCTCACCGTCCTCGATACTGAGTGCTCGCTCGAGAACCGTGAACTTCTTGATCTGCTCGACCCGAGCAAACTCCTGGTTCATCGTCTGAATCCAAGCATCCAGATCCGCCCGTAGCTTCTCACTCTCATGCAGACCTGTCGCGGACTCGCCATGGGCCTCGGCCCACGCCACCGCTGCGTCCGGGTCCAACGACACCAAGGCCGTCAGGTACTTGCGACGGTCCCCGATGACCACGGCCTCGCCAACAGCAGCGTGATTCTTGATCGCTGCTTCGAGGTTCTTGGGAGCAATGTTCTTCCCGCCCGCCGTGATGATGATGTCCTTCTTGCGGCCCGTGATGTGGAGGAAGCCGGCTGCATCGAACTTGCCCAGATCACCAGAGTGAAGCCAGCCATCGATCAGCGTGTCGGCTGTCGCCTCCTCGTCCTTGTAGTAGCCCATGAACACGTTGGGGCCCCGCACCAAGATCTCGTCATCGTCGGCGATGCGCACCTCGACTCCTGGCAGCGGCGTCCCGACGCTACCGAAGCGGGTCTTGCCCGGTGAGTTGAACGTAGTAGGACCACAGTCCTCCGACTGGCCGTAGACCTCCCGAATAACGATGTCCAGACCTGCGAAGAACTCGATGATCTCCGCGGCAATGGGCGCCGCACCACTCACGCACACGGTGACATTCCCCAGGCCGAGCTTGGGCTTGAGCTTGGAGAAGACCAACTTGTTGGCCAATCGATACTGCAAGCCAAGCAGACCACCGGGCTCCTTGCCCTGATTGCGGAGCTCGTTGGTCCTTCGGCCCACACTTGTGGCCCAGCCTGCGATCTTCTGACGCAGTGGTGGCGCAGACTCGAGGCCCGAGCTCACAGCGGCGTAAAACTTCTCCCAGATCCGCGGCACAGCGAACAGAAGAGTCGGCTGCACCTCCACCAGGTTGTCCTTCACCTTGTCGATGGACTCGGCGAAATAGACCGAAGACCCGGTGGTGATGGGTACGTGGAGCGTGAACATTTGCTCTGCGATGTGGGACAACGGCAGATAGGACAGACTGGTGTCCGTCTGCAGTGCATCCACCAACCCCACTGAACAATCCGCGGTCCAAGTGAGGTTGTGGTGGGACAGCATCACACCCTTGGGTGGACCCGTCGTGCCCGAGGTGTAGATAAAGGTGGCCAGCGCCCCTTTGTCCAGCGCCTCCAGCCGGGCATCGACAGCCCCGGCCTCTACGGCTTCACCGCGGGCCAGGAAGGCCTCCCAGGTCAGGACCATCGGGTCGTCTACAGCCTCGGCGCCATCCATCAAGACGACATACTTGAGGGCGGGCAGCCGCTCTCGCTCCTGCTTTACCTTGCTCCACTGATCGTGGTTCTCTACGAGGACAACCGGCGCCTCCGTATGAGCGATGATGTACTGCACCTCCGACGGAGAACATGTGGTGTAGATGCCTGCAGGGGCTCCTCCCACGGCCATCGTCGCCAAGTCGAACACGGCCCACTCTGGGCGGTTGAAGCCGAGAATGCAGGTCGTCTGGCCCACCTCCAAGCCCAGGCCCATAAGCGCGCGACTCGCAGCCCGCACCTGGTCGGCGTACTGGGACCAAGTGGTGGCCTCCCAGGCGCCCCCCTTGCGTACGTGATAGGCCGGCTTATCAGGAAGGCTCTTGCCCTTGGCGAACAGGCGGGCGGGGATAGTATCCGTGGTCATTGGCATCTCCGAAGCGAGCAGCAGAAAAGCTCGTAGCCGCGCATTGTACAGGTCAAACTCGGAGAGACGCAGGGCCACCGCCATCTATGCAATGAATCATGGTCTCTTCGAGCGCCTCTTGGGGGCGCGAGGACGAGCCTTGTCGCTGCCAGGAGCGCGAACTCGCGCTGGTTCGCGGAGCGACTCAACGTCCTCCCACTGCAGATCCAGAGCCTTGCGAAGTCGGTCGTTCCGGGCCTCTACGGCCTCATCAGCCTCTTCTTTTGCATAGAAGCGAGCCACGTGCCGTTGGCGGCTGAGGGTGGAGAGAACCACGGCGATCCCAGAGCCAATCATCGCGCTACCGAAAAACACGGCAGCACCGACGCCCCGCTGATGGCTCTCCAAGTTGGTCTTGCGACTCTCGCCCGTCCGACCGGGATCAGCCTCCGCCCCCCACACCGCCCCACCAATCAGCAAGCCCAGACCCGCCCCCCCGAGCGCGCCCCCGGCAGCAACCGCCACGGTCCGCCGGTGACGGAGCAGAGCGACACGTTCCGAGTGGCCCACCACCGAAGCGAACTGAGCCGCTGGAATGCGATACCCGTCTCCGTCAAAGACACCCCAGGCAACTCGAGGCCGCAACAAGGACTGGATGGGATTGGCATAGGCATCCCGATCGGGATAGTACGCTCTGGACCACCTCTGGCTGCGATAGATGGCCAGGCGCGGGCCTGGGTCAGGGGTGGAACGTTCAGAAGCACTGCCCTCGTCCACAGTTCCGGCACCCACCGGAGCACCATCCGCGACTCGGGAGTCGTCGGGGGCGTCCCCGGCGCCCGCCGCAGGCGCCGCCAAGCCGAGGCACACCAAGACGACCAGGAACGGCAAGTGTGTTGGCATGATGGCCGACCATAGCAAAGCAGAACTCGGCAGGAGCCCTGCCCCTTCGCGACGGGGATTCCGCTCGATCCAGGCTGTGACCTCCGCTAACCTCCGCCTCAAGTCAGTCCTGACCCACCCCCCGAGACGTTGCCTTGCCCACCATCACAGTGCACAGTCTGCAGTCCCTCACGATGTGCCTGATGCTCGGGTTGGCAGCATCAGCGTGCGGGCGCAGTGACCTACTGGAAGACCGACAGAACAACGGCGGGGCGAGCGATGAGGATGATGCGTCGACCCTGCCGTGTTCTACGATTCTCTGTGCCCCTCAAGACGAGGCACAGCGTCCCTGCACAGAGGACATGCACTGCAGTTTCTGGATCTACGGGACCGAGGTGTGCGGGGTAGATGGCTTCTGCGAGCTGAACTACGAGGTCTGTGACCACGTAGAAGGTGCTGTAGATGGTGAGTGTGGCGACTGCCTCGACAATGACCAGAACGGTCTATCTGACTGCAACGATCCCGGCTGCTCGGATGCCCCCGAGTGCGATGGTAGCGAACCACCTGGCGACGACGACGACACGGGCCAACCTGGCGATGACGATGACGCCACCGGGCAACCTGGCGATGACGATGACACCACCGAGACCGGAGGGGACAGCGACAGCACCCAAGGCTCCGATGGCAACGGTGATGAGGGCTCAGACTCGGGCTCCAGCGGCGGCAACAACGGCGGTTCAAACGGCACCGACGACGACACCGACACGGGCAGCGACACCCCCTTCGGACCGAGCAACAGTTGGTGGCACGCCAACACCTCTGATGTTCCCTCCAACCTGTGGGGAACAGGCTGGAGTGCGGGAAACACAGCCTACGACTTCACAGCGGTGGACCAGTTTGGGGACACGGTCCAGCTCTACCAGTTCTATGGCCAGGTCATCCTGATCGACATCTTTGCCTTCTGGTGAGGCACCTGCCAGGGCGGTGCCCAGGCTGGGAATGACCTATGGGAAGCCTACGAAGACGAGGGCTTCGTCTACTTGTCCGTGATGCTGGCAGGCAACTCTGGTGGCGGCTCCGGCGCTGGTACCGCAGCCGAGGTCGCCGATTGGGTCAGCTCGTTCGGGATCACACACCCTGTGCTCCAGGACTCCGCCCAGTCTCTCATGCCGTTCATGCAGAGCGGCTACCCCACCTTTGTGCTCATTGATCGGACCATGACTATCCAGAACGCCGACCTCTGGCCGCCGCCGGACCTCACATCCAGCGGCACGACTTCCCGCAACGCAATCGATAATCTGCTCTGAACACTCATGAACCATTGCTGAGAGTAGGGCCCATGTCTCTAGGTACAACGTCCTCTGCAAAGACCCTCCGTAGACTCTCTCTTCTCTTGCTCGCGCTGGGACTTATCGCTTGCTCTGAGCGTGACTCGCCCTCATCCGGGGACTCGGATGAGGGCGAGATGAACGAAGAGCAACCCGAACTTCCGGAGCCGTTTGGCCCCGAGAACAGTTGGTGGCATGCGGACAGCGACGATGTGCCCGCGGATCTCGCCGGTACTGGCTGGCGCACTGGGGATATCGCCCACGACTTCATCCTGTCTGACCAACATGGGGACGAGGTTCAGCTGTACCAGTTCTACGGCAAGGTCATCGTGCTGGACGTGTTCGCCCAGTGGTGTCCACCATGCCAAGAGAACGCGCCTCACGGCGAAGACCTGTGGCTGGAAGGCAACGGCGACGTCATCGTCCTCGCCGCTACTCAGCAGGACTATGAATCGAACCCCCCAGACAACTCCGACCTGAACGCCTGGGCGGACACCTACTCCCTAACCCATCCGGTGCTGGCGGACCCAGCAATGACCCAAGACAGCTTTGTGGTCACCGGCTATCCCACCTACGTCGTCATCGACCAAGAAATGAACGTGGTGAACGACGATCTCTGGCCCTTCGATGGAGACTACGTCCTGAATCTTCTGGACTAACCTCTCCGTGAACCAGAGCCGAGGACAACTCAAGTGAACGCCCAAGTACCGCCTCCATTTGCCACCGCCGCCCGCGCCAACCGAGGTCGCCAAGCACCTCGTCGAACGTCAGTTTCCAGGACGTCCGGTTGGAGCATCGCCACCTTTGCTCTTGCTGTGCTGCTCCCATTGTCGGCCTCGGCCTTTGACCCCAAGGATGTGGATCCAGGCACGGTCCATGCCCTCGGGGGAGGTGGCCCTGTTCTAGTTGTGGAAGAGAGCCCGTCCGGCCAACTAGAGTTGGTCACGGGAGGTGCATTTTTCGACGCTTCTCCTGAGCAGGTGTGGAAGACCATCTCCGACTACGCCTCCTACCCGGAGTGGATGCCGGACCTGACCGAAATCGAAGTGACCAATGACAAGGGAACCACCAAAGACGTGCACTACAAGGTGCACTTCCAGATTGCCATCATCTCGAAGAAGATCGACTACGTTCTAAAGCACACTGAGACGCCGCCTCACCGCATTTCCTGGGACCTAATCGAGGGCGACTTCGACAAGACCGTCGGGGCCTGGAACCTCGTGCCACTGGACAACGGCAAAGGGACGCTGGTGTTCTACTCCACGTTCACGAACCTCAAGTCCATGGGCTGGCTCGTCAAGCAGCTGCTGACGGAGCAGCCAGGGCTGGAGGTGGCGATCCAGGCTTCCACTGCGCTGGTGGTTCTCAAGGCCTTGCAGGAGCGGCTCGCTAAGAAATAGGCACCGCGAGACTCCGCGTCTAGGAGCTTGGCAGCACCCCGCGAGCCGCTTC
>PBPL01000003.1 GCA_002724675.1 Deltaproteobacteria bacterium | reverse complement strand
GGGCAGATGTCCCTGGCTCTCTCCGTGCGAGAGCAGCAGGCTGCCATGGAACGGATCCTTCGATGACCCCATGCGCGGGCTGGGAACTCATGAGTCCTGACAGGGGAGCCAAGGTGCTCACCGGAGCTGCTCTCACGGCCTGGATTCTGCTCACCGCTGCTCCTCCAGCGGAGGCGGCAGCCGACGCCGAGTCACGTGTCGACGGCGCCCCGCAAACCCTAGACATCAGCGAGGCCCTCAGGACCGCGCTGAGATTCAACCCAACCCTCCTGGCAGCACAGGAGGCCATCCCCCAGGCCAAGGTAAGTCGTGACCGAGCTTTCGCCCTCATCTCCCCCACAGCTCGCGTGGGCGCAAGTTGGCGTCTGAACGATCGAGAGATTGGCTTCGACTTCGCTGACGAGTTCGGCGGAGACGCCCTCGGGGATGCCTTTGGAACAGTCTACTCCAACCTTGGAGTCGTCTACGAGACGCTCTTCGAACAAGATCTACTCTCCGCTGCGGACTGCGATCAAATAGCAGTCATCAACGGCTACGCCGACTGCGCAGGACTCACAGAAGCACTACTCAACTCCGAAGGGATCACCGACCCACCACAAGGCGACACCGAAGACAACGAGTCGACCGAGACCATCATCCAGCCGAAACATCAGGGCTTTCTCACCGCCGAACTCAACTGGACCCTCTCACCACGGGTCGTCACCATGGGCCGCGCTGGAGCAGCACAGCTTCAGGCTGCTCGACTGGAGCTGCGCAGCAATCAAGCCCAACTCGTTCTTCAGGTCGTGGAGGCCTACGGTCGAGCCTACCAAGCGCAACAGAGCCTCCAGGTGGTGGAGACCCAAGCTGAGCTGGCAGCGGCACATGTGGCAGACACCCAATTGCTTCGGGACGCTGGTGTGGTGACCGAAGATGCCGTGCTGCGGGCTCGCCTGGAGCTCGCAAGACTCCAGGGGCAACTCAGTGATCTGCAGCGACGGCTGAGCGCAACAACCCGAGCCCTGGCCCTGGCCATGGGCTCCAAGCTCGCCGCGCAAACCGCGCTGGCTCCTCTTCCCGCCATCCCCATCACCGATCCCGAGGACGACTCCGACTGGATCTCCGATGCCTTGAATGCCCGCCCGGATGCCGCGGCTGCGCAGGCTCGAGCAAGGGCCGCCGAGCACATCGCCGCAGACGCGGCGCTCCAGTTTCTACCGTCCTTCTCGGTTACGGGCGCGCTGAATTGGACGGACCAACCGGCTGGGTTCGACAGCCAGCAGACTAGCTGGTGGCTGGGCGTTGGTGCCTCACTCCCGCTTTGGGACGGAGGACTCCTTGTCCAGAACGCACGAGAGGCCGCCTCTCGGAAACGTCAGGCACGCCGCCGATCGGAGGCAGTCCAAGAGCAGATTGCCGCGAGCATCGCCGATGCGCGCGACGGCTGGCGAGCCGCACGAGAGGCGGTCCCAATCGCCGAACTGGAGCGGGATCTGGCGCTCGAGTCCCACCGCCTGCTCGGTCTGCGCTACGGAGCCGGTGAGGCTCGCCAGCTGGAGTTGTTGGATGGCCGGGCGGTGCTTCAGGCAGCCGAGCTCTCGCTGCTGCAGCGACGACTGGATCTACAGATCGCGGCCGTCCGGCTCCTGGCATCGCTTGGGGCACTCAATCAATGGTTGGAGCCCCTTCTTGAGGCCGGAGACTCGAGTGAGCAGTAGGCGCCTCAAAGAGGACATCCCCGAGGCCATGGAGCGACTGAAGACCGTTTCAGAAGAGCCCATCAAGGCGTCCATCAGCCCGACTGCTCTAGCGCGCGAGTTGGGCATTGACCGCGACGTGCAGTTAACCGATGACAGCCGTCCAACGGCATGGGAACAGCAAGGGGGGGGCGACCAAGAGTTCAGCGACCAAGAGACGGACTTGGGTCGCTTTCAGATGCTGGGAGAGCTGGGCCGTGGAGGGATGGGCCGCGTTCTTGCCGCGAAGGATCCCGAACTCAGGCGCATCGTCGCCGTCAAGGTCATCATCGACCCTGCCAGGGTGACCGAAGCTCAACTGGCGCGGTTCCTCGCCGAGGCCCAGATCACCTCGCAACTGGAACACCCCAACATCGTTCCCGTCTACGACATGGGGGTCACCGCAGAGGGAGAAATCTACTTTGTCATGCGTAAGGTGGAGGGGGTCTCACTGGCCCAAGTCCTGACGGAACTCAAGTCCGAAGAACCCGAAGCCATCGTCAACTGGACCCGCCATCGGCTCCTCTCGGTCTTCATTCAGGTGTGCAACGCGGTCGGCTACGCCCACAGTCGCGGCGTACTGCATCGCGACCTCAAGCCCGACAACATCATGCTCGGACGTTTTGGAGAGGTGCTGTTGATGGACTGGGGCATCGCTCGGATCATGGGCGACAACACCGAGGTCGTCATTCACGAAAAGCCAGAGGGGGAGTGGAAGCCAGACGCACAGCGAGACCTGAGTCCAGTCAACATCCAAGAGGCGTGCACACTGTCTCGCACGCAAGATGGCGCCATCATTGGAACTCCAGGCTTCATCAGCCCCGAACAAGCCCGAGGGGAGCTCGCTCAGCTGGATGAGCGCAGTGACATTTGGAGCCTCGGGGCCATCCTCTACGAGCTGCTCAGTCTGGTCCCGGCCTACCAGGGTCAGAACGCATTTCAGATTCTATTCTCGAGCGTGAGCGGACCTCCCGAAGACCCGAGAACCAAGGCGCCGCATCGCAGGATCCCCGACGAAGTCGCCGAGGTGTGCCTCAAGGCTCTGCAGCCTCTACCCGACAACCGATTCCCCTCCGCCAAAGGGCTTGGTGATGCGGTCGAAGCATTCCTCGAGGGCAGTCGACGTCGACGCCAAGCTGCCGAGAGCCTTGAGCAGGCCCAATCAAGTTGGGCCCACTATCTGGAACTGGGCCAACAAGAGCAGGACCTCATGAACAAAGAGGTCGAGTTAAGCGCATGCATCGAGCCCTGGCAGAGCCTCGAAGAGAAGGTTCTCCTGCTGGACACACGAAGACGCATTGCGGAGGTCGGGCCGGAGCGAGCGGAATTGTTCAGCAAAGTGATTGGAGCTTGTGAACGAGCGTTGTCCCAAGACCCGGGGAGCCCACAGACCCGAACATTCCTCGCAGACGTGTACTGGCATCGGCTGGAGATAGCCGAGGCCAGTGCGAACAGGCGAGAGCAGCGCTACTTCCAGGATCGAGTGCATGAGTACGACGATGGTCGCCTGACCAATCAACTGAAGGGAACCGGCTCGGTCAGCATCAAGACGGACCCACCGGGCGCGGAGGTGCTCTGCCAGAGGATCGATCAGACTGGGCTCTTGTGGACTGACGGGCCACAGAGGAGCCTGGGCCACAGCCCGCTCCATCGGGTACCGCTAGAGATGGGGTCCTACCTGCTCACCATCAAGGCGCCCGGATGCCGAGATACACGCTACCCGGTACTCATCAGTCGTTCGCACCACTGGGACAGCGGCGACGACGCAATCCCACTGTTTGCGGACGAGGAGATCGGCTCCAACTTCGTCTACGTTCCTCCGGGGCCCTTCGGCTGTGGCGGGGATCCCCTGGCTTCGTTCTCGATGGAAGCATCCACACCTTGGGTCGATGGCTTCTTCGCCGCCATCTTCCCACCCACCATTGCAGACTACTTTGAGTTCCTCGAGGCGCTCCGCCAGCAAGACCCGGACGAAGCCTGGAGCCGCATGCCTCGAGCTGATGTGGGCATGAACGAAGGGCAGGGGCAATACTGGGATCGGCCAGCAGATGGTGTGCCCTACGCCCTACCCGAGGTGGACAAGGAGGGGGATCGCTGGGATCCCAACTGGCCCGTCGTCTCGGTGAGCTGGGAGGACGCCAGGCTCTACGCAAGCTGGCTCTCGCAACGGGCAGGTCAACCCCATCGCCTGATACGCGAACTCGAGTGGGAGAAAGCCGCTCGTGGAGTGGACGGACGACTCCACCCCTGGGGCGATGACTTCGATCCTGCTGTCTGCAAGGTGGGCGACAGCCGACCCGGGACCCCGAGGCCCGAGCCCATCGGAGCGTTCCCCACTGACTGCTCGGTCTACGGCGTCCGCGATATGGCAGGCTCCGTCCGCGAGTGGTGTGGAGACCAAGAGTACGATGGCAACCCCGAGCGAAGACCGATCCGNGGAGGAGCNTGGCTCATGTTCGGGGAGTCGCCCCTCAGGCGNGCTGCCTCGCGTTCAGGGGCCCTGCCCAGNTGGGTTCANTCGAGCCGAGGCTTTCGACTGGCCCGCAGTNTGCCCGATCGGACCGAGTAGTAACNGTGCTAACAATGGCCGCCNAACCGGAGCAGCTCACNATGCAGACCGTCCTGATCCGCCTCCTGGTCGCCCTCGGCATCCTTGTGATGGCCTCTTGCTTTGGGCCAGGCCTCCAAGATGACCCCACGGGCATGTACTCCGACGAACCCGGCGAAGCCTCCATGGACGACGATGACGACGGGCTCGATAGCGGCACCGACGAGGACTCGGGAGAGGACGACGACTCGGCAGGGGACGACGACTCAGCGGGGGACGACGACGACTCGGCAGGGGACGACGACGACTCGGCAGGGGACGACGACGACTCAGCAGGCGGCTGACAAGTCAGCGGGCGGCTGACAAATCAGCAGGCGGCTGAGGACCAGAGGTGTACATCCTGCCCCTCCAGTCGCATCGCCTCTCTCCGAAGCGCCGCCACTGTTTTCTCCACACCAGGAACCATCAGATTGGGGGACAGATCACCCCAGGGCTCCAAGACCGACCTACGCCTTGCGATTCCAGGGTGTGGGACCACCAGACCCCCCTCTCGAATCTGCTGTCCGCCCACGATCAAGACATCGATATCAATGCACCGCGGTCCGAAGCGAAGCGTCCTCTTCCGACCCATGGCCTGCTCCACCGAAAGCACATGATCCAGCAACTCTCGGGCCGAGCCCACCCATCGCACCTGGGCTACTAGATTGAGGAACCACGGTTGGTCCGCGATCCCCCACGGTGCGGTCTCGTACACGGGGGATCGCGCAACCAACCAAGGCTCAAGAGCCTCCAGCGCTCGAGCGATGTTTTCCGATCGCTCCCCCAGGTTCGAGCCAATGCCCACCCAGGCCTCATCCACCCCCGGTAGCCGAGAAGGCTCCACAGGCTCGACTCCCCGAACCCCCGACGAGGAGTCCACTGACGGCTTCGAGCTCTGGCAATCATCCAACGAACCAGGAGGTCTCACGAATCCACACCTTCTGCTGATCCGTCTTCCTGTTCTCGAGTCTCTTCGAGCCTTCGATAGATCGTTCGGGCGGCGATGCCTAGAAGCCGAGCAGCCAGCTTCTTGTCGCCACTGGTGTGACGAAGCGTCTCCCGAATGGCTGTCTTCTCGATCTCCCTCAAGGGCGTGCCCATGGGGAATACAAGCTGCCTTGGTCCACCATGTCCTTCGGGCTGCATGTGCTGGGGCAGGTCGTCCAGGCCCACATGGTCCGTACGACAGAGCACCACCGCTCGCTCCATGGTGTTCTCCAGCTCACGGATGTTTCCCGGCCACCGGTAGGCGGTCAACGCGGCCAGCGCCGCATCAGAGATGCCCTTCACGGCCTTGTGATTCTTTTCACGGTAAATCTTCACAAAGTGAGCAGCTAAGAGAGGAACATCATCGGCTCGCTCACGAAGTGGCGGCAACTGGATTGGAATGACATTCAAACGATAGAAGAGGTCTTCTCGGAAGCTTCGTTGAGCGACAGCTCTCTCCAGGTCCCGGTTGGTGGCCGCAATGAGACGGATGTCAACGGAGAGGGTCGTAGTACCACCAACCCTCTCGAACTGGCCCTCCTGAAGCACTCGCAGAAGCTTCACCTGAGATGCCATGGACATCTCTGCCACCTCATCCAAGAACAAGGTGCCCCCATCCGCCAACTCAAACCGGCCTGGCTTCCTGTCCGCCGCTCCCGTGAAGGCGCCCTTCTCGTAGCCAAACAACTCCGACTCGAACAAGGTCTCCGGAATCGCTGCACAGTTCACGCGGATGAGCGGACCATCGCTGCGGCCACTCAGCTCGTGAATGGCCTGGGCGAGCACCTCCTTACCCGTCCCCGACTCCCCGACAATGAGCACAGTCGCTTCGGAGGGGGCCACTTGCCCCGCGGTCTCTAGTACCTGGCGGAGCCCCTCAGAGCGACCGACGATCCCTGCGACGCTCCCCGACTGAGAGGTCTGAGATGCAATCTGCTCGCGGAGCAAGCGGTTCTCGGCAAGGAGAGCTGCTTTCTCGAGGCCCTTGCCAACGGCCTTCAGGATGTCGTGACGCTTCAGTGGCTTGGTGATGAAATCATAGGCGCCCTCACGCATCGCCTCCACAGCGATCTCGACCGTACCGAAGGCGGTCATGAGGATCACCTCGGTCGCCGGCGAGACCGTCCTGGCCGCCCGAAGCAACTCCAGGCCATCCATTCCGGGCATCTTCAGGTCTGTGAGCAACAACTCTGGTTGATCTTCCCTCAGACGATCGAGCCCATCCGGCCCCGAGTCAGCCACAGAAATGCGGTAGCCCTCGCGACCGAGGACTCGCTTCAACACCTCGAGGTTGGACTCCTCGTCATCGACGACGAGGACATGAGGGCCTGTTTCGGTCACGCACCCATCCTCTCATTGGACGTCCCAGATTCCGACACCGGCAGAACGATCCGGAACGTCGTACCCGCACCCAGGCTACTAGTACAGTTGATCCGTCCACCATGCTCGTCGATCACCTGCTGCGTCAGCGGCAGGCCGAGCCCCGAGCCCCGTTCTTTGGTCGAGAAGAACGGGTCGAACACTCGCGCTAGGTGCTCTGCCTTCATTCCGGGGCCATCATCTTCGATGACCAGCACCACCTCCTGCTCATCCCAAGAGCCCGCGATGCGAAGCACACCTCCTCCGCTCTCCTCCAGGGCCTCTGCAGCATTCAACAAGAGGTTCAACAGAGCCTGTCGCAACTGGCCACCATCCACAAAGACCTCCGGCAAGCTATCCGGCAGGTCCATAGACACCGTAACGCCAGCTCGACCCAACTCCTCAGCCTGAAACCGAACGAGCTCTTCTACTAAGAGCTTGATGGACTGGCGCTCCAGCTTCAGCTTCGGCAGGCGACCTAGGGCTAGGTAGGCCTCGGTCACTTCGGTCAAGCGGGCGACCTCTCCTTGTATTGCTGAAAGAATCTGCCCTGCCTCGGACGACCCCCCGGCCTCCAGCTCGTCAATGAGTATCTCGGCATTCAGCCCCAGGGCATTCAAGGGGTTGCGTACTTCGTGAGCAATCTGAGCTGCCATCTCGCCGATGGTCGCAAGACGCTCGCTACGGATCAATGCTTCCTGGGAAGCGCGCAGATCGGTCAGCGCAGCCTCCAACTCCTCGGAGCGCTCCTCGAGACGTCGCTCTCTCTCTTCGAGGGCGTGCGCCATTGCATTGAATGCTCGGGCGAGACGGCCCACGTCATCGCCAGAGTCCTCAGGAGCCCGCGTGTCCAGCTGTCCGGCGCGAATACTCTCTGCTGCAGCAATCAAGCGACGCACTGGGCGCAAGGTGAAGTTCGTGGAAAACAACAGCAAGAGCCCCACACCAAAGGCCACCACACTCAAGCCGACAACCGCCAGCAAAGCATCGCGCTGAGCACGCTGTGTTCGTGCGACTACATCGGAACTTCGCCGGGCCAGAGTCTTGGTCAGGCCCTGCAAGTTCACATCGATTTGCCGACGCAGCTCAAGCAACTCGGCCATGAAGGGCTCAGGCTCTCCGTCGTCGTTCTCCACAACCTCGATGAAGCCTTGGTGCGCACTCGAGTACGCCTCCAGTTGAACTCGGGTTCGGCCGATGTCGGCCACGATCTGCTCCATCGCGGCTCGATCCCCTGTGTTGAGCGCAGCGTCGGCAAGTGTCGAAGCCAACTCACCCGAACGCTGAAGCTGTCCATCCATCCGCTCAACCAGGAATCGCTCGGAGTTGCGCACGCGGAACAAGCGCTCGGGACTCTGGCCTTGACTCAACTCAAGCCCCAGCGGCCAAGAACCGGCGCGACCAATCTCTCGAGCTAGGGGCAAGTAGCCCGCAGAAAGGCTCGCCAGACTGGCCTGTGTGGCGCGCATCTCCAACAGAGCCGCTGTCAGGACAGCACCGAACAGGGCGATCATGAGCACATAGCCCAACAGCACGCGCGCACGCAGACTCAGCCGCTCTTCGGGCACCGAGGCTGCATCGGGGCGTTTGCTGCGAACTTCGGAGGCTTCGGGCACGCGGGGATTGTAGCGGTATAGTTCCCAACCGATGGAGAGGAAGCCCGCGATCCGCGACTGGCTCAAGCGAAGCATCAAGCTCCGGCTCGCCGGAGACGATGTGAATAAGCTTGTGGACGCACGAGACCGGCGGCGGCTTCGGTGGATGGCGGAAGAGGCCGATGACCCCGTTCTGCGGTTCCGGGCTCTCCGCTGCCTTGCCGAAATACTAGACCCGAACTCAGCAGGACTCTTCTTGAGTCACCTTTGCGAGAGCCCAGGCGAGCTCCCGACGCCCATTGTCAGAAGCGCTGCAGAAGGCATCGGGAGGCTCCTGTATCGAGATGGAGCGCCGGCCCTTCGCCGACTTCTCCGGCCGAACCGCCCAGCTGCCGTCCAATTGGCAGCAGCGCGGGCCCTTGCAAACCTGGACACAGATGAAGAATGGGAAGCCATTCGCACCTGGGCACGACGCGCTGATGGCAAGAGCCACCTCATACCGAGCCCAAGCGATGATGTAGAAGCCTCACGGAGCGATCCCCAGGGAACAGCACCCACAATGTGGGTGCTCGAGGCTCTCTACGCCGACAAGAATCCCACCTGGTGGAACCGGAAAGCGACCCACTGGCTCAAGAACACCGACAGCCGACCTCGCTTGAGCAGCGAGAAGGGGGCGGACCGCATCGTCGCTCAAGAGCACAGGTATGCCCTCGAGAACCACGAAGTCGACGATGAAACCTTCCGCCGAAGGGCGCTGCACCTAGGCATGCTGGCAAGAGATCGTGACTTCCCTTTCCTGGTCGCCATGCTGGAAAAGGAGGCGAACCCAGACCGACGGCGAAGTCTTGCAAGCTCAATCGGCCTGACCGCCGACCCACGTGGGATCCCCCTGCTGGAGGCTTGGCTCAGCGAGGTTCCGCTGGACGAAGAGCAAATTGCTGTCGACATCGCCCTCGCCGCGGGGCGGCTGGCGTGGCCACAGCTGTCAGGCCCACTCGCATCGTTCCGTTCGCGACATCCGTCGACCCGAGTTCGACAGACGGTGGCCTGGGCGCTGGGTGAGTGCGGAGGCGAACAGGCTGTCCGCGCGTTGTTGGAATCTGTTCGCAAGCCAGACGGTCCGCTTCCCGAGGAAGAGTTCACCTGGACATGCCAGGCTCTTCTACGGTGTGGCAATCGGGGACGCGAGGCCATCCGGGGCGGGTTGACCATCGCCCGCGCGGGGGGCGGTGAACGAGATCGTCTGCAACGACTGGCAGAAGCCACGGGGCTCCGGTGAAGCCGAGCTCAGAACAAATTATCCAGCTTTCGCTCCAGCTCTCGTAGATCGGCTCCCGAGGCCTTCAAGGCCTCTTCGGACAACTGGGGATCCGCCAACGCCTTCTTTGAACCATGAGTGTTCTCTGCCCCCTCCGGCCCGCCGGGGTCCAGCTCAAGGACCCGGATGTAACACACCCGAGCCAGGCCCATCTTCCCCTTGTAGCGAGCCATCTCGCCCTGTGCGAACAGCAAGTCGGATGCCATACGCAGTTGCCCAATCTCCACCACGTCCTTGCGAGATTCGAGTCGTCCCTGAGGTGTCTTCAACCTGGCCCAGATCGCTTCACTAATCTCTCGCACCTGACGAACGAGAGCATTGATGCGCTCATCTTCGAAGTGCGCGAACTTCTCGGGCTCGGTGTCCCGCAGGATCTTCTGATAGCCAGCCTCGATGTCGTCAACTGAACTGCTCCAGTGCGCATGAAGTCCCTCGAAGTCATTGCGGCGCTTCAGTTCGGCGAGGGCCTCGTACAACATTCGCTCCGCGCGATTGCGCTTGGCGACGCCGCCTTCGCTCTCCACAAACTCCACTAAACCCATGGCCCGGAGAGCAAACAGGAGTCGCAAGAGCATGCGCTCCTCCATCTCCCGGAGGCCGACCAGCTCTGCAAGCGTCCAACCCGCAGGGATGACCTCTTTGATGAGGTGCATTTCCACATCGTTCAGGGGCAACTCAAGGAGCATTCGCTGCCGCCCCTCTGCGGGGCGAACATGCAACTTGTAGAGCTTGTCTGCCTGCTTGATCAGGTCCTCATCTTCGACCTTCGCGAGTGCGGAGCGCTGATGCTCCAAGAGCAGCATCAACAAGTCCACCTTCGGAAGACTGAAGACCCGACGCACGGCAGGAAGTGGGTGAAAGGAAAAATCCCCAAAGTTCATGCCCATGAGGTTTCGTGTGATTCGCTGTGCTCGATCTTGGAGGGCTAGGTTGAGCGCGTCACGACCAATGCGTCCCTGTGAGACCAAGTACTCACCAGGGAGAATGCCCGTGATCTTGCGCATCGTGAGGGCCTCCACCCAGTCCTCCTCCGAGACCACGCCACCCTTGACCAGCACATCGGAGAGGAGCTCGCCCGGGTGTGGCTGGTCACCCAAGTAGTGCACCGGCTCACCTTCGACGAGATAGCACCAGCGGATCTCCCGGAACGCGTGAATGACCAACACCCCAGTAGCATTCATCGCCAAGAGGTGAAGGAGTGTGTTCCTCCACGGCGACTTGCCAAAGTCTCCGTGCACCGTCGCTGGAGGAAGAAGCCCCTCTGTAGAACTGTGGGCAGGGCCCCGGGCCGCCGCAATAGTGCGAAGCTCCGACAAGAGACCTTGGTCAGAGTCTTCCGTGGACGCGGGGGAGCCGACAGCCGACGCCACATCGGTAGGCTTCACCTGCGCCTCACCCTCGGGCGCCTCACCCTCGGGCGCCTCACCCTCGGGCACCTGACCCACGGGCGCCTCACCCTCGGGCGCCTGACCCACGGGCGCCTGACCCTCGGGCGCCTGACCCTCGGGCGCCTGACCCTCGGGCGCCTGACCCTCGGGCGCCTGACCCACGGGCGCTTGACCCACGGGCGCTTGACCCACGGGCGCCTGGCCCACGGGCGCCTGGCCCACGGGCGCTTGACCCACGGGCGCTTGACCCACGGGCGCTTGACCCACGGGCGCCTGGCCCACGGGCGCCGACTGAGGGGTCGTCACGGCAGGCCCCGAAGTCTCAACGGAGGCAGCCTTAGAGGACTCTTTCACAGACTCTGACTCGGCAGCAGGCTCTGCAACCACAGGCCCGGGAACAGACTCCGCCGCCGCGGGCTTAGCGGAAGAACCGGCCGACGACGGCTCTGGCGTCGCAGCAGCCGAAGCACCACCAGCCGCTTCGGAGATCCCCAACTTGACCAGGGCCGATCGAGCCTCATCGCTAAGTGGGCTCAACTGCACAACGGAGGCAGCCATCGAGGCCTGAATCACGGTGCCCTGCAGGTCAACGGCATCTCCCCCCCAGCGAGGAACAAGCTTCAACTGGACCTCATCCCCATCGTTGGGAACAGGCTTCATGGCACCGATTGCAACGCCATGAAGCAAGTTGCGAGACCACTGGTTCTTCAGGGCCTCCAGATTCGTCAAGACCAGTTCCAGTTGCTTCACTCGACACTACCCCGAGCACGGGCGTCGTCCCGCGGCACATCCGCGTTCTCGAAGGCCTCCAGCTCCCTCCTGGACTGATTATTCCGCAACCACTTGAGACCGCCTAGCACCGTGAAAAAAACACCGAGGCTCAGCAAGATGACAGCTGTCTCTGTTTCACCCACCCCATAGACCTTGTGGTCGTGCTCCAGAGCAAACACCACCTTGGCGTCATGGGACTCCTGGTTGAAGGCATAGACAACGGCCCCACTGATCAGAAACACCAAGCCGACAAGAACGGTAGACACGATCAAATCCTCTCAGGTCAGAACTGTTTTTTCCATACGAGCTCGGCCGCCCCTTGCAACCGATCACCAATCACAGTCTCCAGGTAGAGCCTGGGCGTTATCTGAACCTCCAACTGCCCCTCGACCCGATTCTCCCCCTCTTCGGCCCCCCACCGAAAGCGCGTAATGAGAAAAACTCGGGGCCCCAGGGCCTTGCCCGCCTCGGCAGAGCCCGTGGATATGTCGTCTCCCACGTCCACGTCCAATGAGTCCAGCGGCGTGTACTTTCCAAAGGCCTTGGTACCAAAACCAGCCAGTGTTCCCGCCATGCCCGAGAGCGCCTGTGAGCCCTCAGCTGTGCTCAACTCGCTCATCGGCTTCCCTGTCAGCAGGATGCTGAGAATGTCCGCCTGGTCCTCGAAGACATCGGACTCGAAGCGAAGAGTCGGCGAAGCCATGCGCTCTGAGACCCGGACGGATACTGGACCGTATCGACTGCTGTGCGTGGCCCGCAGATTCAACTGGCTGTCCGGGATTCGTCCGACGAACTCCACGAAGCTCTCGTCGTCCATCGTAAAGCTGCGCGTCAGCACCCGGAGCGAACTGCCCCGCTCCATGGAGAGGCGCCCCACCACCGTCGGCTCTCCACCTTGCCAGCGCAAAGAGATGTCGCCGCCGAGCTTCAGCTCAGGCTCGATGCTACCCATCAGGTTCAGCGCTTGGACGGCTCGGCTCCTCTGCCCAGCGATTCCAACCGCCAGCGCCACCTGAACATTGTTGCCCAAATGAATTCCCACATCCATCTCAGAGGCCTGGCGCAACCGTTCCAAGAAGCCGGCCTGCTGTGGCTTGGCCTGCTCTACTTGCGCCCATTCTCCAGGGCCAGGCTGCGAGTCCATGCGATGAACGCTCAGGTTGCCAGGGAGCTCCAGTGGCTGGACCTCTCGCCGAGTGTCGGCTCGACCCAGATCCAAACGCACGGTAGGCAAATCCAGGTCACCGGTGAGACGCAGCGACGGCGAATAGCCCGTCAGCCTCAGGTCACCGTCCACCTGCACCTGGATCTGCTCACTGTACGAAGCCCACGCGCGCTCCAGCCGGAGGTCCAGCTCAGTCCAACGCGGGCTCAGACCGTTGAGCAGAACAAAGCCCCCCAAGGACAGTCGCGACTTGTCACCGACCCCGCTGGCCCGCCGAAGCAAGTCGAGGGGGTTCCTCACCTGAGGAACCGTCGTCAAGCTCAGGCCCTTTAGCTCGGCCCTATTGCCAACCAGCTTGGACTCAAGAGTCACGTCTTCGTAACAGATGGACGTCAACTCATGACACAAGCGCCCCGAGTTCAAAGAGAGCGCTAACGAAGGTTGCGGCGACCCCAGCGATCCCGTCACCTCGCCCTGCAGTTGCACAACCCCCTCGGTGTCCGTCGACCCTGGAATGAAGGCTGCCACCATCGCCAGAGGAAAGCCCTGCCCATCGACGGCGACCTGAAGGTCCTCAACGCCCAGGAGGCTGTCCCGATCGGGCAGCCTTCCTAGATGCAGGGGAAAGGACGAGGCTGTCGTCACGCGAAGGGCGCCACCAATCTTCGGGTCCATCTCAAACGCGCTCGAGAGCTTTCCACCCTCGACACGGGCAGAAAACTCGGTCCTCTTTAGGGCCTCACGACCCACACGGCCTCCCAACAAGCGCACCTTGAGGTCCAGGTTGGGGTCGGCCAACTCCCCAGTAAGCGAGAGGCTGCCCTGGAGCGCTCCGGTAATTGGAGACGAGGCCGGAACAAGCGGGTGCAGCAACGACATAGGCAGCTTGCGCACTTTCACGCCCAGCTCCAGGCCATTCAACAGTGGTACGGGCTCATTGGACCGACGAGCCCGGGGACCGAGGCGGCCCAGCAAGAACTCGCCAATGGGCGCAGCGGCGCGGCCTTCGAACTCCAGAATCCGGCCAGTAGCTGCCGTCTTAACGCGACTTCCATCCAGACTGAGTTGGTCGTCTTCCAGCAGCAGCGCTAGTTGACCCTGGACCCGATGATCAGACACCGACAGCTCGGACAAGCCCAGGTCTCCACGAACCTGAAGCGAGCTTGTGGGACCCGCGACCGTGACGCGACCACGAATGGCCCCGCCTGCCACCGTGCCCGGCAGCTTTCTGCCAACTAGAGGCTCAAAGGCTGCGACCTCTGCCTCTCCCACGTCCAGTGTCAGTTGCCAGTCCTCATCTTCTGCAAGTACGACCGGGAGCCCCCGACCATCGAGGCGAACGGTCAGTGGCAGGTGATCCACTTTGAGGGCCAACAAGCCTTCGACACCCAGCTGTCCACCAACGGCGCCCTCATCGCTAACCAGGTCCACCTCAAGACCCAGGGGCCCACGCGCCCCAATCTTGAGCTCGCGTATCTGGGATGAAAGCTCGATTCGAGGCGAGACGAGGCTTCCGTCGATCTTCAAACGGGCCTGATTGATCTGCCCCGACAAAGCGGCGAGCAACGATGCACCAGCCATTCCGCCAGCGGTGTCAGCGCCCAACAACGCGCGCTGAAGCTCGACCAACTGCCGAAGATCCACGTCACTCAGCCGAACCAGGGAACGAATGTAGGGTCGACTTGGATCGTAGGAGAGCTCTGCGCTGAGACTTCCTGGGTGGAAGTCCACGGCAAGGTCGTTCAGCTCCAGGGCCCCCTGTCGAACTCGAACCGTAAATGGGACTGTTGTCTGCATCAGCTGCTCGCCCGCAAGCAGCTCCAGCCGCTCTCCCTGGACGACTACGGTGGGATGGGAAGACCAGTCCACGCCAGCCTGCAAGCGCGCCAATAGGCCGGAACTCCTGGACACCGAGGCCGAGCACTGCGCTGCAGTCCCGGTGAGTTGCCCGTCCAACGAGACCCGATCCACGGCAGCTCCCCCCGCCAGCTGCGGCTTCAGTAGTTCCACCATCACCTGCCCCACGGGCCTCGGAAGGTCTCCGGCTATCAGGTCCAGGTCCAGGTCCACGTCCGAGCGTGCCGAAGCAGCCAGGATCCCAGGAAGACGAAGCCGATCGACGCCCACGCTTCCCTTCACATGGAGGCTAGTCGGCGCCTCTGCTGCCCAACCCCCTCGAAACGCGGCCTGAACGTTCGCTGTGCCACCGAGGACGCCACCGACCAGCGTCGAGAACTCGTTGAGATCAATCCGGCTAGCGTCGAGCGTGCCTGCGAAGCTCTGCTCCAGCGACGAGACGTCGCCCGCAAGCAAGACATGCCCGCCGGCCAGACTCAGCCGCGCGCTGTCCACTCGCAGCCGCCTTGCCTCCCAATGGGCCTGAGCTTCTGCAGCGATAGGCTCCAGGCCTCGATAGGCGAAGGGACCAACCGAAGCGAGCACATCGCCCTGGAGGTTCTCCGGGCTACGTCCGGAACCTTTCCAGCCCAGCTGGAAGCTCAGCTTCTCCGGCACAGCATCCAGACCCTCGCTCACCTCGGACAACGTCAAGTCCACAGCAGAGAGTTGGAACTGATGCTTTAGCTCATCAGCACCTAGAGCAATCAGGCCCTCTTGAATCTCAACGACCCCTCCTCCCTCCGTCCGGATCTCGGCCCCGAGGTTTAGTTGGGTGAGTGGTCCCTTTGCATCCATCGAGAGGGCCAGAGAGCCTTGAAGGGGAAGGTCCGGCGCGAAGGCGCGGAGGTCGCGCAGGTGAAGGCTCTCTGCCTCGAGCCTCAGATCAAGTCGCGGAGTGTGCAGGTCCTCGATGCGGCCCACGATGGACGCCTTGTTGTCTCTCCAGCGAACCGAGATGCCCTCCGTCACCAAGTCCATCTCCTCGAGGCGAACCCCTCCCTCAAGTCGCACCGGGGATAGAGCCAAGGGCTTGCGGGGCTCTACGGAGAGCGACTCAAGCTGGATGTCGTGGTGCCCGCCCTGGAGCGCATAGCTCGCCTCCACCTGGATCCGGTCTCCATAGAGGGACATGCCCTCGGGATCGGCCTCCGTCGCTGGCAAGTGCACACGGACGGCTCCGTCTTGCACCTGCACCGAGCGCACGACGACCGACCACAAGCTGGCGTCGGGAGGCTCTGCCTGGGCTGACTCTGGCGCGGCTGGCGCTACGAAGGCGCTCGTAAGATTTAGGCTGCCGTCTTCGCGGAACCCCACCAACACGTCCGGCGCGACCACCAAGACCCGAGACACATCCACTGAAAGGTTGGTCAAATCCCAAACATTCCAGTCCACCTCGAGGCGTTTGGCGCGTAAGCAGGGCTGCCCCTCTGCGTCCAAGACCTCAACGTCCTCCAAGACCAAGCGATGGCCGAGCGTTCCGGAAAAAGCCGAGAAGCGAACCTGGCCTGGAATCACCTGGTTCACCCAGGGGAGCGCGGTGTCCACAAACCGAACAGCGACTCGCTCCGTCTCAAGCATTGCCCAGAGGAAACTCGCCAGCACCGCGAACCAGCAAGCCAACGCCACGACAAGGAACTGAATACGCCTGGCCCAGGGGTGGGGCCCGGCACCCTTGACTGGCGGCTCTGTCCCCACTCCTCTGGTCATCAGAACGACTCTCCGATGCCAAAATGGAAGTTCCAGGTGGACGGCTGGCGCTCCCGGTCCCTGTGCACCCAGCCCGGTCCGAGGAACTCATCGTCAGTCCACGCCCTGGGGTGCACGGCAATGTCCAGCCGAAGGCGCCCAATGGGAGTGTCGTAGCGAACGCCTCCTCCCACACTGAACTGCAGCCCTTCGGGGGGGGCTAACCCATCTTCGGCAAGATCCCGGGGCCACTCCCACACTCGACCAAAGTCCGTAAAGACCGAGAGCCACAGACCAGCGACAGGATTACCCCGGAGCTCAAGAGAACCCGTCATGCCCAGTCGACCCCCCAACGGAACAATGCAATCGCTCCGTCCGCACTGACTCTCGAACTCCTGCTCCTCGTCGGGCTCGACGACCTCTACAAGACGGGGGCCCAGATACTTGGACTTCCAACCTCGAACCGACCCATCCCCCCCTGCGTAGACTCGATGGTTGACGGGCAGCTCCGTCTTTCCCTCCATGAGGTGATGAACTCCAGCGCCGAGGACTCGCGCTGCAAGCACGATGCGTGGTGTGCCCATCGGCACGTAGCCCCGCATCTCACCTTGGAGTCTGATGTAGTGAAATGGAGCATCACGTGGGCTCGCCGTCTCGATCAGGTTCAACTGAAGCAAGAAACCGCGACTCGGCGCCAGGGGCTGGTCTCGCAGGTCGAGAACCACAGACTGGTCGAAGAACGAGAGGATGTAACCGTCACTCAAGGCCAACTGCGGACTGACAGCGGCCAGTTCTTCCAGACGATGGTTGGGGAACAAGTCGTTGTAGCTCAGTGAGTAGGCTAGGTGGAGCTTGAGCGGCTTCCAAGGAGCCCAGGTGACACCCACCTCCGTCACTGGCGACCAGAACTTGTAGCCCTTCTGAACGTCGAGTCCGATCTCAGCGTTGCTCTCAAGAGTGAGGGTGCGCACCGGAAAGTCCGGCCACCGCAGGTCGATGCCGAGAGAGCCCACAGGGCCGTGGTCGTCCACCCCCAAGAACGCATAGCCAGCGGTCAGGTCCACGTGGGCCTGGAGAAGGCGACGGAACAAGTTGAGGTGGCTCAGACCACCGGTCACCTTGGCGTCAATGCGGTCCACCTGCCAGCCCACACCCACCTTGAGCTTTCGGCTCCTGGGCTTTCGCTCCCGAAGGCGAATGTCCAAAGGCACAGCCTTTCGGCCATCGCCGGCTTCCGAGCTCGCGGCCAAGTCCGGCACCACCGTGACCATCGAGAATAGGCCCATGTTGTAGATGGCCTGCTGGGTTCGATTGACCAGGCTCCCGTTGTAGTCATCTCCCTCACGAAACTTGATATGCCGCAAGACATATTGCTCTCGAACCTTGGCCAGGCCCGACAACCGGTGAGGGCCAAATACGGCGGGCCGACCGGTCTGGACGTCAAATCGAATGTCCACGACCTGTTCCTCCGGGTAGGCATCCACCCGCGAGCTGACCAGCGCCTCCGCATAGGACTTGGAAGCCAGCAGCTTGACGAGCTCGCCCTCTGCCGCCTGGGTGGAGGCCATACTGAACGGCTTACTCGAGAGTCGACCAACTCGCTGCACCAGCTCTTGGCGGAGGGCCTCATCCTGTTCTGGGCTCCGCTGTGGCCAGGGGCTCCCTCCGGCGGCCCCCGGCAGGGCGGGCTCCCTTGCAAGGACGACCTCAACCTCTCTCACACGGCTCAGCGGCCCCTCCTTGACCGAGTGGAAAATCTCCACGAACAGAGGGCTACCGTCGGGCCGTGTTTGCTTCTTGCGCTTCAATTGGGAGCCCGTGACGCGAGCATCGAAGTAACCGCGCACCGCATAAAAGTTCGCGATTCGATCGCGATCCTTCTGCCAGGTAGTGCCCTCGAGGTGAAAGGCTGGGTAGACAGACGCCAACAAGGGGAACCAGTGCAAGGGGTGCGTAGCCCTCTGACCTAGAGTTGCCGCAATCTCCTGGCTTCGGAAGGCTTTCGCGCCATCTACACGAACCCGCGTAACCACGGGACGACTCTCCGGGCTACGCAGCGCCATATGAGTCGCGCACCCGCTTGAGAGCGTCGACAGACACACGACCGCGACGACCAGCGCGATGCGCCGCCACCCACGAATCAGCAAGAAGGGTTTTCCAGAGAACCGGCTGGCCCGTGGAGCCCACACACCCGCCAAGCGCTGCCCAACCACCAGATAGAAGGGAGCTCGTCGTCGCTCAGTTGGGCAAGCCCGTATCGTTAGCCTGGGCTGGCGTGGGTGCGGTGATGGTGCCGTAGCGAGATTCAAAATCGCGCAGCCGTTCACTCAAGATGTGCGAGAGAGCCTTCGCATGTTTCGGGCTCAGGATGATCCTGGCCCGCACCTTTCCACGCATCTGATGCGGCTGCACATACGCAAAGTCGAGCACAAACTCGGTCTCATTGCTGCCAGCCACTTGGAAGTTGCTGTACATGCCCTGGGCGATGTCATCATCGATCGAGATCTTGATGTTCCCGGGGCCGGGGGAGAGGTTCTTGTCGTCACTCATGGATTACTGACTCCGAAGCGATTGTCCCATGTGTCGTTGTGTATGTGCTGCCATGGCTGAGTGGCTTCGCCCCGCCAACGGGGCACGTCCCACTGAACAAAGCCGACGCCCTGGCTCATCCAAAAACTACCTTCGAAAGGTACGTCGCCAGCCTCTGTCACCATATCGATGCGCCAGACAGCCTCGTGAACGCTCCCGTTGAAGCTGAGGGGCTCTAGTTCCTGGGTAGCAGTCATCGTCCAGGTGCGATCTCCGACCTCCTCAGTCCACTCGTCACCCGTGAGAATGTCGGTCATGGCAAAGGGAACACCATCCCCGTCCATAAATTCCGACCCCAAATCCGCGCTAGGTCCTGAGTCGTTCGCTGACCACCCCATGAAATAGAATCCATCAGCGCGGCCCTTCCAGTAGGTCTCTACGTCCCACAGAGCCTCATCACTGTCCAGATCTTCGATGATGGTCTGGGCATCGTTAACCCACCAGCGAAAGGTGATCCAACTCTCCGACTGGGGAGAGGTCTCACCTCTGCCCCACCAGTAGACCTCTTCCACGAACGCATCACTGTTGTAGCGCCAAAACCAATCCGAGCGCTCGGGAAAGGTGTCGCTAAGGTCGTGGCCCAGCGTCGCCACGTAGCCCCTCTCGCAGCCCACCAACAGCAAGACCATGAGCACGAGAAATCGGCACGAAGTAGTGAAAGTCACGCGGCGACGGTAGCACGAAGGATCGAGACGCCCTCGCCTCCTGTATCATCCCGAGCCCGGAGGCCCCATGTCCCGACATATTCTCGCCATCGACCAGGGAACAACAGGCACAACCGTGCTCATCCTGGACGACCATCTGAAGGTCCGCGCTCGCGTCAACCAGGAATACCCGCAGATCTACCCTCGCCCCGGGTGGGTCGAGCATGATCCAGAGGCCATCTGGGACTCCACTCAGGCCACAATCCAAGGGGCTCTGAGCCAAGGAGGAATCGAGCCCAGCTCCATCGCCGCCATCGGCATCACGAATCAGCGTGAGACGTCGGTCATCTGGCGTCGGCGAGACAACCGGCCAGTACACAACGCCATTGTCTGGCAATGCCGCAGAACAGCCGAGTTTTGCAGCCAGCTAAAGGAACAAGGCCTCGAGGAGCTCTACCGGGAGCGCACGGGGCTCGTGCTCGATCCGTACTTCTCCGGAACCAAGATCCGCTGGATGCTCGACCAGGTGGAAGGAGTGAGGGCCGCAGCAGAAGCAGGTGAGTTGGCTTTTGGAACCATCGACACCTTCCTGGTGTGGAGACTGAGCGGGGGCCAGGCTCACGTCACGGATGTCTCGAATGCGTCCCGCACCCTGTTGATGAACCTCCACGACCTCAGCTGGGACGAAGAGCTGCTCGGGCACATGGGGGTTCCCAGCAATCTCCTACCCGAGATCCTGCCCAGCTCCGGCGTGTTTGGGCACACACAAGGCCTCGAGGTCCTTCCCGATGGGATCCCCATCGCCGGCATCGCTGGGGACCAGCAAGCCGCACTGTTCGGGCAGGTCTGTTTTTCAGCAGGCGAAGCCAAGTGCACGTACGGAACCGGAGCCTTCCTCCTCATGAACACGGGCACAGAACCCGTCAAGAGTGAGCGGGGCCTCCTGACGACGGTCGCCTGGAAGCTTGGGGACGAGGTTCACTACGCGCTGGAGGGCAGCGCATTCATCGCTGGAGCCGCTGTCCAGTGGCTACGAGATGGCCTCGGCATCATCCAGTCAGCACCGGAGATCGAGGCGCTAGCCAGCACCGTTTCGGACGCCGGCGGCGTCACGTTCGTCCCTGCCTTGACGGGGTTGGGCGCCCCGCACTGGCGCCCAGAGGCGAAGGGACTCATCTGCGGCATCGATCGCGGAACCACCCGAGCCCACCTAGCCCGAGCAGCACTAGAGGGTGTCGCGCTACAAAACGCAGACATCCTGACCGCCATGGAAGCCGACTCCGGTGTGGCTCTCTCGGCCCTCAAAGTCGATGGCGGGGCCGCCGCGAACAACCTCCTCATGCAGTTCCAGGCCGACATACTGAATGTGCCCATTGTCCGGCCCACCATGCTGGAGACCACCGCCTTGGGGGCCGGGCTCCTCGCTGGACTCGGCAGCGGTGTCTGGACGGACACCGACGAAGCCAAGGCCGCCTGGCAGACCGACCAACGCTTCGAGCCAGCCATGAATGCAGAGGAGCGCTCTACTCACCTCGAGCGCTGGCAAGACGCCGTAGGCAGGGCCTGAGTCCAAGGTGGCGAGACAGACCTCTGGCCGTCGGCTCGCCGTCACCCCCTGGCGCGTCTCCATCGTCCTTCTGGCCAGCATTGGCCTCACCGTCTTGTTTCTCAAGGAGCCCGCTCCCCCCGTGGAGCCCATCCAACGAACCGCAGGTCAGCAGAAGGACACGTCCTCGTCCCCCAGCCCAGACGATCGCCAGCACGTGACCGACAGCGCGCCCGCAACAGGCCGTGGCCTTCAGACAACCAACCCACCAGACGATGGAGAGCCTGGTTCGGATGGCGAAGCCTGGAACTCCTCGAACGACAGCTCACGAGACGAGACTGCAGACCTCCTGGCCAAGGGTCCCGACGAAGAGGGCTGGCACACACGATGGGCAGCACAAGGTCGAGATCAACGGAGCTTCGCGCCCGACGATCCCGAGTACGACGCGAGTGTTGAGGCCCAGCAGTTGTTCCATCCAATGGAGGAAGCCTTGCGAGCAGCCAGGCCATTGACCCCGTCCTCCTACAAAGAGGTGCTGGGAAACCACAAGGACACCTCAGCAGAGGTCTTCAACCGAGCCGGCGACCTCATCCGCCAAGAACAGCCGGAAGCGGCCAAGGAGTTACTTGACGAGTGGAATCGCCTGTACCTCCTCTACAAAGACGAGGCATACCCCGCCCAAGCGCGGCCACGACCTGAAATGCCCCATGAGACCCCCATCCCCTCCGACGAGGGGGTTGCACCGTGAGCCTTCAAGTGACCGGCCTCTGCCGTCGAGTAGGAGAGAGAACGCTCTTCGAGGATCTGAGCTTTACCGTTCAGGCAGGCGAGACTCTGGCGATCCAAGCTCCCTCTGGGGCCGGCAAGACCTGCTTGCTGCGCCTCCTCGCCTGGCTCGATGAGGGACAGGGGGGCGAGATTCGCCTCGAAGGTCGCCTTCCCCACGAATGGACCGTCCCCTTGTGGAGGACTGAGGTCGCCTACGTGGCCCAAAAGGCTCCTGATCTCCCTGGCTGCCCAGACGACCTTGTACAGGCGACACACAGGTTCGCAGCCTGGCGAACTCGTCAGCACCAAGATCCCAGAGTTCATGCCGCACGTTGGGGCCTCCCAGACGGCGCATGGACAACGAACTGGTCGCGCCTCTCTGGCGGTGAACAACAGCGGGCGGCTCTTGCGATTGCACTGAGTCGCGACCCCCGAGTTCTCCTGTTGGACGAGCCAACATCAGCGCTGGACGACGAAGCAACGGCGGCCATCGAGGCTGACCTTGCCGACAGAACCGTGGTCTGGGTGACGCACGACAAAGCACAAGCCCGTCGCGTCGGTACACGCAGTCTGCAGTTGCATCAGACCTCTTCAGTTGCGGGGGCCTCATGAACGCCGGCCCCATCCCCCTCAGCGCACTCGACCTGGTGCTCGCCGCCGGGCTGGTCGTCATCAACGGCCTGCTCTCTCTTTGGCTCGGGCTGGGGCTGGAGCGAAAGCTGTTCGTCGCGTCGGTCCGAACCGTCGTGCAGCTGCTTCTCCTCGGCTGGATCCTCATGCCGGTCTTCACCTGGAACAACCAGGCCGTAGTCTTCGGCATCTGCCTCGCCATGGTGATACTTGCCACCAGGGCTGCGGTGAAGCGCTCCTCTCGCAGCTACCGTGGTGCTTATCGGTCGAGCTTTGTCGCGCTCCTGTTGGGGGCTGGAGCCACGGCTTTGATCGGCACCTGGGGCATCGTGGGGGTGGAGCCGTGGTGGCAACCTCGGTATCTGATCCCATTGCTCGGGATGATCTTGGGCAATGGCCTTACCGGAATCAGCCTCGGCCTCGACCGGTGTCTGACTCAACTGGACGAAGGGCGAGCGCGAGTCGACGTCTACCTGGCGCTAGGAGCCAGCCGATGGGAAGCCGCTCGTCCGGTAGCAGCCGATGCAATGCGCTCGGGCATGATCCCAATCCTCAACGCCATGACGGTCGTGGGACTCGTCACCATCCCAGGCATGATGACGGGCCAGATCCTCGGCGGTACAGATCCAGCGGAGGCTGCCCGGTACCAGATCTTGATCATGTTTCTGATCGCCTCAGCCACCGCCATGGGCACCGCCTTGTCCGTGCTGCTCAGCCTTCGGGCACTGTTCGACGACGACCATCGTCTCCGCAGCGAGCGAATCGAGCACAGTCCCTCTTGACCCAACACCACGGCGACGCCATCCTCCGCCCGATGCGATCTTCGACGCTCATCGCACTGCTCCTCGCACTAGGCACCACACTGGCGTGCCCAGGATTCGTGGGTGCCACAGACCTCCAGACCAGCATCCAGAGAGTAGAAGCACGGGCCCTACCCGCCCTGGTGAATATTCAGCCCGTGACAGAGAGCTACACGCGAGGCGAGCGACGAAAGCACGCCTCCGTCGGTAGCGGGTTCCTCATCGACCCAGAGGGCCACATCGTCACCAACTACCACGTAGCCGGAAAAGCAAGTCAGCTGATGGTGACACTCTCCAACAAGGAACGCATCGAAGCCGAACTGGTCGGCGGCGATCCTTTGACGGACCTCGCGGTGATCCGGATTCCCAAGGAGGCCGTCACCGACTACGGCTTGACCCCACTTCAGTTTGGTAACTCGGCACAACTGCGGGCCGGCGCATTCGTTCTCGCACTGGGGTCACCGCTAGATCTGGCGCGCACGCTAACCTTTGGCATTGTCTCCAACACGGAACGATATCTCCGCGAAGGGATGACTCTGCCCACCGGAGAGCGAACCGGTGAGTTCAACACCTGGATTCAGACCGACGCAGCCATCAACCCGGGCAACTCGGGCGGCCCCCTGGTCAACCTGGATGGGCAGGTCGTGGGAGTGAACGCTCGCGGAGCCGTCCTCGCCGATAATATCGGCTTCGCGATCCCCGCCACGACGGCGAGACAGGTCGTCGCGGACCTCATCGCCACCGGCGAAGTAACCCGCTCCTACATTGGCGTTCGGTTTCAACCGCTACGTGATTGGGAGGAGCTCTTCGGCATGGAAGAGCCTCGTGGAGTGCTTATCAGCTCCGTTGAGCAGGGCGCTCCTGGAGAGACGGCTGGTCTCCAGGCTGGAGATATTCTGCTCTCCTACGGGGGCAGTCCTCTTCTGGTTCGGTTTGAAGAGGAGTTGCCAAGCCTCTACCAGCGTATTTCTGAAACAAAGGTCGGCTCTTCTGTGGCGCTTCGTGTCTTGCGGCGCGGACAGTCCGAAGAGTTGGACCTGGAGGTGAGCACGGTCTCCACAGGCAAGCTCAGCGGCGAACGGTTCGAAGCCGAAGCGTGGGGCTTCACCGTGAAGGAGATCACGGACCAAATGGTCTTCGACCTGGATCTGGTCAGCGGAGACGGCGTGCTGGTCGAGGGGGTCCTGACCGGTGGTCCCGCGCATCGGGGACGACTGGGCCGGGGTGTCGTCATCGAGTCGCTGGCGGGAGAGGTTGTCACGGACTTGGAGTCGTTCAAGAGCCGGTACGAAGAACTCAAGGGAACCAAGCCCGGAGCCGTTCTGCTGCAGGTTCGCGCCTACGAGTCCCTGCGCTACGTCCTACTGCAAATGACAAGCGATAGTGCCCCAACAGGAGAACTCCCGTGAGGTACCCCCGGAAGGTGCGGAGTGGGCTCGGCGATGTCCTCCGCATGGCGCAGTGGCTGGTTGCTCTCACCAGCCTCATTGTCTGTGTCGCTCCTCCCGCCAACGCGGGCCCACCCGGGCGGCGGCTCTCCGCGCCCGCCTTCTACGACCAGGCCGCCCCAACGATCGCGACCGTGGAGTTTGTGCAGGAGTTCGTCTCCGGCGGGCAGCGCCAACAAACCCGCTCCTGGGTCGACGGAGTCGTCATTTCCGACGATGGGCTGGTGTTGATCTCGGGACGTGTTCGATTTCCACAGCGGTCCAAGGGTCGGCTTGCTGGTGGCAGCCTTCCCCAATTAGTCAGCTTCAGCCTGCACTTCGCAGACGGGCGGGAGCATCAAGCTGAAGTCGTGGCATTCGACGATGACCTCAACCTGGGTGTGCTCCGCATCACTGATGCCGAAGCTGGCCAGACCTTCCCACACGTACGCTTTCGCGACAGCTTCAAGGGCGAGATCGGGGCGGGGCTCAGAACCATGACTCTGTATACCGAGAGCTACGGTCGGACGCCCGTGCTTGGCGCGGCAACCATCACCGCCAAGCTCAAGACCCTAGACAACGTCTGGAGCTTGTCCGGTGTCTCCACAAACCTGCTCGGTGCGCCCTTGTGGGATGAGCGAGGCGCCGTAGTCGGTGTCGTCGCACAGGTCCCCATGTCTCCATGGGCGGGGCGACAGCTCATGCCGGACCTTTCGGGGACGATCGGGCTTCCTCATGGACACTTTGCAGACTTTCTCGCGGCCTGCCGCCAGGAAGACTCTAGGGCCCCAACCAAAGGCAGCGAGCCGACAGTAGACAAGGGCGAGGCCGGCTGGTTAGGCGTGATGTTCGAGCCACTGGGCCGAAAGCTAGCTGAACATCTCGGGATCTCTCCCGGCGGAGGAGTCGTACTGTCTCGGGTCGTTCCCGGATCCCCTGCCGAAGCGGCAGGCCTCCAGGCCTTGGACATACTCGTGGAGATGGACGGTGACCGCATCGACGTAGAGAGCGAGTCGGACTCGGCACCCTTCGCGCAGAAAATCCGCACCTATAGCCCTGGCCAAGTCGTTCGGTTCGTCCGCGAGCGGGCGAGCGGGCAACGGAGCGAGGTCGCCGTCACCTTGACCCAAGCGCCCACCAGTGAGCTGCACGCAGAGCGACGCGAGGACGAAGCCTTCGAGTTGACAGTGCGGGAACTGACGCTGGACACGCGACTCGCCCATCGACTCGAGCCCGGAGCCACAGGTGTCGTGGTGGACGGTGTCACGCGCGCAGGATGGAGCGGGCTGGCTGGCTTGAAGCGCGGCATGATCATCCAGCGCATCAATAAGCTCGAGGTCACCGACTTAGACTCGTTCACTGACGCGATGTCTCGTGTGCAGCAGACCACACCTGCCAAGGTGCTGTTCTTCGTGCGCTTCGGAAAGACCACGAGGTTCCATGTGGCCGAGCCGGACTGGACGGAAGGCCAGGACGGGAACGGCGGATGACAACGGACGACTTCATGCTTCCGCTGAGCGAGGGGCCCGAAGCCTTCTTGGCGGCCTACACGCAGCAGGTGCATCCCATGAGGGTCGCCCACGGGAAGGCCTACTGGCGCTTTGCGCTCCATGGCGACCCAGAAGCCCACGATGCACTTCAGGAGTTGGAAGAGAGGCTCAGCGATGTCCACGCCTCTGGCCCAGTGTTCGACCAACTGTCGGCCTGGCGAGATGCGCCCACGGGCGATCCACTTGTGGACCGACAGGTAGCGATCCTGCTTCCGGAGTACCGGCAAGCTCAAGTGGACGAGAAGCTAAGAAAGCAGATCATTCAACTCTCGCTGAAAGTCGAAGAGACCTATTCCGTCTTCAGGCCAGAGTTGGAGGGGCGACGAGTCGACTCCAACGAGTTGGATCGCATCCTGCTCAAAGAGGATGACCCCAACCGGAGACGGTCCGCCTGGGAGGCAAGCCGAGCAGTCGGCCATCGCGTTGCCGATCAAGTCATTCGGCTGGTGAGGCTGCGGAATGAAATGGCACAGCAGCTGGGGTTTACCGACTACTTTGCAATGGCGCTCGACGAGCAGGAGATGACCACGGAGCAGCTGGACAGCTTCCTGGGAGAGCTCCAACAACAAACCGATGCAGCCTGGGCTCAAAGGAAGTCTACTCTCGACCAGGAGTTCGCCGATGCACGCGGCAAGGCCCCCGGGGACCTCCAGCCCTGGGACTATCCCGAGCGATTCTTACAATCGATACCTCGAGATGGGATGGACCGGTCCACGGACGCCTGGTTTGGTCTGAAAGCCATTCAAAAGCACACCCTCAGCTTTTACCGGGGCATCGGAATTCCCGTGGACTCCATCTGGGCTGCCTCGGACATGCTGCCTCGGGATGGAAAGCATCCTCACGCCTTCTGTATCGGTATCGACAACCCGCATGATGTCCGAGTCCTGTGCAACCTAGACGCAACCGCTCGCTGGATGGAGACCACTCTCCATGAGTTCGGCCACGCGATCTACGACGCAGGTCTCCCCGAGACGATGCCCTGGCTGCTACGCCATGCGGCTCACACGTTCATCACAGAGGCTGTCGCCATGTTCTTTGGTCGGCTGGTTCGTAACCCGCAGTGGCTGGTCGAGGTGGCCGGGGTCCCCGAGGAGCGAGCTGCAGCGGCCCGAGAGGGCCTCCTAGAGAGCCAGCTCGTGTTCGCGCGGTGGGCCATGACGGTCACTGCGTTTGAACAAGCCATGTATCAAGACCCGGACAGCGACCTGGACAGCACCTGGTGGCGTCTATGCAACGAGCTCCAGGGACTTCAACGGCCCGACAACGGGCCCGGACGCGACTGGGCCGCGAAGATCCACGTCGCCTGTTACCCCGCCTACTATCAGAACTACATCCTCGGCGAGCTGCTCGCGTCCCAGTTCAACTGGGCGGTTCAACGCGACTATGGGGACCAGTGGATCGGTGAGCACGACGTGGGCACGTTCTTCACCTCGCTGTTTGAGCTGGGCCGTGCTCTGCCCTGGCACGAAACGATTCGTCGCCACACCGGTGATCCCCTGTCAACACACCACTGGCTCGACGAGTTCGCGACGCACTCGTGAATCGTCCGATCTTTCTGCGCGGAACGAAGTGACGATGGAGGTCGGTGGCTATAGCGGCTGGGGAGTCTGGCTGATCGTTCTGGTCTTTGCCTTCAACCTCGCCTGCATTCCCCTGTGGTTTCTGATCAACCACCTTCGAAGAACCCATGAGTTTCGCCTCAAGGAGGTTCGAACATTCCTTGAGTTGCTTGCTGCCGAGCGCACAGAGCGGAGCGCTAGCGATAGCCAGTTGGACGAGAGCATCGCGTTGATTGAGAGACAGCTGGAGCAGGCCGAGGGTCTCGGACCACTCTGGGGCCGAAAGCACGTCGAGCTGGCTCGACTGGGCCTGTATCAGGTGGAGCATCAACACCAGGATCTCTGCGCATCCGTCCGGGCCCAGATGGCTCGTCCGGGCTCCGCCGGCAGCACCTAGTCCACCGAGTTGCAGGCACCACTCGGCCCGCCTGCATCCATTGAGGTTGCAGAAGCCAAGGCTCGACCCCCCAATTTTCCAGCTAGAGTGTCCAGAGGCGCGTCAGCAGAGAGCTTCCCGTGGGTTTCCGGAGGGCGACTGAAACGATGAGACGAGTGCAGATAGCCCTTGTCTTCTTGCTGCTTCTGGCTGGACCCATCGCCGGCTGCGGCCCCAGCAACTCCTGCGACCGGAACGAAGACTGTGCAGCGGGCACGTTCTGCTCTGAACAAGGCACCTGCGCGGATGACGCGGATGACGCGGACGACGACGACACCGCGGACGACGACGACACCGCGGACGAC
>PBPL01000002.1 GCA_002724675.1 Deltaproteobacteria bacterium | reverse complement strand
TGTCCCACGAGTAGACCGGGTCGTCGTCGATCAACGAGTTGCAGTCGTTGTCGATGCCGTCACACGCCTCCTGAGCACCCGGGTGAATCGTCGCGTCCGTGTCGTCGCAGTCCAGAGGAAACTCATAGCCATCACCGTCGTTGTCTGTGGGCTCCCAGGTAATCTCCACTTCAATCCGATCCACACACAGGTCGCCCGCCACAATCGAGACGGTGTTGGAACCCCCATAGGAGTAGCCAACCCAGCCTGCGGGAGAGGCCGCCGAGAAGTTGTGGGACTGGCAATTGCCGCACGCACAGTTCCCGGTGATCCCAATCGTCTCAATCGCCGTACCCGAGAGGAGCAACGTGGTGGTGTTGATGAGAAAGGGGTTCAGGCTATCGATGCACTGAAGCACTCCGTAGAGAGTCGCGCTCACGTGGGTCACCTGGTTCCCTGCCGGAACCGGGTCGACAAACGAGCGTTGTCCAAGGCCCCAGTCACCCGAGTAATCACCAGAGCTGCAGGCGTAGTCCATTTGGCCACAGACATCGCAGTGACCACCGGTCCAGTTCAGTGTGACCGACGAGGTCCCCGCCGACGACACCGCCGGCAACGCGATGCTGCAGACCAGCGCAAAGAGAAGCGCGGCACTCCTGCACAAAGCTGGAGAGAAACAACTCATGGATCGGACCTCAATGCTCGACAGATCTGGACAGGGCCAAAACTCGCGAGGGATGGAGACAGGCCACGCGAGGATCACACAATGGACTCTCCACATCACACGCCCCGAAAGATAGCAGCGGCACCGGCCACGCGCGATGAGAACCCTTCCTGAGGCAGAATGCCGATCCATGGCTCGGATCGTTCTCCTGCAGTGTGAGTTGGAACATCGGCACCAGGCACCTCACCTCGCCATGGCCCTCTATGCCTCCGATCTCACCAACTCGGGCCATGAAGTCGAGATGGCCCTCGTTCACCCCTCCGCCCTCGAGCAAGCTGGAGAAGCCATCGCTGGACGATGCGACCTTCTGGTGCTCGACTCGATCTTCCCATTCGCCCTGGTGGGGCGGCTGAGAGAACTCTCGGGCGCCCCCGTCTTGGTGGGTGGCCACAATGCACTCCAGCACGCCCTTCGAGGCCCCGCAGACCTGGCCCTCTGTGGGCCGGGGCGTGGCCCACTCGGTCAGTTCGTGTCCTGGTTGGATCAGCAAGACGACGTCCGAGACGGGCCCTGGCCAACCCATATCCCTGGCCTCTGGTTTCGCAACGCCGAGGGTCTCCTCGACTGCCCGACGCCAGCCGGCACGGGCAGCGTGGGCAGTGAGGTGTTTCCCTTCCAGCCCGAACTCAACTGGGACTACTACGGACCTCCCCGAGCGCCGGGCAGCAATCTCCGCATCCCGTCGGTGGTTGCCGAGCTCGGTTGCCTCTACAACACCTCGGCAATGGGCAGCCAAGGACCCCAGTTCTACGCAAATGTTCAGCCCAGGCTTCCTGAGGCGACGCTCACTGATCGTGCCGAGCAAGCTGTCCGTCAACTCACGGTCGGTAACGAAGGCGGGTGCACCTTCTGCGTCTTTCGCACTACAAAATTCGTCCGCAAGGCGGGCGCCTCTGCCATCCCCGACTTGCTCGTACAGATTCGCTACTTGGTGGGCCTGGGAGCCCGTGGAGTGTCACTGCAAACTGAGCAACCCTTACCGCTCTTGCCCCCTCTCCTGACCGAGCTTCGGAAAGACGAGACACTGGTAGGTGCCTTGGAAGAGCTGCATGTGCGAACCATCCCCTGGTTGCTGCTCCGGCAGGAAGAACACTTGCTACAAGCCATCGGGCTGTGCCGTGAGTTGGGCATTCAGTTGGTGCTCGGCCAGGTCGGATTCGAGGCGTTCGACCCCTTGTCCCTCGACGTCTTCCACAAAGGCCTAACTGCTACTGACAACCGGCGGGCTGCGCGCACCCTCAGTCAACTGTCTGAGGCCCACTCCGATTGCTTTCGTGGCACCGATGGCCACGGGCTGATCCCCCTCCACCCCTGGACGAGCCCAGAGGCACTAGCAACCAACCTCCAAGCCTGCAGGGAAGACGCGCCGTGGCTGCTCCCACGGCTCCACCCCAGAAGCCGCCTGGAGCTCTATCACGAGTGGGGGCCCTTGTTCTGGAAAGCCCAAGATGATGGGCTCATCGAACCCTCCGACGACGAGTTCGGCTGGCGATTCCGGTTCCAAGATGACCGTACCTCTGAGTTGGTCGCTGTCTGGGCAACGCTCGTTGCTCTGTCCACCCAACGGGTTCAATCAGCTCCTAGCCCAGCGACCGCAGCCCACGTGCTGCTCGAGTGGGTCCTCGAGGCCTGGCGCCAAAACCCTGAGCCTGAGACTCGGAAGGCCGCCTACATGGCCCTGAGAGACCGAGTAGTTGGCCGTCCAGCTTGAGCGAAGCGAGGCCGCTCTAGCTACCTGACTGCTCGGCTATGGACAGGTACTTCAAGAGGTGCACATCGAGCGAGTTGTCCACGTATCCCTTGACCGTCGGTCTCAGGAGACTAATGGCGCCGAAGTGGAAGAGCGGCACGATGGGAGCCTCCTCCAAGAGCATCGCCTCGGCCTCGGCGAGCAGACGCAACCGGGAGCTGCTGTCCGCCGTTCGTCCCGACTCCCGCACCATTCCGTCGTAGGCCCGGTCCGACCACTGGGCTGAGTTGAAGGCGTTGTCCGAGAGGAACAACTCCAGGAAGTTGGAAGGGTCGGGATAGTCCCCGAGCCAGCCACTCCGGGCCACTTGAAAGTCACGCTTCTCTACTGCGTCAGCGTGCACGCCCCAGACCCGCGAGAACACCGTCGTCTCCACACCTAGGTGCTCCCGCCAAGAAGCAGCGACCCAGTGGGCCACCTTCTTGTGCACATTGCGATCGTCCACAGCCAGTTCGATGGTCGGAAAGTCCTGCCCACCAGCAAACCCGGCCTCTGCGAGCAGGCCTCGTGCACCTTCGGGATCGAATGAGGGGCCCCGAGGACTCTCGTAGTCGGGCATTCCTGGCGGCACAAACCGGGATGTGGCCACTCCCAGGGGCCCAATCAAGGAGACGAGGTCCTCACGATTGAGCGCGAGGTTCAAGGCTCGGCGAACCCGAACATCCGAGAACGGGGCCTCGCTGGTGTTCAGCGTGAACCAGGAAGTGCCCAGCTGAGGATGCACACGCGCATCTGGCCGGCCAGCCAGTTCGCCCAAGCGGTCGAGCGGCAACAAGCCCGCAGCGTGCCCAGTCCAATCCAGCTGCCCGGTCTCGTACGCAGCCAGTACGTCCTCAGGCGAAGCCTCCACGCGAGCCACGACACGGTCGAGCTTCACCGCATTGGCGTCGTAGTAGTAGGGGTTTCGAGCGAGGATCAATTCCTTGCCTTGCGTCCACTCATGCAGGGTGAATGCGCCGTTGACCACAATGTTTTCGGGTCGTGTCCAGGCATAGCCGTGGCGCTTGAGCGCCCTGGCGTTCACCGGCGCGGTAATGCTGTGGGCGCAAATGGCAGGAAACCACGGAGACGGGTGCTTGAGCGACACATGCAGGGTGTGACGATCCCGCGCTTCCACGCCAAGCAAAGCGGCATCCCGCACCTCTCCTTGGTGCAGCTCGCGGGCCCCCCGGATGGGGTACAGCAAGGCGGCATAGGGCGAGCCCCCTTCGGGGTCCAGGACTCGGCGCCAAGCCACCACAAAGTCCGTTGCCGTAACAGGGTCACCATTGCTCCAGATGGCATCCGTTCGCAGGTGGAAGGTGTAGCTGGCGCCGTCCTCGCCCAACTCGTGACGCGCGGCCAAGCCGGGCAGGAGTTCCGTCCCAGCGCTGTTCCAGACCAACAGGCCCTCAAATAGGTTGGCCGCGATGAAGCTGGCGTAAGCATCCGTAATGAAGGCTGGGTCCAACGTCCGCGGCTCGGGGCCCTGAGCAAACCGGAAGGTGGCTCGATCGGGTGGGGCCAACGAACTTGGCGCTTGCACAGGCGAAGAACAGCCCATCACCAGGAGGCTGACGGACAGCAGGCCGAGCGCTAGTCGACTCGCGACGCCATCAGCTAGCTCGGTCGGCTGCAGGCCTACTCTCACGACTCGGGTTCATCCTCTGGGTCCCCTCCCGGGAACGCCTCTTCGACGGAAGGCTCTGTGGCTTGAAACGCGCCAATGAGCGAGCGAGCACGCTCCGCATCATCCGCACGACACAGCACCACACCGACCCCTCGCTGCGGCGTAAAGAGATACGAGAAGGCCGTCTCGTAGCTCAACCGGACCTCGTAGGGGATGTCCTCAGCCTGAAGCACCTGCTCGATCTCCTGATGCTCGAAGCGATCCGAGAGACGGTGCAACACAACAACGTCTCCTTCCTTCAGGCGGCGTTGGATCTCCTCAGCACGGGTCTCGTCAGCAGGTGTCGGCGCTCCATCGGAGCCACTGGTGGGGTCCTCTGACACGATGTCCTCCTCACGTTGGGATCGTCCGTACCCATCCTACCGGGTCGAGTCAGTATCTCCCGAATCATCATCCCCCGAAGAGTCATCGTCGCCCGAAGAGTCATCGTCGCCCGAAGAGTCATCATCATCAGCGAAGCTGTTCGGAGGCATGATCAAGGCATCGAGGCACGGCCGCTNACAGTCCATGTCNCGATAGTGGTTGGGGCCGCAGGAGCCTAACCGNCAGGTATACGGCCCCACAGTGGTNGTGCCACTNAGACCTGGGCAGTCACACAGGATGAAACAGTCCAAGTCGTCTTCGCAGGGATGGTAGTCCCCACAGGACATGGGAACGAGCGCGAGCACGAGCCCCATCATGACGACTAGCCCCAGCATCAATCCCTTTGTGTTCACGATCGTCTCCTTGTTCCCAGTTCGAGCTGCGCGGGTTGTGGCAGCTCCGCAGGTTCCGGCTCCTTGACACTTTCTACCCGACAATCGAGCGAACCCCGAGCAAGACGCACCTCAATGAGGTCCCCGATGGCGACCTGTGACGAGTCTCTCAAGACCTCTTGTCCATCCCGGGTCCGTGCCAGGGCGTAGCCTCGCCCAAGGGCTTGCAGTGGCCCGAGGGCATAGAGGGCGCGCCGCGCGACCTCGAGGCGCTGGCGGCTGGCTGTCAGATGGACTGCATGCGCCGTGACGAGGGCGTGCTCAGTGCGGGCAAGGCGCGCCCTAGCAGCGACGAGGTCACGCCGTGGTGCCAAGGAACGCAGCCGACCGCTGGCCGCAGTCCATCTCTGGCGACGCTGAGCAAGGGCGACATCCGAAGCCCGCACTAGACGTTGGCGGACGTCGTCCAGGCGCTGAGCAGCCAGGTCCACACGACGACGCGGCGTGATCAACCGACCGCGCATCTCCACGACGCGGCGCTGGCGACGAGAGAGTTCGCGCAAGACAGCGCCCGAGAGGCGCTGCACCCGCGCCCGCACCGCCGCCTCCAGGTCGGCTCGTATGGGGACTGCGACCTCAGCCGCCGCGGAGGGGGTGGGAGCACGCAAGTCGGCCACGAAGTCAGAGATCGTGAAGTCAATCTCGTGACCTACACACGAGATGACGGGCACGGGGCTGCTGGCGATGGCACGGGCAACCACCTCCTCGTTGAAGGCCCAGAGGTCTTCGAGAGAACCGCCACCTCGCCCGCAGAGAATCAACTCCACATCCGTGTACTGCCACAACAGCTTGAGAGCCGCTGCGATCTCTCTCCCGGCACCTTCCCCCTGGACCCGGGATGGAGAGAGGGTGATCGCTAGGGTTGGGTCCCGACTCTCGAATACCCGCAGCATGTCCTGAAGGGCAGCAGCCTTGTCCGAGGTAACAATCCCGATGCGCCGAGGGACACGAGGGATGGGGCGCTTCCGATCGGCATCGAACAAGCCCTCAGCTGCGAGCTTGGCCTTGAGCGCCTCGAAGGCCTTCTGCAATTGCCCGGCTCCCAGGGGTTCGAGGTGCCGAGCAACCACCTGCAGGTCTCCGCGAGGCGTGTACACATCCACCCGCCCCTTGAGCAGCACTTCATCCCCGTCACTGGGACGGAAGCGGAGCCGGCGATTGTCTCGGGAGAACATCACCCCCTTGAGCTGAGACTCCGAGTCCTTGAGCGTGAAGTACCAGTGGCCGCTCGAGTAGGCTCGGAAGTTGGAGATCTCGCCCTTCACCCATACGGCATCGAAGGCACCATCGAGGCTGCGCTTGACTCGCAGCGCGAGGTCCGAGACGGTGTGGACCGGTTCGGACCCTGCGATTGGCATGGAACCGCGACTCAGGCCGGCGGGGTGGGAGCCCGCCCCTGCTCTTCGCCCAACATCTTGTAGAAGTCGTCGAACAGGTAGGCGGCGTCGTGGGGTCCCGGGCTTGCTTCCGGGTGATACTGAACGGCGAATGCCGGCACAGAGCGACAGCGAAAACCCTCCAGGGTTCCATCGTTCAGATTGACGTGGGTCACATCGATGGCTCCATCGGGGAGACTGTCCGTCTCAATGGCAAAGCCGTGGTTCTGTGCCGTAATCTCGACCACCCCGCTCCTCAGGTCCTTCACCGGCTGGTTGCCGCCGCGATGGCCAAACTTGAGCTTGTAGGTCCGTGCGCCCAGAGCAATCCCAAGCACCTGCATTCCCATGCAGATGCCCATCAACGGCACCTTACCCAGCAGCCCCTGAATCATCGGCACCGCATAAGACGCCACCGGCTCCGGATCACCAGGGCCGTTGGAGAGCAGGACCCCGTCAGGCTTCAGGGCCAGGATGTCCTCTGCGGAGGTAGTGGCTGGCACCACCGTGACCCGCGCCGGTCCCCTCTTCGCGAGAAGGCGCGTGATGTTGCGCTTGATGCCGAAGTCCACCGCGACCACATTCCAGACTGGATCCTTTCCTTCGGCAACAAAGTCGTAGGGACGCGGACACGTCACACGTCCCGCCAGGTCGAGGCCAGCGAGGCCCTGGTAATCGACCAACTGAGCCTTGAGGGAATCCACGGACGAGCCGTCATTGCCGATGATCCCACGCATCGCGCCGTGGGAACGAATGTGCCGAGTGAGTGAGCGCGTATCGACGCCGTCAATGCCCGGCACTACGTGGTGCTGGAGGTAGGAATCAAGATCGCCATCTGCGCGGTGGTTGGAGTAGACACGACTCAACTCACGCACGACGAAGCCATGCACGTGGGGCCGCTGACTCTCGTCGTCGTGATGGGTGACGCCGTAGTTGCCCACATGGGGAACCGTCATGACGACGATCTGCTCGGCGTAGGACGGGTCGGTGAGGATCTCCTGGTAGCCGGTCATCGAGGTGTTGAACACCACCTCACCGCAACGAACACCTCGGGCGCCCCAGGCTCTGCCTTCGAAGGTACGACCGTCCTCCAGGACGAGATAGGCGGGATCCACCATGACTGCTCCGGTGCATGCTAGCAACGGGGACATTAGGTACCGGAGATCTCCCACCGGGGCAAGGACCCCGTCACTCTAGTGGGCAAGAGGGATGGGATCTCAGCCCACTGAACGCGATGTAAAGAAAGTGTCCAGCCTCCGTAAACAATCCCTTGACTTTTCTGGCAAAAAGGCCAGATTCAACACAGAGGGTAACGGCAGCATCTCGCTGCCGCACGGCCCCCACTAACGGCCCCGCGCCACCAACCGGAGTGACCATGGACCCCACACCATCTGTCATGAAGATGCGGCTTTCTTCCACCCGCTTCTCCGGCTGGGATAGCGCCTCTTACCGGGCCTGAGGCAAGCGACGGACAGCAAGCCGCTTCTCTCGGCCCCACCCCCAGCGAAACCACCACTCGTGAGTCGGGCTGCGACCTGACTCCCAAGACCTTCGCCTCTTCGGCGCCATGAGCGCTGGGGAGCACTCGCCGTGAAAACAAGAGAGCCCGAAGCCCTCAGGTGTCGTCATGCAAGCCTCGCCAACTCCAAGTCAGCCTCAAAGCATCCGGGCCGCCGACGTGCTCAGCCTCGGCTGGCCGATCCTCGTGTCGATGCTGTCGTACACCCTCATGGGCCTGGTCGACACCCTGTTCGTGGGCCGACTCGGCTCGGCGCAGCTGGCAGCTATTGGCATTGCCATTCCTGTGGTCTTCCTCGCGCAGGCCTTCGGCATTGGTCTGCTTCAGGGTGTCCGGGTACACATCGCCCAGAGCGCGGGCGCCCAAGATGAGCTGCGAGCCCGACGCTTCGCCTGGCAAGGCTTATGGATCGCCCTCTTGTTGGGCCTGGTTCTCGCGGCACTCGCCACCGCCGATGCGCGCTTGTTCGAGCGCCTCGGCGCGACCGAGTCCGTCGCAGGTTTCGCAGCGACCTACTTCGGGATCCGCATCCTCGGGGCCCCGTTCGCCCTGTGCATGCACGCATTCCGAGCCTTCTTTGAAGGGCGGGGAGACACCAGGACCACCATGGTCGCCAACGTGGGCGCCAATGGACTCAACATCCTGCTCGACCCCCTGCTCATCTTCGGGCTGGGCCCCTTCCCCGCCCTAGGCATTGGTGGCGCAGCACTAGCTACGGTGCTGTCGTTCGTAGCAGCAGACATCTTCCTCGTGGTTCGGGCTTATCCGAAGCTGCGAGAGGCGCGAGCGACCCCCTCGCTCACTCTGCTACGCGACGTCACCCGAACTGGCGCCCCTCTGGGCGTTCGTGGCGCACTGGACGTGGGAGCTTGGGTGTTGTTCGTGGGTCTACTGGCCCGATTCAGCGACACGCATCTGGCAGCCCATGTGCTGGTAGTCCGCATTGTCAGCGTCAGCTTCCTGCCAGGCTTCGCCCTATCCGAGGCCGTCAGTGTCCTCGCCGGACAGAGCCTGGGCGCCGGCCGACCCGAGGGAGCACGTGAGGCGTGGCGAGCAGGCCTGCGCCTCGCCATCGGCTTCATGGGAGGGGCGGCCCTGCTGTTCGTGGCAGCGCCGCAGGTGTTCGTGGCACCTTTCGGCGTTTCGGAAGATGTGGCTGGGCTTGCTCGAGACCTGTTGTTGATCGGGGCTCTCTTCCAGTTGGTGGACGCCGCAGCGATGGTCTCCCAGGGGGCACTCACTGGAGCCGGAGACACTCGGTTCGTCATGGTCACCAGTGTGCTGTGTTCGTGGTTCGTCAATCTGCCTCTGGCTTGGTTCCTCGCTCTCCACCTGAGACTCGGGGCACCCGGCGCTTGGCTCGGTCTCACGCTCGAGATTGGACTGCTCGCGGTCCTGAGTGTGGTCCGTATTCAGGGCTCGCGCTGGCTGGAGACCGGACGAGGCCAGCACACAGCCCAAGCCAGCAGCGCACCGGAACCGGCAGACGCAGCCTAGTTGGCCGGGAGTGGAGCCCTCCGCTCCCGGTCAGCGCGCCGACCGCAGCGTGCGGAGCTGGGCGGCTCGCCCGGGGTCCTGCTTCGGTAGACTCGCCAGAGGGACCTGCCGACCCAGAAGATTGGTGAGCCAGCGCGAAGTGGTCTGCTGGCGCTCTCCGGGTTGTCCCCCAAGATCATGGAGCTCCGCCGGATCGTCTCGGAGGTCGAAGAATCCTTCGGTACCCCTCGGATGCCTAGTGAACTTCCACTGTGCTGTGCGGACAGCAATGGGGCACTCTCCATCGGGGCGAGGGGGGGCTACAGTCATGGCCTGAAGCGGTGCCCCCCCCTGACCTCTAATCCAGGGCACCAGAGAGACTCCATCCCCCACCTGGGCCCGAATCAAGCCGGCAACGGAGAGCGTGGTGGGCAAGAGGTCCTGAAGGCGAACCTGCGCCGACACCTCACGCTCCACGTCGAGCCCGGCGCCGTAGAGGATCATCGGAACCTGTGTCCATCGATCGGAGAGGTTGGGCTGTCCGCCACCAGGCACAACCCCCCGGGTGCCAGCAATGACGAGCAGCGTTCGGCCCATTAAGCCGATGGACTCTAGTTCCTGAACCAGGGTTCCTAGGCGAGCATCCAGCGCAGCCACCCGCGCGGCATAGGCCCGTCCCGCAGGACCAGGGATCGGATCGCGGAGATCCGACTCATCCACAGAAGGCTTCTGCGCGGGATTGCGGGGATCACTCAAGTGCATCCATGCAAAGAAGCTGTCGCGGTAGTGGTAGTCGAGCCACTGACTGAAGCGGTCGATGGTCTCCGCGTCTGGACGCAGCACATCAGCCAGCGGAACTCCCGCTCGCCCTCCGTTGCGCGCCCAGTACAACACACGAGACACCCCCAGACGGGACACGCCTCGCACCGACTCCCCCACACCATCGTCGTACACCTCGAAGCCCCGCTGGAGACCGCTCGGTCGCCCAGCCAAGGCCGACGACGAGACAAAAGCGGCCGTGGCGAACCCCTCGCGGGCAAGAGTCTCCGCCAGAGTGCGCAGGCCCTGCCTAGCTCCGCCCCGAGCTGGACGATGGTTGGGCAATTGTTGACCGTCCGCTATGAACCCCGACGACAGCGGATGGTGTCCGGTCATGAGGGCTCCGAGGGGGGGGCCTTCAGCGGTCGAAGGCGTGGTGGCTTGACTGAACAGGACCCCTTTTGAGGCCATCCAGGACAGGGCCGGAGTACGAACCCGGCCCTCAGGCCCCACGTGATCCGCACGAAGCCCGTCGACGGTAATGAGGATGATGTTGGGCAGGCCCTCTCGAACACGCGTGCCAACCCCCTTGCCACCAGCCATGGGAACCGAAACAACAAGCGAGGACGATAGGACGAGGATCGCTGGAAGCCCCAACAACTCGAGCCCCATTCCCTTACCGGTCCTATCCACACGGTTCAGGAACAACCGCACAAGCAGATAGAACAAGCCCGAGGCCAGGGCCAGACCCACCAGCACCGCCCCCTGCCAGCGAGTCTCCGGGCCACGCAGGTTCATCAGCCACGGCATCCACTGAACCAACAAAACCGACCCAAAGACGCCTGCCAGCACAAAAGACAGCCAGGGCCCCCGCGGGTCACGCCCCGTCTGAAATGCCAGCGTCTGGTGTTCTTCCCGGTGGCCCGCAATGGCGGCCGAAGCCGCTGAAAGCGCCAGCCCGAGCACCAGACTCAGGCTCCCCGTGTACAGCACAGCCCAGAGCCACAGTTCCAGCCGCTGAATCGCGTGCGTCACCACGGGCAGGCCACTTAGCAACAGCAACCAGGCCTCGAGGCCGCCCAGGACAGACCCCAATAGAAAAGCCGCCACAGCGCCGGTCCGAATCCGGCGCAACCACTGGCCCGTCATGGCGCTCAGCGCTCGGCCGCTTGGGGCCCCGGATCGAGCGCGTCGGCAAACAACGGGAGTGGGTCGTCCATTCGCCTCAGACGTCGGTCGAGAAGAAAGGGCAGATACTGCTCGGGGTGGCGCCTTGCATAGCGGTCCACCAACTTCAACCAGCGACCAGCAGTAGTGTCCAGGTCACCGTCGCCGCGACCCGTGTCCGAGATCTTGAGCGGCGCCTCGACACGCAGGCGGTTGAGGCCGTTCTGTCGAACAGCGAAGACGGGAAGGAGGCCCAAATCGTACCGTCGGGCCAACTCAAAGGGTGTCGAGCCTACGCTCGCACTCCGACCAAGCAGCGTTCCATTGGCCCATCGGGAGCCACAGCCTTCATCCCCTTGCATGACGATCACCCGGGGTGCGCCCTTCGCACACTGCACCAGAGAGCGAGCCAGTCCACGCGACGGCAAGGTCAGCAGGTCGAGCCCCGGCCCGGGAGGCTGAGGGCGGCTGGGCCGCGCGGCAGGCGGACGGAGGTCCAAGAAGGCCACTGCGTACCCGCGCCGAGCCAAGCCGGGGGCGATGACTTGCCAGGCGCCAAAGGTCGGTGTCACAACCAACGCGCTGCGGCCACCTTCCAACATCCGCTCGAGCGGCTGGAGGCTCTGCACCTCAAGGTGTAGACCGGTGGTCTCCGGTCCATCGGCGAGAGCGGATGGTTGCTCCAAGAGCAGCGTCAGCTGCAGCCGGCGAGCATCATCGATGATCTCGGGTAGAGAACGTGGCAGCGGGATGTCAGCCCAGCAACGCGACACCTCGTTCACCAACTCCGATTCGATCGAACGAGCGAGGGGAGCAGCAGACAACGACCACCCCACAGCCCGCTGCCGCATGCCGGAAGGGACCGCTGAGAGTAGCTGTAGCGCAGAGCCCGAGAGCGCGGGCACCAGTCCCGAAGAACGCTGCGACCAGGAGAGTCCGTTGTCGTTCATGACCGCGCGCAACAGACCCGAGGGCAGGAGAGCGTGTCTTCGAGGCGACCTTTCGGCGGAGTATTCACCCCTCGTCGCCCTCGTCCGAAGCTGCGTCCCCCTGAGCAGCCAGGGGCTGCCCCTCGTAAGAGAGCCGGAACACGCAACCCACCGGGTAAGCCTCGTTGTTGGTGGATTCGGTGATGATGTAGTCCTCGTGACCCGACTGCCAGCCAGCGAGACCATTGGCGCTGACCCGCCCATCAATCTCGAAGGTCACACGGCCATCCGTTCGTTCTTCCTGAAAGGCTCCCCCTGAGTAGGTCAACGACCCCTCCTCCATGGTGCCCTGGAGGGTGCCCGCCGCAAAAAAGGCGAAGTCGGACTCCCTATCTCCCTCATGCTTCCAGTACAGGTCGAAGCGCGGATCTTCGCTCCCCTCCGGGAAGTGGATTCGGTAGATCTGCTCGAAAGGATCAAAGTTGTCGCTGGCCCGAACCATGGCCGTGGGGTCCTGCTCCGGCTCCCCATCCTGGGCATTCACACACGAGTCCGTCACCTCAGCCTCGGTGAAGCTGATACGAAAGTCCTGGGTGTTGGTCTCTGGAACAGTCCAGTCGCCATCGCAGCCAGCCAGGAGGAGAGCACACAGCGACAAGGGGGCGAGCAGTCGAGACTTCACGTGTACTCCAGGTTCCCGGGCTGAGACCCTACTGAGGGCCCGCGGCAACCGGAATTGAAGCCCAAGGGTCCATGGGAGTCAACCGAGGCCCGACTTGCACGGCCGGTGCAATCCAGTGCGGCACCGGCTGACTGTGTTCAGCCGCTACACAGTCAGCCGGTGCCCTAGGGCCCACAGTTCGCTTTTTGCTATGGTCGGCTACGAGCCTTTCTAGGACCGCCATGCCAGTCCTTCGTCCCATGCGAGCTCTGCGCTACGGCCAGGATCACTTGCATCATCTCGACCAACTCGTCTCACCGGCTGTGGCCGGGGAGCCGGAGGACCGCACGATTGTGGGCGGCGTACACGCCTACAACATCCGCCAGGCCATCCGAGGGGACACGGGCCCGTTGGCCTCCGGTGGAGAGCCTCCCTTCACCCACGCGGCCAGACTGCTTGCCCAATGGAAACAAGAGGGGGTCCTGGTGCGGGACCCCCGGCCGGCGCTCTACGTGTACGAGCAAGAATTGGATGGCAGAGCTCGGCGCGGGCTGGTGGGATTGATCCGCGTGGAGGACTACGAAGACGGGAGCATCCGGCCTCACGAAGAGACCCATGGACGATCAACGCCTGCCCTGACCAATCAACTCATCACCTGCCAGACCCAGCTGTCGATGGTCATGGCTCTGGTCCCCGACGAGGACGAGGTGCTCGCTGACTACTTGTCGGGCTTTCAGCGCCGGGACGTAGAGTTCTGGACTCCGGACGGCCAGGCCTGTCTCAACCGCGTCTGGCGGGATCAAGACCCAGAGTCGCAGCTCCGACTGGCCTCAGCCCTGCGTGACCAAGTCGCGGTCATTGCCGATGGGCACCATCGCTACGAGGCCGCGCTGGCCTACAGAGACCAAGTCAACACCACAGATCCCAGCCGCCGGGAGCGGCCATCGGACTACGTCATGATGCTGCTGGTCCCAGCAGACGACCCCGGGCTTCACTGTGCTCCAACCCACCGTATCTGCGAGTCCATCCGGGCTCCGGACGAGAGCCTTCTGAAGGAGCTCTCGCGTTGCTTCGAGATGGGTCACTCCACCGAGCCGGACGAGTTGTTCCGATTCCTGGATGACCCCGGAGGCATTCGCTTCGGACTGGTAGGGGCCTTCGGGCTTCGAACGCTACTGCTGCGTGAGAGCGCCAAGAATGACCTGGCTTCCCTAGCCCCGGCACTGCGAGACGTGGATGCGGCGGTGGCTGACGAGTTGCTTCTGGCTCCCTTGGACGAACTCCTTGTGGGCGGCACCAATTCAGTCGCGGACCTGTCGGCCTCCGGCTCCCCCTTCAGCCACAACCGCAGCTGCCGGCAGGACATCGTCCAACAGACGCTCAGTGGCGCTGCTGATCTGGCGGTGCTGTTGCGCGGAGTACCGCCGCTGCAAGTCCTCCGTGTAGCTCTTGCCGGCCACCTAATGCCGTCGAAGTCCACCAACTTCCACCCCAAGCCCACCAAGGGCTTACTCATGAACAGTCTGCGGAGCTTCTGAGATCCTCATGCTCCCCATCGCAGTTCTGCCAGCAGAAGAGGCATCCGTCCTGGAGGCGATCTTCTTCGACATCGACGGGACGATCACCGACGGGGAGGGCCGCATCCCTTCCCAGGTGTTCCAGGCGATGGAGCGAGCCCAGGGCGAAGGGCTGCGGGTTGTCCCCGTCACCGGTCGACCGGCGGGATGGTGCGACCTCATCGCTCGCACCTGGCCGGTGGACGCCGTAGTCGGTGAGAATGGAGGGCTGATCTTCCGCCGCACATCGGGCGGCTCAGACAAGGACCGCATGGAGCGAGTCTTTGCCCAGGACGAAGAGACGCGACGCACCAACCGAGCTCGCCTGGACAAGCTCGCAGAAGAGGTCCTGCGACGACATCCGGGCGCACGCATGGCTTCAGATCAGTCCTATCGGGAGTTCGATATCGCCGTGGACTTCTGCGAGGACGTCCGCGCTCTCGCCGAACAAGAAGTAGATGCAATCATTGGATTTCTCGAAGAGAACGGCTGCCACGTCAAGCTCTCCAACATCCATGTCAACGCCTGGTTCGGCGATTTCGACAAGGCATCCATGTGCCAACAACTCGCCAGAGATCTGGGGCCATGGGAGCTGAGCGGTGCCGACAGAGGACGGGTCGCCTTTTTTGGCGACTCGCCCAACGACGCGCCGCTGTTCGATCTAGTTGACTGCAGCATTGGGGTCGCAAACCTGAAGCACATGGTGGACCGAATCAAGACCCCTCCCCGCTATGTCACCACCTTCGATGGAGCTCGCGGCTTCGTCGAAGGAGTCGACCACCTCCTGCAGCATCGAAACTCCTCATGACGACACTGAACGCACAGTTGCCCGCTTCGAGTGCCAAGGCCCACTGCTACGATGAGGTCCACTCGGAGCCGCGCGTGTGCCATCGCCTGCCCATCAAATCATCCGCTCCCCGGCTCTTGCTGACCCTTGCTCTGCTCGTGGCTACAACAGGCTGCACCACTGCGGTGACAGAGAACAATGACGCTGACGAAGACGGCTTCGTCGCGGGGGAAGACTGCGACGACAACAATCCCGCAGTGCACCCCGAGTCCATCGAGATCTGCGACGACAAGGACAACGACTGCGACGGGCTAGTAGACGAAGGCGACGCCTTTGCAGCCAGGACCTGGTACCCGGATGCCGATGGGGACGGCTTCGGAGATGAGGCCAACGCGACCACAGCCTGCAGCCAGCCCGATGGGCACACCGATCTGGGCGGCGACTGCGATGACACTGAAGCGTCCACCTACCCGGGGGCCAGTGAGCTGTGCAACACGGTCGATGACGACTGCAACGGGCTCGCCGATGTGGGGGGCACAGACGGCAACGAGACCGACGACGACGCGGACGGCCTCTCCGAGTGCCAAGGGGACTGCGACGACGCCGACGCATTCAACGTCCCGGGCAACGAGGAGGTCTGCGACGGCTTCGACAACGACTGCAATGGCCTTGCCGACAGCGACGAGGCCGGCGAGTCCGACACCGACCAGGATGGGTTCCTGTCCTGCGAGGACTGCAACGACCTCGACGCAGAGATCTCGCCCAGCGCGGTCGAGCTCTGCGACGGCATCGACAACGACTGCAATGGAGCCGCCGACCTGAACGGAGATGAGAATGCCGAGATCGACTTCGATGAGGACGGCTTCCTGGCCTGCGACGACTGCGATGACGCGACAGACACCAGGTATCCCGGAAACCCGGAGGTCTGTGATGGCATCGACAACGACTGCAACGGGGCCGCAGATCTCGACTTCGCCGGAGAGATCGACCAAGACGGAGACGGCGTCATCTCCTGCAACGACTGTGATGATGCTCAGGCCAGCACATTCCCCGGCAACCCGGAGGTGTGTGACGGTCTAGACAACGACTGCAACGGGGTCGCAGACGCCGACTCTCAGAGCGAGGTGGACCTCGACAGCGACGGTTCGCTGTCCTGCGAGGACTGCGACGACAACGACGCAGACAACTTCCCAGGCAACCTGGAGGCCTGCGATGGCCAGGACAACGACTGCAATGGGCTGGCCGACGCCGACATGGCCGGGGAGGTCGATGGGGACGGGGACAGTTCTCCCTCCTGCGCGGACTGTGACGACGACAACATCGCTGTGTACCCAGGCAACGTCGAGGTCTGTGATGGAGCGGACAACGACTGCAATGGCCAGCCGGACTTCGATCCCGGAGGAGAAGCCGACTTGGACGGCGACGGCGCTCTGTCCTGCGAGGACTGCGACGACAGCGACGCAGACAACTTCTTCGGCGCCCCCGAGCTCTGCGACGGCCGCGACAACGACTGCAACGGTGAAGCGGACTACAACGGGGGCTCCGAGGTGGACGACGACGGGGATGGCTGGGCGGTCTGCTCCACCGATCCCGGCGATCAGGAAGACTGTGACGACTCGGACCCAAACCGGTTTCCCGGAAATGACGAGCTCTGTGATGGCCAAGACAACGACTGCGTCAATGGACCGGACGCCGACGCAGATGGAGAGGTCGATGCGGACTTGGACACCTGGCTGTCCTGCGACGACTGCGACGACAACGAACAGGACGCATACCCCGGCAACACCGAGGTGTGTGATGGGCTCGACAATGACTGCAACGGCCAGGCCGACTTCGACTCAGACGGTGAGGTCGACACCGATGCCGATGGCTTTCGGACCTGTGCCGCCGATGTGCTGGCGGCGGACTGCGACGATGACAACGACCAGATCTATCCGGGGGCGGACGAAGCCTGTGACGGCCTCGACTCGGACTGCGTAGGCGGCCCCGACATGGACGACGCCTTCGAGGTCGACGACGACGGTGACGGCGTGCTGTCTTGCGAGGACTGCGACGACCTAGTGGACACCAACTTTCCGGGCAACGACGAAGTCTGCGATGGCGAGGACAACGACTGCGTCGATGGGGCCAATGCCGACAGCGCAGGAGAGGTCGACCAGGACAACGATGGCTCGCTGTCCTGCGATGACTGCGATGACAGTACGGACACACGATATCCGGGTAACCCCGAACTCTGCGACGGCATCGACAACGACTGCAATGGGCTGCTGGATGGTGGAGGAGACCCCGGCCTGGCCAGCCCCGAAGAGGACAATGACGGGGATGGCTACGTCGAGTGTAGTGGCTGGGAAGGCGAAGTCGGTGCAGTCATCGGCGGTGGGGACTGCAACGACAACCCCAGCGAGGGTGGTGACGCGGAGCACCCAGGCCACGCAGAGACATGCCCTGACGGCATCGACAACAACTGCGACGGCACCGTTGATTGGGGCTCGGTCGCGCTGAGTCTAGACGGCAGTGAGGACTTCCTGAGCCTCGATGGGTTCGACACCAGCCTCTACGACGGAATCACACTGGAAGCCTGGGTCAGAGCAGACTCTGTCGCGTCGTCCACCCACACAGTGTTCTACAAGTCACAAAACACCGGCGACACGGATGCGTTCCTCGGCCTCGAGTCCTCCGGCTGGGAAGGAGCCTTGCACCTTGGCGGGACGCTACAGACCGTCAGCCCGGGCCCCACAGCAACGACGGACACATGGACACACGTCGCGCTGACCTACGACGGTGCCGACCTGCTGCTCTACGTGGATGGCGTGGTAGCGCTGACCGAGAGTGACTCGGCAGGCCTGGATCTCGGTGGCGCGGGCACATGGAGCATCGGCGCATCCTGGGACGGGGTGAGCGCTGCCACAGGCTTCTGGGAAGGCCTGCTTGATGAGGTGCGCATGTGGGGCGTGGCTCGCACCGGAGCCCAGCTGCAAGAGACCATGTGCGAGCCGATCACGGGCAACGAGAGTGACCTCCTGGGCTACTGGCCCATCGGAGAGAGCAATGACTTCACGGACGCTTCCCTGAATGCGCGCCATCTGACCGAGTCCGGCAGCCCCGGCGTACAGCTGTTCTGAGTTGAAGAGGCTCTGAAGACCGCCTCGAGGTCGCGCGCTCAGTGTCGGGCGACGTTATCGAGACCGCCGGCACGAAGCCGGTCCACCAACTCCTCGGCCGGCACTGGACGGGCCAGCAAGAAGCCCTGGGCCTCGTCGCACTTGAGCGCTTGCAACAACCGCAGCTGGTCTTCGGTCTCGACGCCCTCCGCAACCACGCGGAGGCCTAGGTTTCGACCCAACTCAATGACTGTCTTGACGATCGCCGTATCGCCTTCCGCACCCGGGCTGCGACCGGCGAGGTCGCAGATGAACGTCTTGTCAATCTTGAGGATGTCCACGGGGAATTGCTTCAGGTAGCCCAGGGACGAATATCCTGTGCCGAAGTCATCAATCGCCAGCTTGACCCCCTCCAGCGACTTCAGCCGCTGCATCTGTGCTGTCGCCGAGTCGATGTCATCGATGAGGGCATCCTCGGTGATCTCCAGCTCCAGCCAACTGGGATCGAGTCCAAATTCATCGATCACTTGGTTGACGGTCGCGGCGAGGTCACTGAACCGGAACTGAGAAGCCGAGAGGTTGACGGCCACCACGACACCGAGGACCCCCTGGTCTCGCCAAGCTCGGACCTGTTGCGCCGCCATGCGCAACACCAACTCCCCGATACGAGGCATGAGACCGGCTGCGGTAGCCACCGCGAGGAACCGACCTGGGAGGAGAAGCCCCAGCTCTGGGTGATGCCAACGGAGCAGCGCTTCCACACCCGTGATGCGGCCGGTCTGGAGTTCGACCCGCGCCTGGTAGTGGAGCACGAACCCACCCGAGTCAATTGCACGCCGAAGCTCCGTCTCCAGCGCTAGACGCTCTCGGGCCTCGGCGTTCATCGTCGATGTGAAGAACTGAGCCGTATCGCGACCCTTTGCCTTTGCGGCAAAAACAGCACTGTCCGCAGCGCTAAAGAGGGAACTGGCATCACCACCATCAGCGGGATACATCCCAATGCCAAAGCTCGCCGTCACAAACAGTTCTCGTCCACCCACCTGAAACGGAGCCGACAGGATCCCCTGCAACTTGTCCACAACCGCTGCTGCGGTTGCTGCTGACGACACGGGGAGCAACAGACCGAACTCATCGCCACCGACCCTGGCCACCGTGTCGGACTCCCGCAATACATTGCGAATACGGCGGGACACAGCCTTGAGCACGAGGTCGCCGGCCCGATGCCCTAGGCTCTCGTTGATGACCTTGAAGTTGTCCAGATCCACAAGCACAACCGCCAACTCAGGCTTCTTGTGCCGACCGACGACCCCCATCACAATCGCCTGCTCCAGCCGGTCCACTAGTAGGGCCCTGTTGGGCAAGCCGGTCAATTGGTCATGGTGTGCCTGGTGCTGTAGCTCGCGACGAGTTCGCTCCTGGCCAATGGCGATGGACGCCAGGCTGACCGCCTCCTCCATCACCCGCCGCTGCAACCGGCTCGGCTCCAAGGGGTCGCCCTCACGAACTAGGACACAGAGGCCGCCCACCTCGTCACCATCGGCAAGCGCCACCGCGCAGCACCAGGTGCGCACGTAGCCCTGCGCCGTCAAGAGATCACGGCCACCAGACCAGCGCACCGAGCTAGCCACGTCGCAGACCTCGATGTCCTCACGCCCGCTGCCGCCACTGCCCCCGGACATGGAGCCACCGAGACGACTGTGTATGTCTTGAATCAATGCCCGGTCCAATGAAGGACTGGTGGCTATCTCGCCACTGGCACCGTCGGACATGACGAGGGCACAAGCGAGCCCCGACATGCGAAGTTCGACCCCCTCGACGACGCGATCCAAGACCTCTTCGATGGGATCCCCTGCCGCCATCATCTCCAGGACCCGGTTGCGGTCCAGCAAGGGGGCTGGGCGACTGGCAGAGCCCACAGCACCTTCGCTGGGCTTCACAGACAGACGCCAGCGCCGAAGCCATCGGGGCTCCGAGGACCGGGGCGGCGCACCCGCAGCCAACCGCCGCAGATCACCAGCAACCCTTCCGAGTCCGCGAACTTCTCGCTGAAGACGCTCTAGCTGGGCATGCCGGGAGGACTTCCCGTCAGAGTCCGTGTGCTCGCCCTCTGCCGAAGATCCGCTGTCATCACTGCCCTCCAGCGCCTCGACGCGACCGTGGAGAGCTTCTACACGACGATGCAGTTCATCACCCACACGCTGGGCCAGGGACTCGACGGCACCCAATGGTCCATCTTCGTCCGGGCGCACCTCGCCCTCAGATTGGTCCAGCGCGCCTTGCTTTGGGGTCTTTGAGTCCGTCAATTGCGTTACTCACACGGGTACACCCGAAATTGTAGACCTAATTAGTCCCCCTTTCCAGGCTTGATCGCACCCGCCGATGCCAAACAGGATGGCTCAGAACAGCCGAAAGAGAGGCCCTAAGGTCCGACCTCGGGCCCCTTCACGGACGAGGAACCCGCTCCAATGCGGCCCGAACAACGTCGATGTCGGCCCCCGGCCGGTGGGCCTCCTCGCTCAGGTATCGTTTCCAAGCCCTGGAACCTCGCTGGCCGGCGAACAGGTTCAGCATGTGCCGCACGATGCGGTAGAGCCGCTCTCCGCGCGTCAGCATGTGGTCGATGTAAGGAAACATGGCCTCTACGACCTCGTGGCGAGAGAGAATGGTGCGCTCAGAACCAAAGAAGCGGCTGTCCACTTGGGCTAGCAGGTAGGGGTCGCTGTCCGCTGCACGACCGATCATGACCCCATCCACGAGTTCCAACTGCTCTTCCACCTGCTCAAGCGACGTGAACCCGCCGTTGATCTCGATGATCTCATCCGGAAAGTCTCGTTTGAGGCGGTGGACATCGGCATAGCGCAGCGGCGGGATGGTTCGGTTCTCTCTGGGGCTCAAGCCCGAGAGCCACGCCTTTCTCGCATGAACCGTGAACCGGTCGCACCCTGAGGCGGCCACGACCCCTACAAAGTTGGCCATGTCCTCGTATTTGTCGAGATCGTCGATTCCAATGCGATGCTTCACCGTCACGGGCACAGAGACTGCGTGGCGCATGGCATCCACGGCCGCTGCGACACGAGACGGTTCGCTCATCAGGCAAGCCCCAAAGTTGCCCGTCTGAACCCGAGGGCTGGGACAGCCCACGTTGAGATTGACTTCGTCAAAGCCGTGCTCTTCGGCGATACGAGCGCACTCAGCCAATGCTGTGGGGTCGTCCCCACCCAGCTGCAACACAAGGGGGCGTTCTTCCGGGGAGAAGGTCAACCACCGGCTGCGGTCGCCGTGCAGGATGGCCCCAGTGCTCACCATCTCTGTGTAGAGGAGCGTGTGCTTCGACAGAGTGCGGTGGAGGAACCGACAGTGACGGTCCGTCACCGCCATCATGGGCGCGACACTCACGGGATACGGCTCGGAGCGGCAGTCGCTCGGGCCTCCTGATTGTTGCGAACGCGCCACCGCGACCTCAATCTGCGTCCCCCCATGGAAAGCATCCTCTACAGACGCAGGAATGTCGCGGGAATGTGGAGAGTTCATCCCACAAGTGGAGCAGTTGTTGAGAGTCCGTGGAGGTCGCGATTCTCGGTGTAAGACAACGCATGGCCCGAAGTCATCCAGTCCAGTTCCTCTTCGCTATCATGGCAATGCTCTACAGCGGCTGCGCCCCCGTGTCGCTCGACCAGGACACTTTGTGGTCGACCGACGAGCCCGGAGCCGAGAGCGCGGGTGACGAACTGGACGGGGACGTGACAGGCAATGAACACCCCGACGGCCCGCTCCACCCGGACACCATCCTCATCGAGCGCGAGCCGTGCTTCGGAGACGTGAGCTTCGCGCAAGACCGCGAGGTCATCACCCTGGAGTTGCTGTGCGCGGACGCTGTCCCCGAACTCGCTGAAGGCCGCATCCTGGCCGGCCAGCTCCACGGTGGCTATCTCCGACGCATCACCCAACTGCAGCGCCCCGACCCCTACACGGCCATTGTCTTCACCGAGTTTGCGACGCTGGCAGAAGCCGTGGTCGACGTAGAGTTGCACGAGAGCTGGAGCTTCGGGGCTCGCGAGATCACGGACTTCTCGGGACGAGTTCTGGACGAGGCGGATGGATCGAGTGTGTTGGTGGAGCACGGAACCCTCCGGCTCCAGCCGCAGCTCGACCTCGACGTCGAACTCGGGTTCCTGCGCCTCAATAAAGCCCGCGCCACCCTGACCATTGAGCTGGACCTCGACCTGGATGCGACCTTCGAATCCGATGGGCTCACCGAACGCAGCGGCGTGGAAGAAATCAGCACCCACTCTTATCCCCTGGAGTGGGAGGCCGGCCTACTCGACGGCTCGGGCACGCTCGACGTCGTCATCCAGCTGGGATTCCGCCACAACACAGGTGAGGGGGAGTCTTCGGGCCGCATCGCGACCTCCACCCGCGGCGTCTTTGAGATGACGGGAAACTGGGAGCGGCCGGACTCCTGGACATCCGAGATCGTCCCCCACTACGAGGGAGCCAGTGGCGACCTGGAGCCGGTGGGCACCGACAGCTGGGAAGGAGAAGTGTTCCTCATCGTGGAAGCGACTCTTCACCTGGATGGCGTCGAGGGCTCCACCTTCAAGCTGCACCCCACGGCATGGGGCTCAGCGCTGGGCCCCTGCGAAGAACGCTCCTGGTCGACCCGATCAGCCATCGATGGCGAGGTCGTCTTCCGCATGGACTTCTTCGACGATGGCCCACGTGAAGACCACCTCCCTCCCCTGGACCTCCTGGCTGCAGAAGACAGCGGGATCTACGAAGGGGTCAGCGACGACGACGAGACATGCGCTGCCAGCCCGCCTGACATCGAGACCGGCGATGGCGAGGCTGGCGACCTCGGGAGCGACGACGAGGGCTCCACGGGAAGTGGCACTGCACCGCCGGGGGCGGAGACTCTCGACGACGACGAGACAACCGACGCTGCGCAAGACGGCCAGGGGGGACCCAACCAATGGGTCGGGCAGTGCGTGCCCGCTGAGCCAATCCGCTGCGGCGACACAATCTCAGGCAACACGCTCTCCGACCCGCTGGCCACCAGCAACATGAACGGCTACCCCTGCAACGTCGGCAACTACGACGGTCCCGAGTTGGTGTACGAGTGGACGGCCCCCAGCTCGGGCGCTGTGGAGTTCGCCCTGGTGGAGCCACGACCGACCCAGCTCAACCAGGATGTGTTCGTCCTCGACGGCTCCGGTGGAGAGTGCTCCAGCAGCTTGTGCCTAGACAACGGAGCCAACTCCGTGATGTTCAGTGCGCTTGCCGGCCAAACCTACCTGCTGGTCGTCGACGGCTTCGCCGGTCAGGGGGGCAGCTTCCAGGCAACTCTGGACTGCACTCCCTGAGCGCCTCCTCCGCTGCTAGATTCCAGGCGTGCTCCACGCCCAGCCCAAAGCCGCGCTCGCACTCTTCGTGCTGCTCGGGGCCTGTGTTCCACCCCACGACGACTCCCCTGCCGACGACCCAGATGTGACCGTCCCCTCGGTCACGGAGTTGCCCCTAGCCATCTGCGACGACCCTGTGGGTGCACCTGGACGCTTCGATGACGGGAACCCTGGTTCAGGCGTCGACTTCCTACACGTCATCATTCCCCCGGTCTTCGACAACACTCCCGAGGACGATGATCCATTCAATGGGGCCTTTGGCGGTGGAGTGGTCGCTGCCGACCTGGACGGCGACGGTGCAGCAGACCTCTTCTTTGCACAAGAAGATGGCGCGAACCAACTCTACTGGGGACAGGGCAATGGCACCTTCGAGCCGGCGAGCGACGCGACCGCCGGCACCATCGGTCTAGCCGATTCCCGGACGTTCTACGTCAACACGGCCGACTACGATGGCGACGGCCGCCTCGACCTGCTCGTAGCCGGGTTCGAGAGCCTCCACTTGTTCAGAAATCAAGGTGACCGCAGCTTCCTGGAGGTCGCGACGACTGTTGGCCTGGCACCCGTGCCCGGCTATCCCGGTGGACTGGCCTGGGGCGACTATGACCAAGATGGGGACTTGGACCTCTTCGTGGGCTCGTACGGCCTGGTGGAGACGGGGCCCGATGCCAACACCAACGGTCCCGATGTCGTCGCCAGCAGTCTCTATCGGAACGACGGCGCCCTGTTCTCCGATCAAACCAGCAACCTGCCGATCGTCAGCGACGAGGAGGGCGCCTGCCTGCAAGCAGCCTTCCGCGATCTCGACGATGACGGCGACCTGGATCTGCTTCAGGTCAACGACTTCGGGCCCTGGAGGGGGATGACCAACTTCTGGGAGAATGGCGGAGCCACCGAGGGCGCCTGGTCTTGGGTGGACCGGCACCCGGACAGCGGCGTAGGCCAACTCCGTTACCCCATGGGCAGCCTCTTTCGAGATCTGGATGGCGACCAACATCCAGACCTTTGGTTCTCCAACATCGGCGCGACCCGAGCGCTGCAATCAGTCGGTCCGTGGCAGTGGGTCGATGTGCGTGTGGCCTGGGCAACCGAGGTGGTCGAGACATCCAGTGACATCTCCTGGTCCGTGGTGGACATCGACCTGTACGGAGACGGTCGCCCCAGCGTGTACATCAACTTTGGCCCCCACATCGGCGCTGAGCCCCCACCGGACTGGGGGGAAAACTACGTCCCCAATCAACCCGATCGATTCTTGGTCAATGACGCCGATCTAGGGAGCCAGCCTGACTTCCGGCTTGCTCCCGAGGTCTTTCCTCACGAGCAGACCGGAAATGCTCGGGGAACCGCAATCGCTGATCTGGACAACAATGGCGTACCGGATCTGGTCACATCCAACCTAGATAGTGCCCCCTCCATCCTGCTGGGCCGCTGCACTACGAGTCGGCGACTCGTGGTGAGCCTACGAGACCCCCTGTCCTCAAACCGATTTGGCATCGGCGCGAAGGTCACGGTCGAGGCTGGCGCCCTGATGCAGACGCAGGAGATCAGCGCCGGGGGCAGAGGGTCGTTCAGCGGCAGCGAGCCCCAGCTGTTCTTTGGGTTGGGCGAAGCCGACCGAGTCGACCGACTCCAGGTGCGGTGGCCCGATGGGATTGTGGAGTCGTTCGAGGGCCTGTGTGGACACTGCCAGGTAACCATCACGAGGGCCACCGACTCGACGGACTGAGCGGGTTCGTGGTGCGTCGTCCTCTGTTGTCTCCCCGGGGGCAACGATGGGCAGCGCCCAGCTCACTCGTGCTGATGGCCGGGTGTCGTCCCCGCGTCCTCCGACGCTGCATCGGAGCTGTCCGGTGGCAAGCCCTGGGTTCCGACCCTCCAGAGGCCGCGAAGCCCCAAGCCCTCGGTGGCGAGCACGAAGACACCAAAGACGGCGATCACAGCGATGTGGGTTCCGTGCAGGGCCACGGCGAACGCCGCCGCCTGCGCCCCCGTCACGCCGTAGAGCATGAGGCCAGCCACAGCGCCCGCCTCGAACACCCCTAAGCCACCCGCCGGCGCAGGCAACATCAAGAAGACGGACACCGCCAGCATGACGACTGTGGCGTCGGCCAGGCTTAGGTGGTCAATCCCGAAAGCAAACAACAAGGCCCAGAGCACGAGCAGGTTGAAGACCCAACAGACAAACGTCAGGCTGACAGCAATCAGAAGGTCCAGCGGCCGACCAAAGCTCCGGAACCCCACAACAAACGAGCGAAGCAGGCCCACTGCCAGGCCAGAGACGGCGGACGGAACAAACTGAAGCACCTTCTCGGCAACAGCAATACCCCGCTCCCCTGCGATCACCAGCATGGCCACCGGCACGGTCACAATCGTAGTGGCGAAGAGCACCGCATTGCGACCTTCCACACCCAACTCCACAGGTTGCTCTCGGAAGGGCACGTTCAGCGCTGGCAGGTCGGCTTGGTGGACAGCAAACAAAAGGAACACCAAGACAGCTAGCAGATCGAGGATCCGCTCCAACACAATGGTGGCCACGCCCG
>PBPL01000001.1 GCA_002724675.1 Deltaproteobacteria bacterium | reverse complement strand
GGGCTGCCACATCGGTCCAGCGGCCGCCATAGCTCTCTTGAAGATGCTCCGCCACATCCTTGCCCAGGCGGTCCTCGACAGCTTGTTCTGCCTCGGCACCATCGGGTCCCAGAGTGATGAGCTCCTCGCCTCGATAGGCGATCCCGTGGCCGCCGGGCAGGCGAACCGATCCCGTGTGGCACCCCCCAACATGCACTCCCTGCGTTCGAAGACGCTTGGCGACCACCTTGAGGACCTCGGCAGCCATCAAGCGATACGTAGTCAGCTTGCCCCCTGCAACGCTGATCAAGCCATCGTCTTCCACGCGAATGGTGTGTTCTCGCGACACATCGCTGGGCCCTGTTCCCTCACCACCAACGAGCGGGCGTAGCCCTGCGAAGGTTCCCAGCACGTCTGCTGGACCGAGGTCGCTCTCTGGGAAGTAGCGATTGGTGAGCGCCAACAAGTAGTCGATCTCATCTCGCTCGCTGTGTACCTGGTCGTAGTCTCCGGTGTAGTCGGTGTCAGTGGTGCCGAGCATCACCCGATTACCCCACGGCACCGCGAAGACCACCCGCTGGTCTTCGGAGTTGCTGATGACGACGGCGTGTTGCACTGGGAGACGGTCCCTTGCCACGACCAGGTGAATGCCTTTGGTCGGACGAAGCATCCGCGGTCGGTCGCCTCGAAGGCCTACGGTCCGGTCCGACCAGGGACCGGTGGCATTGACCACCGCCCGCGCCTGGATCCGTGCCTTCATCCCATGGAGCCGGTCCACGACCTCCACACCGGTTACTTGCCTTCTGTCGACGATGAGATCGACGGCTTCGCTGTAGCTTAAGATCCAAGCGCCAGCCTCATGTGCCGCCCGGGCTGTCTCTAGAGTCAACCGAGCATCGTCGGTCAGGCAGTCGTAGTACAGAACGCAGCCATCGAGACCGTCCCGCCGCAGCGTGGGCTCCAGTTCTGTGGTTCGCTTCGAGCCGAAGCCCCGGTGAAGCCGGTAGGCGCGAAACAAGGCCATGGCGTCGTACATCCACAGCCCCAACCTCACCATCCACAGGGGCCTTGGCTTCTTCCCGTAGACGGGGAAGACGAAGGGGAGGGGGCGCACGAGGTGTGGGGCCAGGAGTCGCAGTCGATGGCGCTCGGTGACGCTCTCGAACACCAAGCCAATGGCTCCCTGCTCGAGGTACCGGAGCCCTCCATGGACCAACTTGCTGCTTGCGGACGAGGTCCCAGAGGCAATGTCGCCCTTCTCCACGAGTACGGTCCTGAGCCCGCGCATGGCGGCATCTCGGGCGATTCCGGCTCCCGTGATGCCACCGCCAATTACGATGAGGTCGAAGGGGTCGGCGCTTGCCTCAGCGAACCTTCGGTCGCGAGTCTGCCTGTTGAATGGCGGGCTCTCTGGGCTGGGAAGTCTGCTGGTTGTCACGCACGCGATTTACGAGGCATCCGTGGTCTCTGTCAAGGGGTGAGTGCGAAGTGGCGTGTGGCTTCTGCCATTCCGTGAGATAATGTTAGTTGAGAGTGAAGACCATCCGCCGATGGACGATGTCTTCGAGCGGGCCCGGTGAAGGTGGAAATGCCTGAAGAACGATCCCATGACGAGAAGGACCTGCGGGCCAAGCTCGAGGCGTACGACACCAAGGACTACAGTGAAGTCATTGAGTTTCCCGTGGAACTCGTGGATCGCGACGGTGTGGTGCGCAGGTATTCTTACGAGGAATCACTGGCTGTCTATCACCGCCGGATTCAGAGCGCGACCTGGCGTCATGCAGATGAGGCGGTCATTCATGCGGAGATTGGCCATTGCACCCGCCGCATTGATCAGATCAAGCGCAGCTTCCACTTGCGCAGCAAGGCGGGGTCCGTCCGCACCGTCGCCAATCCGCGCTCGTCGTTGGGGGAAGGCTACGATGTCCTCCGTGCGTTTTACGCCAAGGTCCTGTTGCGGCGAGGTCTGAAGCTTACAGATGAGCCCGAACTGCACGTAACCCTTCTTGAGGATCGTCCCGGTTGCCGCGTGTATCACCTGGCTTTTCGCGAAGGATCGCCCGGCCAACTCTTCTATATCTTTCCGTTCGATCGCCAAGGCGACCAGGACCCAAAGGAGGCCTGGAACGAGGCTCGCAGGGGTTACCAACATGCCAGCAGTTCGCAAGCTGAGCGATTGTTGTTGTCCGAAGAGAGGGACACAGCGGGCTTCATCTTGACGGGCACCGAGGAGATCCCGTCGGGAGTTTCCGTAGAGCCTCGGCAGACGCGTGAGGCGGCAAGTCCGGGGGAAAATGTGCTGGGAGGCCTCGAGGACGAGTTCTTCCATCCGTGGTGGCTGGATGCTCTGGAGCAGGAGGAGAAGAAGGGGGGGAGTAACTCGTTTGAGAGAGGCGTTGCTTATCTCCGCGATGAACGATCCGACTTGGCGCTGGAGTGTTTTCAGGACTCTGTTGGTGAGAATCCTTACCATCGCGAGTCCTACTTGGGCTTGCTGGGCGTCCTCGATCTTCAAGGGCGCCACGAGGAAGCCAAGTTTTACGGTGAGATGGCGACTCGACATCTCCCGCGGGATGGCTTGATCCGGTACCGGTTGGCCATCAACCTCGTTCGGCAGGGTGAGTTCGACGCTGCCTTGGTGGACTTCGACGAGGCGGCCCGGCTCTCTCCTGGTCTGTTCCAGCCGTCGTTTTTTGCTGCCCATCTTCTGCTCGCGCGCGTGCGCGACCTGGATGGTGCGGCGATGAGGCTGCGCTTGGCCTCGGCCATGGCTGATGGTGAAGAACAGGTGCGCCGGTCCCTGGAACTGGTCAATGGTTGCCTCTCGCTTCGGCGGAGCCTTCGCCTCGCGGCGATGTTGACTACAGCCGTGGGGGCCTTGGCCCTGCCTGCGGGCAAGATGGTCTTAGGCAGTGTCGCTCTTGTGGGGGGGCTCGGTGGCTATCTTCTAGCGGATGCCTTTAGCGCGCTCTTGGCTCGCTGGCTGGTGCGGCGCGTGGCGATCTCCCCTCCTGAATCGGACCTGGACGCGGACAAAAAGTAGTCAGCCCGCGTTGGGTCTGTGTCGGTTCGCTCCGCTGGGTACTTTGTCCTGATGGATCGCTGGTAGCGGAATCGTCTCCGGCCCTGGGCCGTGCTCCTGGACCCATTCTGAGAATCGAAGCAGCTCTCCCAGAGTCGCAGCCCCCACCACGGCGATGGTGTGGTCGTCGGTCACTTCCCAGCAGACGAAGGCCAGATCGGTGACCTCGAAGGCCTGTGCTGTGTTGTTGCCTAGCGGAATAGACGACGCATTCTCCGGGAGTCTCGGTCTGCCCGGGAGCCTGTGAACGGAGACGGAGTGGTGGTCGACGCGGTACAGCCAGGACGTGACGGCGCGGTCGTCGAGGATGCCGTCTACGCGACTCTGTAGCCGGGGGGCCTCCGACGGTGTTCCGACGCGGTTGGCCTCCAGGTTGGGTCGGGCGGGGATCATGGAGTTGTGCATGACGACGACCTGCGTGATCAGAGGGTCCGGGCCCGGTCCAGGAAGGATTGCGATGGCGGAGATGATCAGTGTGCCTCCACCCACTAAGCAGGTCAGGAACACAGTTAGCAGAGGCGCGCCACGTTGCCGATCCTGGGTCACGGCGTTCCCTGAGATTGGAGCCCGATCAGCTGCTCAGAGATCGTTGTGAGCTGCGAGTCGATTTCCCGAAGCCCACTCTCGCCTCGGACTGCGGCGTAGTCGTGGTTGGGGGTTCGGAGCAGGGACACTTGGAATTCCGTTCCATCTTGGGTCTTCCCGCCGAGTCGAGCCGACTCCAAGCCCGAGTCGCCGGCTTGTTGGTCCACCAGGCCTAGTGTGACGATGCCGGTGAGGTCTTTCAGGATCTGTTCTACCAACTCGTTCGCTAGAAGCTCCCCGTCACCGGCTGCGAGCGACCAGCCGTGATCGTTCTCGACCATACGCCCCTCCATGCCTCGAACCGACCACCACAGCTCCTTGATTTCTGGGGCCTGCACCCCCAACAGGAGCGGATCCAGGTAGGACTCCGCGGGGCGCTGAAGCTCGTCGATGATCGACCCGCGGACGAGCAGAATTTCATCGGGCAAGATGGTGGTTGCACCATCGCCTGTGACCTGGACGAAGCGATCACTGTGGCTGTCGGCGATGCCGAAGTCGAGCTGAGTAGTCTGGCCTTGCTGTGTTCTCACTCGAGCGGTCAAGGTAGGCGCATCTGTTCCACCTTGGCCTTCCTGGGGTGTTGCGAAGCGTCGTCCACGGAGCTCTCCCAGGTCCAAGAGCAAGTCTTGAATTTGCTGTGTCTTTGCTCTGAACCTTGGTCTGGGGTCGTCTCCGGTCGCCAACAGGAAGCTGTCTTGCCCAGAGCGGACAACCGAGAGGAGCGGCCTCTGATCGGTGACAAGTTCGAGGTCCGTAATCTGTGCGGGAGGGATCGGTAAGATTCGAAGATCATGGAAGTCGAGAGGCTCTCGTTCGAGCGGAAAGAGATTGCCGTCCGAGACCACATGGATGCGGTCGTCACCGTCGACCTGAACGTAGCGCCCCTCACTGACGGGTAGTGAGGCCCCGATCCGCAAACCCATGCGCTGGCCGGAACGCGAGACCAGGGTGACGTGCAGAGCCGACGGCCCCAGCCCGAGACCCGGGTCGGCGGTGGCGGCGAGCGTGCGGGTGCTCGAGAGTGTCGCTGCCGCTTGGGCAGCAGCTTCGGCCACGGCATCCTCTGCGGGTCTCGCTGGGGGGCCTTCCAGGATCCAGTCGGTGGCGGCGCCCCCTTGTTCGCGAGAGAGACGAAGCGTCTGGCTGGGGGCTGTGAGCGTGAGATGTTGGACTGCTTGCGCGTCGAGGCCGGGGAACAGTCGTTGTGCTGTCGCCGTGCCCTGAGTGTCACTGGACTCGAGTCTCCACACCCAGTAGGTGAGGGCCACCAGCACGATGAGCGCGGCGATTAGAGCCCTGCGCGGCATGTAGGCATTCTTCGACCTCAGCACGGAAGCTGTCAAGACGAGCAGCTTGGCCCTTGCATCCGAGGCTAGCGAGAGTGCATATTCCCCGACCTTGCAGTCCCTGTTCCTCCCCGCACTGCGGAGTGTCCCGTGTCGCAGCCATCCCTACACAAGTCTCCCGACGACAAGGCGCCACCGCCATCCACCACTTCAGATGCTCCAGGGCCGTCTCCCGAGGAGTCTGCGGCACCGAGCGACCAACCAGAGGAAGCGATTTCAGACGAGGCTGGGAGCGAAGGTGCGAGTGAAGAGCCCTCGCCGGCTGCAGACGCAGCGACTGAGCCAGCAAGCGAAGCGACCGCCCAGGTCTCCGCTGATCAGGCGTTGATCGCCAACCTTCGCCACCTGCTGGCCAGTAGGGAGAAGCTGCTGGCTGAGAAGGACGACCAGCTCAAGGGCTACATCACCGCGTACAAGCAAGCCACGGCGGATATGGACCGCGAGCGTGATCGGCTGGCGCGCGACCGTGAGCGTGCTCTGGATCAGGACCGAATGGCAATAGCGGGGGATCTGCTGGACGTCCTGGACAACCTGGAGCGGTCCCGAGACTCGGTCGCTGGGGGTGGGGAGCTTGGCGACCTCGTCCAGGGCCTCGACATGGTCTACCAGCAGTTCCTTGGCGCTCTCTCTCGGCTCGGAGTCGAGCGGATTAATGCGCTGGGGCAGACCTTTGATGCTGGACTTCATGAAGCGACGGGCATGGTGCCAGCCACAGGTGATCAGTGCGATCAGGAGATCATCCACGAAGAGCGCCCCGGCTACCTCTTGGGAGGGCGACTGCTTCGTCCATCCCGCGTCATTGTGGCTTCGAGCGGAGAGTGATCGTGTCCCGGGGGAGGTGGCGTCGGAGCGGTCGACAGCCTAGTAGACCCCGACCTCCCCTCAAGGCAGTGTCGGTGGCTCTTGCCGCTCTGCTCACCCTGTGCTGTTGGTCCGCTGGAGCCACTGAGGCGGACACGACGGCTTCGTCCGCTGTGGCGGATGTTCCGGCCCAAGCTCATGGAGGGGCGGTTGCCGCTCCCCATGCGGTCGCGGCAGACGTGGGCCAGAGCATTCTCAGCGCTGGTGGCTCAGCCATGGATGCCGCCATCGCCGTCGCTCTGGCCATTGGGGTTGTTCGCCCTCAGAGCAGTGGTCTGGGCGGCGGCGGGTTCGCCGTGTATCGGCTCCCTGATGGAACGATCGACGCCTTGGACTTCCGTGAAGTAGGGCCCTCTTTCTTTACTGCTGATGTGTACTCGACCGAGGGACGGGATTCGCGCCGAGGTCCTTGGTCGACGGGCGTTCCTGGTGAAGCCGCCGGGCTCGCCTCGCTCCATCGGTTGGGGGGGAGTTTGCCTTGGTCGACGCTGGTGGAGCCCGCCCGTCGGCTGGCAACTGACGGTTTCGTGGTCGATCGTGATCTGGCGTCGGCGCTTGTCCGCGACCGAGCGGGAATCCTCGCAGATCCCGGCCTGAGCGCAGTGTTTGCTCCTCAAGGTGAGCTCTTGCAAGAGGGTCAACTGTGCACCCGTCCGGCCCTGGGCCGCACACTGGAGTACCTCTCTGCTCACGGGGGAGACGCTCTCTACGAAGGCCCCTTGGCTGTTGCTCTGTCGGGCTTTCTGGCCCAACAGGGGCTGCCGTGGACTCCAGACGAACTGGCTGCCTACGAAGTGCGCCGAAGGCCCCCTCTGGTGGGCTCGTATCGTGGACACCGGGTGTATGTCATGGGCCCACCCTCCTCAGGGGGCATCGCGATGCTCGAGACGCTGGGGATCTTGGAGCATCGGTCCCATCACCGAGCGCAGTTCGGGAGTGTGGCATGGACTCGGACCTTGGTTGGCGCTCTCAGCCACGCCTTTGCAGACAGGGCTGCCTATGGAGGAGACCCGGACCATGGAGAGATTCCGGTGGAAGCTCTCCTCGATTCGGCCCTTCACGGCCGGCTCGCAGGCTCCTTGCCGGCTCGCGGTCCGGTGGCGCTCCATCGTGCTGGGCTGGCGGGAGAGAGAGGCGACACAGGGGCTCTCTTGGTGGATGACTCGGGCACCACCCACATCTCGGTGCTGGATGACCGAGGAGGGGCGGTAGCTCTGACCACCACCATCAACCTCTCCTTTGGTTCCCTTCAGGCTGACCCGCAGACCGGCATCATCTTGAATGACGAAATGGATGACTTCTCGGCCCGGCCTGGTGTGGCCAATGCGTTCGGGCTGGTCCAGGGGGACAACAACTTGCCAGGGCCTGGCCGGAGACCGCTGTCGTCCATGTCGCCGACGTTGGTTGCCGATAAAGAGGGCAGGGTGATCTTGGCGGTGGGTGGCGCCGGAGGCCCCCGAATCATCTCGGGAACCTTACAGACCCTGCTGGCGGTGATGGATCGCGGCCTGAGCGCCGAAGCCGCGGTAGGCACGCCGAGGCTCCATCATCAGTGGCTTCCTCGTACGGTGTTTGTGGAGAGCTCGTTCTCGGAGAAGGGTCGGCGGGGGCTGGGTGCCGAGGGGTTCATGGTCGATGACCTGGGCTACGCTGGTGTGGTTCAGGCTGTGACATTCGATCCCGCCAGCGGTCTCTGGGGTGCTGGGGCAGATCCGCGGGCTAGCGGCGGTGCTCGCACCCTGAATCCGTGATGGGTCGAAGGGGATCACGTGGTCGCTCTTGAGAACCAGGACGTGGAGTCGGCAGAGCCTATCCTGCACGTGGTTCTCGTGGAGCCGGTCATTCCCCAAAATACAGGCACGGTGGGCAGGCTGTGTGTGGCGACTGGTGCCAGGCTTCACCTGGTGGAGCCGCTGGGCTTCGACATCGACGAGAAGGCTGTGCGTCGCGCTGGCTTGGACTACTGGAAGAACGTGGACCTGAACGTTCACGCTGACTGGGAGGCGTGTCAGGCTGCTCTCCCTGCGCCTCCGCACCGTCAGTTCTTCTTGAGTGCTCGGGCAGCTCGCCCCTACACGACGATCTGCTACGAACCGGGAGATGTCCTCGTGTTTGGGAAAGAGACCCGCGGCTTGGGCCCGTCTCTCCTGGAGGGTGCCGGAGACCGCGCAATCGGAGTACCCTTCACCGGTCCGGTCCGGTCCCTGAACCTGTCCACTGCCGTAGGCATCGTGGTGTACGAGGCCCTCAGGCAGATGAATGAGTGGAGCTACGAGACATGAGCAAGCCACGCCCCCGTTCGCTCTCGGGCATCAAGCCTACGGGTCCACCGCACTTGGGCAACTACTTGGGCATGATCCGTCCGGCCATTGACCTGCAGAACAGCCACGACGCGTTCTACTTCGTCGCCGACTATCATGCGCTCACGTCCCTTCACGACCCCAAGGTGATGCGCTCGTGGACCTACGACGCCACGGCGGTGTTCCTGGCCTTCGGACTCGATCCTTCCCATGCCACTTTCTGGCGGCAGAGTGATGTCCCCGAGGTCTGCGAGTTGACTTGGATTCTGTCGTGCATGACCTCTATGGGCCTGCTGGAGCGGGCGCATGCGTACAAGGCGGCGCGGGATCGTGGGGAGGCGGGCGCGATCAACCATGGCGTCTTCAGCTACCCGGTCTTGATGGCCGCTGACATCCTCATCTATGACTCGGCGGTGGTTCCTGTGGGGAAGGACCAAGTGCAGCACATCGAGATGGCCCGAGACATGGCGCAGCGGGTGAATCATCTCTTTGGGGACTGCCTGAAGCTCCCCCGCGCTGCGGTCCGTGAGAGCGTGCAGACCATTGTGGGTACCGATGGCCAGAAGATGAGCAAGTCGTACGACAACACCATCCCCGTCTTCTTGCCACCGAAGAAGCTACGCAAGGCCTGTATGGCGATTGTGACCGACTCGGCAGCTCTCGAGGACCCCAAGGACCCCGACACCTGCAATGTGTTCGCACTGTATCGCCTGTTTGCCACTGCAGAGCAGCAGGCGGAGCTCGCTGAACGCTATCGGGCAGGCGGGCTCGGCTATGGCCATGCCAAGCAAGCTCTGTTCGAGGTCATGGAGGCGGAACTCGGTCCCTATCGTGAGGCGTATGAGCGGCTCCGTGCCGATGAGGACACCCTCGAAGACGTACTCCGCGACGGCGCCGGGCGGGCTAGATCAACAGCTCGGGAGGTGCTGGATCGGGTGCGGTCGCAGATTGGCTTTGGCGCTTGCGGGGCTGGCGCCTGACGTGCTCCTGAGGATCTTATGAACGACGAGCCCAAGAGTGCGCCTCCCGCCCCCTGGGTGCTGATCCTTGCCGGGGGTCGGGGAACCCGGTTCTGGCCCGCTTCGCGCCGGCTGCGACCGAAGCACGTGCTGCCCCTCCTGGGTGCAGAGGGTGAAACGCTGCTCCAGGCGACCGTAGACCGGGCGGGGGAGATCACCTCGGCGGATCGAGTGTTCATCATTACTGCCGAAGAGCAGCAGTCGGTTGTTGTTGGGGCTTGTGAGGGCTTGGCCGAAGCGAACATCATCCTCGAGCCCGAGCCCCGAAACACAGCGCCCGCCATAGCGCTCGGGCTCGCTCACCTCCAGCTCCGCGGAGCAGGTCCCGACGACCCCGTCATTGTGATGCCTTCCGATGCCTGGGTGGCGGACGACGTGGTCTTCTCGCAGGTGATGTCCCGGGCAGTGGATGCCGCGTTCGAGTCGGAAGCGGTGGTGACGCTCGGTGTGAGGCCTGACCGCCCCGAGACCGGCTACGGCTATCTGGGCCTGGGGGAGGGCGTGGAGGTCTCGGTTCATGGGTCGGGTCATGGTCGAGAGGTTCGGGAGGTGACCGAGTTCCGAGAGAAGCCGAGCCGGGAGCTAGCTCAGCAGTATCTGGACTCCGGCGCTTGGTGGTGGAACGCGGGAATCTTCGTGTTTCGTCTCGGCTACATGGCCCAACTGATGGGCGAAGTGAATGCGGACCTGGATGTGGGACGGCCTCTCCAAGAGGCTGTCCAGGGGGGGGCTATGGAGGACCTCGCTGAGCAGTACCGATGCCTTCCTGACATCTCCGTTGATCATGGGGTCATGGAGCAAGCCCCATCCGTTCTCACGGTGGAGGCGAACTTTGGGTGGAGTGACCTGGGCAGCTGGCACGCCTTGGCGCCTGCACTCGAAGCAGGCCCGGGTGGCTGCGCCCGGGCGGACCTCGTGGTCGCGGAGGACGCGGAGGCCAACATTGTCTATGCCCCGGGCAAGACCGTTGCGCTCCTGGGTGTGCAGGACCTCGTTGTGGTTGCCACCGATGATGCGGTGCTTGTTGTGCCAAGGAGTCGCGCGCAAGATGTCCGGGTGATTGTCGAGCAGCTGGCTGATGCTGGTGAGGATGGGTTGCTTTGAGAACCAGCGGTGTGAGTCGTGCGGTCGTTGTGCTCGTGTGTGGGATCGCTGGGGGCGCCTTCAGTGCCTTCAACTGCTGTTGTGTTCCATTCTCGGCCTTGGCTGGTGCCATTTCGGTGCATTGGGCGCGTCGCAGTGACGGCGTAAACCCCACGACTGGAGAGTCGGCCGGTCTTGGCTTTATGACCGGAGCTGTCTGCGGGTTGGTAGCGTCGAGCCTGGGCACCCTCATCTTTCTCGTGAGTACGGATGTTGAGGCAATCCAGCAGAGCCAGGAGCTGGTGGCTGAGATTACTCAGGGGCCTGCACCAGAACTCAGTATGGGAGCCATGGCTATGGCCTATGGCTTCGTCACGTTCATGGCCACGACAATGCTCAGTACGATCGGTGGTTTGGTCGCTGGGGTCGCGGTTCAGCAGCAGCCGGCTCCACAGAACGCTCAGAAAGAATCCACCGGCTCGTCTCTGGCTCCTCAGGCGCCTCCGCCGCCGCTGACGGGTGGAATGAACGACAGAAGCAGGCATCCGGCCTGGCAGGACGAGCCGACCATGGACGGCCCCATCCGCAGTGGCTTCGAGCCCAGCGGTGGCTTCGTGGATGACACGGGTGTACTTCCTGATTCGGGCACGTTGTCCACCGATGATGACGAGGGGCGATCGGTCTCCGAGCCGGGCCTCGGGGACGAGCCGACTCAGACCGCTGGCGACCCGGAAGACGCGATCCCACCGGCCCCCATGGCCGACGATGAGCCGGACACCGAGCCAGATCTCCCGGCTGTTTCACGCGGCGATGATGAGCCAGGGGCTGAGTGATCTCCCGGGCCCATTGAGCCGAGCGGGTAGAGCACCCCTGAGTTGGACCCTAGAACCTCATGAGGCCGGGCGAAACCGGCCTCAGACAATCATGGGGTAACGTCATCGGAGAATGATCAGCGGTCGCCCCACTTGTCGATCTTGCCATCGGCGTTGAGATCCCACCCGGATCGCTGCATGACGCCACCCTCGTAGTATTCCCAGTAGTCGACCCGACGGTCGCCTGTGGTGTCCATCTCCAGACGGGCCAGTTGCCCGGATTCGTAGTATCGAACTAGGTCGGGGTAGCCGTCGAAGCGGGTGTCCCACTCGGCCCGGATGCGCTCGCTGGCGTCGTAGAAGTCAGTCCAGTCGGTGCGTCCGTCGAAGTCCGCGTCGATCTGCTCCTGGGCCATCGCCCCGTCCTTCCAGATCTGAATGACGTCCACCCGCGAATCAAAGTTGAGATCGATTTCCTTGCGCACTAGCAGGTCGACTTCTTCGCCTTCGCCCGCCCGAAAGTAGTTGAACACATCTGGCTGGCGGTCATTGTTGATGTCCAGGGTGATCTTCCGGAAGCCGTCACCCTCTTCGAACTCCTGGACTGGGTCGACCCAGTCATCTCCCAAGAGCGGCCCCTCTTGCTTTTTCTTCTGGCTGGTGGCGCAGGAACACAAGAGCAACGTAGCGCTGATAGCAGCTACTAGATGGAGCCGGTGGCGGGTCAAAGAGACCCCATTGGCGAAAGAGTGCACTCCGAAAGGGTAGTGCTCCTCGGGGGCTCGGTCAACGCGGCTGGCCTCGAGTTCTCGCGTCGCCGGACGCTCTCCTCCCAATCAACGTGGCACTCGCTGCCTGTAGAGGCTGGGCAAGCGGGGGCACCTCCACTATAAGGAGCCGCGCGCAGCCGAGACCATCTCGGGCTCGTCGGGTTGGCGAGTGAAGCGTCCAGGAGAAAAACAGGTTCCATGTCCGATGCCGGCAAGACAGACCCCTCGTCACCGTCCACAGGGGAGAAACCCCCGGAGGTGGATGCGGAGGCCCCCGAGGCTCACCTTGAATCCCTTGAGGAGGCCATGACCTCGGCGCTCGAACTGAGACAGCAGGGCAAGATCCAAGAAGCAGTGCGCCTGTTTCGAGAGATCCTCGCCGCGGAGCCTCGACTGGCGGAGCCTCGGCTCGAGCTGGCCCACCTGGCGGCGTCTTCAGAGGACTGGGAGGAGGCGGAGGCCCAGGCGCGCATGGCGGTTCAGATTCTCCGGTCCGGGGGTCAGTGGATCCTCGGCTTGTCGGGCGAGCAGTTGCTCTCGTTTGCGGTCAACTTGCTGGGGGAGGTCCTGGTGAGGTCCATTGAGTCCGGTGATCTGATCTTTCGTGACAAGAAGCGCTTCAATGCCATCTGGAATGAGGCAGCAGCTTTGTTCGTGGAGGCTAAGGCTCTCGATCCGTCCAACGAGGATGCTCGAAGCAACTCGCTGCACTACAGACCCATTCTCTAGTCCGAGCGGTTTACTCCTTCGCTTCGGGCCTCTCGATTCGGTCCGTCACCGCCTCTTCGTCGTCGGCGCTGTTGTCGTCCAGCACGTCGAATGTGGCGTCGATAGTCTGGGGTGCGCTCCGTCGCGATGAGGGGGTGCGCGGGGGGTCGGCAATGTCGCCCTCAGCGGTTGATGGCGCGTAGTTGCTCGCTGCTGGTCCGGGTCGCACTCCACCCACATTGACGGACCACCCCTTCATTTGGAAACGTCCATCGCCTTGTGCTTGCAGCCTATGGCCGAGCCATCTCTTGAGCAGGGCCGCCCCAGCCTTGCGGGTCAGCGGCAGGAGACACGCGAGCCCCAGAAGATCGGTCAAGAACCCAGGGGTAAGCAGTAGCGCCCCCCCAAACAAGACGAGACCGCCCTCCAACAATTCATCGGTGGGAACGCGTCCCTCTTGAAGGGCCTTCTGGCTGTCCTGGAGGACGCGAAAACCCTGCGAACGGGCGAGCGATGCTCCGGCGATGCCCGTGAAGAGCACCACGGCGAGCGTGGCCGCGGCTCCGATGGAGCCCCCAATTCGTATGAAGAGCGCGATCTCGATGGCCGGCACCAACGTGAATGCGAGCACGAGCAGCGGGAAGAGCATGGTGAGCTTGAGCCCCTCTTAGGCTGAGTCGGGGTCGGAGTGAAGGCTTCGACGTGTGGCTTCGTCTGCGGCGAGGGCGACCTTGGCCTCCTCCCACCTCTGCTCGAGAGTGTCGAGGCCCAGGTCGGTCATCTTCTGCCCGTCCTCGAGAACACGCTGCTCCACGTGCTGAAACCGGTTCGTGAAGCGGTCATTAGCCTGTCGCAGTGCTTCTTCCGGGTTGATGTCGAGGTGGCGAGCCAGGTTGGCCACTGCGAACAAGAGGTCGCCAACTTCGTGGCGCAGCATGGGCTCATCCCGTGCCTCTAGGGCTTCCTCGAGTTCTCCCATCTCCTCGCGGATCTTCGGAAGCACTTCGTGGGCTGTGGACCAGTCGAAGCCCTGGGCTGACGCTTTCTCGGAGATGCGCAAAGCGCGGAGTAGAGACGGCATGGCTCGTGGCACCCCGGAGAGTACGGACTGCTGCTCGCGAGCAGGATCCTCCCGACGTTCTCTTGCTTTCATCTTCTCCCAGGATGCGTGAGCGCCGGCAGCAGTGTCTGCTGTCTCGCCGGCGAAGACATGGGGGTGCCGTCGCACCATCTTGTGGGTGATCTTGCGACACACCTCGTAGGCATCGAACGCGCCGGCCTCTCGCTGGATCTGGGCCTGAAAAATGACCTGAAGCAGAAGATCGCCCAGCTCTTCGCAGTGCTCTTTGGGGTCGCCCGAGTCGATGGCGTCGAGCACCTCGTAACACTCTTCGAGCGCGTAGGCCTTCAGGCTGTCGAGTGTCTGCGCTCTGTCCCATGCGCAGCCACCCTCGGCGCGCAGGGTCTCCATGAGCTGCACCAGGGCGTCGAATGGGTGCCTGTCGTCGGAGGCTGGGGCTTGGGTGTCAGACACGGTTCAGTTCGATGTAGGGGAGAACTCGAAGGGGACCGAGAAGGTGACGGGACCATCTTTTGCCTTGGGCATGTCCAGCGAGAAGAGCCGTCGCTCCATGCACTTCAGCATGGAGGCCGACTGAAGGGTCGATCTCGCTTCGGCGATGACTCCGCGGATTCGCCCGTCGGTTCCCAGGGTCATGTTGAGCCAGAGAATGCCTTGAAGGGTCTCGTCGTCCTCGCGAGCTTGGCGGTAGCAGTGCTGGAGCTTGCGACGACCTGACCCCAAGACGTTGTTGACGACATCCATGTCCACCCAGCCCTGTTGTCCGCCTGACGGCGTGGGCGCGACCACTGCGTCGCTTCGATTCAGAGAGTCCTCTGGGCGGTCTACCGCCGCTGGCTTGGCGACGAAGTCCTCTTCGTACTCTTCGATGCTGCGGTTGGGTACTCGGTTCTCGAATAGAATGCCGCCTCGATTGTCGTCCCAGTCGATGGCCCTGGAGGCTGGGTCGCTGGCTCCCCGAGCCCGTCCTCTGGTGGCGCTGCCTCGGCGACTCCTAGGCTCGCCCACCTGAACGACCCTCTCGCCGATGGGAAGCACCCCCGCATCGTCTCGGTTGATGCCAGCACTTCCGGAGGCGGTCTGCGCCACCGTGGGCGCTGCGCTCCCCATGACCATCTCCTTCAAGGCGCCTGGATACAGGTACTGCACGACCTCAAAGACGATGAAGCTGCTCAGGAGGAGGGCCAAGAGCGGGATCGCAGCCCGTTGCCAGAGCGGCTTCTTGAACTCGGTCCAGTCGGAGTCGCCATAACCAATGGCGGTCAGGGTGTCGAAGGTGGAGACCGCCCAGTCCACTTCCACAGTGTTGGTCGTCACCAGAGGCGAGGAGGTCTTCTTCTTGGATGACTTGCGAGCCTTCTTCTTGGTCTTCTTCTTGGCATCCTTGTGAACACGTACCAGCGGCTCTTTGTCAGCACTGGCGACCTCGGCCTCCGGCTTGGTGCCGTCCGTTCCCTTGCGGGGGGACAAGCTGGGGAGGGCTGAGCCGCTCCGGAGGCCGAAGCCGAATCGATCCTTTCGCCGCTGCTTGGGCTCGCCAGCGATGCGTTGCCGAAACGGGGTGGGCTCGTCGGCCATGGTGCCCAGGGTGTCGGGGTCCGAGGTGCTTCCCTGCGGTGGGGGGACGGCTGCGGGGGTGGCGACGGGATCGGTGACGACGCCGTCCGCAGCCGAGACCAGGTTCAGCTTGAGAGCGACAGGGCCCACTTGCACGCGGTCTCCAGCGCCCCAGCGAGAGAACTGGATGGGCGCCCCGTTGCGGAGGGTCAAGAGCCCTGAGCCTGCCAGGTGCTTCAGGTAGACCACCCCATCCGGCATGACCATGACCTCGACGTGGGCTGGCGCGACGCCCGGGTAGCTCAGCCGGAACGCGCATCGACCGGCGCCTACCACGAAACTTCCGACGCGAAGGGGGACGCGCTGGGGTCGTCCGCCGGGTGGCTCAATTACGACGACAGGGACCGGATCAAGGGTCATTTCCCCCAGCTCTACATCGAGCTCGGGGACAATGGAGTCTGACTCCTCGTCGAGTGCCTGGATCTTCGAGTCGGTGTCCGCTTGTTGCTCGTCGTTGCCCTGGAACTTGTCCATGGGGACGAGCGGAGGATCGGTCGAGGTGGACTGGAGGGAGTCGAGCTCGGGAAGGTCGTCGAGCGTTCGTTCGCCAAAGCCGGAATCATCCACCAGGCCGGCAAAACCAGTGGTCTCCTCTTCCTGGTCGGTAGGCGCCGTGCCCTCGACGGTGTCTTGTTCCTCGGGATCGAGCGCGGAGAAGTCGGTGGCACTCTTGGAGTCTGCGCTCTCGGTGTCCGATGGGGCGAGGCTATCGATCGTGTCCGTGCGGATCGATAGGGACGCCGTGTCATCGAACGGGATCGGACCTTCCATGGATGGAGTTCGGTCGTAGTTAAGTCGGAGTGTGACCGGGCCGAGATCCAGCTCATCACCCTCTCTGAGGCGTGCCCGGTTCATGGGCTGATTGCCCAGCAGCACCCGGCCTTCTCCGGCCAAGTTGGCTGCCTCGAGGTAGCGGCCATTGACGACGACGATCTCCAGGTGTCGGGGCAGGATCGCTGGGTGCTTTAGGCGCAGGTGAGCGCCTCGCTCGCTGCCGATGACAATGCGGCTCCTGTTCACTGGGATGGTACGAATCACCTCTCCCCGGCGGACTACCTCGAGGCGGGGTATGACGACCTGTCGTTTCTTCATCGTGGGTCCGTTCGAAGAGTGTCGATGGACACTGACAGAGTGTCGGTAGAGTAGGAGATCGAAGCCATCGGAGGTGGCGATTGACGCCGGGTGCCTTCCCAATATACTTGCCGCGCGTGGCCGGCAGCAAACGGCCGCCTCCTCGTCAGCACCAGGGAGAGTCAGCAGCATGCCCCTCTTGTCGGGAGCCATGGGAGCTCGGAGGTTCCTGGTTCAGAATGGACCGGCGTCCATTCGGCACGAGTTGCTGCTGGACAGTCTTCAGGAGGCTGCATTCCGGGAACCCCCCTCGGCGGCCCGAGGTGGCGAGAACATGGGGTGGGTGAGTCACGGCAATCTCGTGGTCACCGAGTTCACCCACGAGGACACCTTCTACAACCAGTACATGTGCTTCTCGTTGCGGGTGGACAACAAGAGATTGCCAGCGAAGTTGTTGAAGGGCCTGCTCGACTTGCGCATTGACGCCTGGAAGGCCGAGACAGGACGCGAGCGGTGCTCCTCCCAGATCAAGACGGAGATCCGGGAGCAACTGGAGCTGGAGCTGTACCCGAAGCAACTGCCCTCCGTGCAGGTGTACGACATCTGCTGGGACCTCTCCAGCCACCGCCTCTGGCTGTTCTCCAACTCGGACCGGGTCTCGGAGAAGGTTCGAGAACTGTTCTATCGCACCTTCGGCTACTTCCTACTGCCCGTGGGGCTGGTGGAGCTTGTAGCGGGGCACGAGAGGGCAGGGGATTGGCTGCCTGCGCTGGATGGGATCGGCCACGCAGACTATCGCCCTGAGGTCAGCCGATGAGGCCCCTGGACCCTGACGACGGTGGGGGCAATATGCTCTTTGGTGGTTCGGTCGTGCCGACCGAGGACACGGGCTCTCGGGAAGAGCGCGGTGATCTTGTGGATCAGGACATGAGCGCTGAGCCCGCCGCAGACCCTGGGCGACGACCCATCGCCAACGCTGTGCCTTCGGGTCCAGACGATGAGAACTCTGAGGCCCCCTCCACTCGGCACCACCCGGCGGCTGCCTTCCTGGGCAAGGAGTTTCTCCTGTGGCTCTGGTGGCGGAGCGAGAGTGGCTACGGAAACCTCGAGCTGCCGCACTACGGCTCTGTCGACCTTTGGATCGATGACCGCATCCAGTTCCGAACCGGAGGTGACGACCCTCAGACCAGTGACCTCAAGGGAGGAGCGCCCGCCACGAGCGCTGAGGCGAAGATGGCGCTCGTGTCTGGAAAGACTGTGGAGACGGCCAGTGTCGGGATGCGGGTCAAGGACCGCGAATTCTATTTCTCGCTACGCAGTGATCCGGTGGAGCTGGCTGGCCTGAAAGTGCCGGGTGAAGTGAACGACGGTGTGGATGAGCGAATCTTTGAGCGCATGTTCTTGTTGGAAGAGGCGACCGGGATCGTGGACACCTTGTTTTTTCTCTTCTGCGAAGAGCGGTTGTCGGCGGACTGGAACCCAAAGACTCTTCCTTCCATTCGGTCGTGGATCGCGGGCGACCCTCGCTAGAGAGGCGCCCGTGGACCTTGGGCTTCTCGCTCGTTGCAAAGGTCTGAGGCCGTCGGTATAAACCCGCCCCGTCGCTGGGTCTGGAGCCGTAGCTCAGTTGGATAGAGCGCTGGCCTCCGAAGCCAGAGGTCGTGGGTTCGAATCCCGCCGGCTTCACCAGCCCGCGACGTCTTGGTCCCCGCTGTTGCTCTTGGTCACTCGCTAGAGATCGATGATGACCACACCCCGATTGGGGGTGGATGGGTCGTCCTTGCGCTCGGTCTCTGGGCGTCTGCGGGGTGGCTCCGGCTTTTCGATGGTCAAGGGAGCCCGGTCACGCCGCCGGCGTTCCTCGTCTCGCTTGATCTTCTCGATGATGAAGGCGTCGAGCACCGAAGGACCTCCCAGCACCTACTCCGCTCATGGAGTCGCTGTGTCTTCAATATAGGTCGTGGAAAGCGGCGGCGAAAGTAGACCGTGTCAGTCGTCGTTTGCGCGCTCCACTGGAGCGACGAGAGCATTGGCCATCAACGCCAGTTGAGCAGCACTCATGCCACGCTGAGCAGCCAGTCGCATGGCCTCGGTGCCTAGGGCCCGATAAATGGACGTGGCGCCCGCGTCATCTTCGAGTGCCCTGAGGTTCCGGGCTACGGTGCTGACGTCTCCCCGAACGATGGGCCCGGTGAGAGCATCGGCTGGTTGGGCATGATCGAGGTTGTTCACGGTCCCCCGGACTAGTGGCTGGAGCAGCTCCCAGGCGTCATCGTCTTCGATGCCAACACTGTTGAGGATACGCACAGCGGCTGCGGTTAGGGCAACAAGGCCATTGGAGGCCAGCACTGCTGCTGCGTGATAGGCAGGCTTGGCTCCTGGTCGAAGGACCACCGAAGGATGCCCTGTCTTCCTCGCCAGCGCTTGACCGGTGGCGACGGCCTCGTCACCACCCTCTAATGCCACACAGTAGGAAGGTGCCGGATCCGACGGAGTCGCGATGTTGGAAAAGGACTGCAGTGGGTGGTAGCTGCCCGTGCGGGTGCCGGGCGGAGGCGCACCAAGTACGGCAGCGGGCATCGAGCCGCTGATATGCAAGAGCACAGTGTCTTGAGCCAGTTGCAGCTGGGAGGCCAGCGTGTGGATTGCATCGTCGGCCACGGTCAGCAGCACAACCTTAGCCTGCTCCAGTAGCTCAGGAGGGGGGGCGGATCCCCCCCAGTAGTCCGGAACACCCGACAGGGCCTCTGGCCGATCCCGCTGTGTGCGATTCCAGGTGCCAGCCAGGGGAATGCCGGCCGTGGCGAACTCGAACGCGAGGGCTTTTCCCGCTCGGCCGAGACCAATGATGGCTACTGGGCCGCAGTCAGTGGACGCGTTGGGGCCGCCGGCGTAGGATTCGTCCGGTCTCTCGGTGGTCGTCATGTGGTTTCGACTCCATGTACGTCGTTGAGTGCCGACCCTGATTTAGCAGAACACCCAGCGGAGCAGGACGTGACAGAGATCAAGGCGAGTATTACAGGCAACGTGTGGAAGATCCTGGTGACCGTGGGCCAGGAGGTGGAAGAGGACGATGAGGTGGTGATCCTCGAGTCCATGAAGATGGAGATCCCCATCGAGTCGCCCGACGACGGCACTGTTGCTGAGATCCGCATCAGTGAGGGTGATGCCGTCAAGCAGGGCGCCGTCCTGGTCGTCCTCAACGACTGAACGCTCCAGGTGCAGACAGGGCTGTCGTCCATTGACCGCTACTTGAGCGGTCGAGCCCGCCAAGATGTGGCCGAGGCCATCCTGGATGCTGGCGGCAACGAGGTCTTCTTCGTAGGTCGGCTGCTGGAGTCCGATCGGGTCGAAGAGGTCGAAGTGCACTGCCGCGGCCACGCGTCCGCCGTGCCGGCTCTGCGGCAGGTGGGTCGGCCGGGTGAAGTGATCATTCACAACCATCCCTCCGGCAATCTGGCGCCATCGGATGCCGATCTGGCTCTGGCCTCCCACTACGGGCAGGAAGGGGTGGGCTTTTTCATCGTCGACAACAAGGCTGAGGGGGTCTACGTCGTCGTCGAGCCGAGCCGTGCTGCTCGTGGTCCGCTGTCGACGGATGCCATCTCGGGGATCTTTCTGGGGCCTGAGGGGCTCTCGGTCAGCTTGCCCGACTATGAGCCCCGGCCAGGCCAGGTGGACATGGCCCAGGCTGTTGCCATGGCCCAGGAAGAGCGCGGTGTCCTGGTGGTCGAGGCGGGGACGGGAACAGGCAAGTCTCTGGCGTATCTCGTGCCCTCGGCCATGCGGGCGCTGGAGCATGGGGAGCGCGTTGCTGTCTCTACCCGTACCCGTCACCTACAGCAGCAGATCGTCGACAAGGACGTCCCCATCGTTCAGAAAGTCCTGCCTCGGCTGCAGGTGGCCATCTTGAAAGGTCGCCGCAACTACCTGTGTCGTCGCAAGCTCGAAGATCGTCTCGCTGAGTCAGAGGCGGATGCGGATGCGGAGGAGCGGCGGTTTCTCGAGCAGGTTCGGGACTGGGCCGAGGTGTCTCCCGAGGGCGATCTGGACGATCTCCCCTTTGTCCCCGACCGGTCGCTGTGGGAGCTCGTGGATAGCCGCACGGAGCACACGTTGAGGGTCAAGTGCCCCCACTACAACGAGTGTTTCTTCTACAACTCACGTCGCAATGCCTCGCAGGCGCACCTCCTGGTGGTGAACCACCACCTGCTCCTGGCCGACCGTCAGCTCCGGGCCGAGGGCGTTCCCGGTGGGCTGCTCCCTCGCTACGAGCACGTGGTGCTCGACGAGGGACATCACCTAGAGGACGTGGCCACGGAGTTTGCGGGCAGCAACGTCACTACCTTGGGCTTGCTCCAGCAGTTGGGTCGATTGAGGCCTGTTCGTGGGCGTCGGAAGGGGCTCTTGACCCGGCTCCAGCAGGCGGCTCACGACGGCCCGGCCATCGAGGAGGCGGATCGCCTCGAGACCGTCATTCGAGAGGTCCAGGCGGTGGTGGAGGGGGCCCGGATTACAGTGCGTACCCGCATGGCTGAGTTGGGGCAGGAGGTCTTGTTTGCGTCGAGCTCGGACCCGGGGAGCCGGAGAGGGATGGCCGCGGAGGGCTCCAGAGATAGCGGCACATTGCGTCTGACCGACGACTTCGAGTCGGAGGAGCCGGAATTGGCCGCCAGGCTTACCGAAAGCGCAGCCGAGCTGGCGCGCGAGCTCACTGATGTGGCGCGGGGCATTCAGCGAGTGCGAACTCGACTGGAGGACATGCCAGCAGCGTTTCGACAGCGATTCAGGCAGGTGGAGTTGGACTTGGCCACCGTCCAAGGACGCGTCGTGGACGGCACAGCAGCCCTCTCTTCGGCCTTCTCTCCCGCGCCCGATCGGGTGCGGTGGATTGAGGTGGCGAGGGACCGGGAGGGTTCTCCGAGTCCTCGCTTTCGGGTGCGACCCATCGACGTGGCCGAGGTGGTTCGGGGCACCTTGCTGGACGGTCTCCGCTCGCTTGTGGTGACCTCGGCGACGGTGTCTGTGGCTGGACGGTTCGAGCACTTCCTGGATCGGGTGGGTCTGTCTGACGAAGTGGAGCTACCAGGCTCTGTCCGTACCCTTCAGATTCCGTCTCCGTTCGACTATGGCGAACAAGTTTTTCTAGGGATTCCCAGGGACATCCCAAGCCCTTCTGAGTCGGGCTACTTGGCCGCGGTCATCGATGTGGTGACCGAGGCTGTGCAGTTGAGCGAAGGTCGAGCGTTTGTCTTGTGCACCTCGTACCGTTTCCTGCACGATCTGGCCGATGGCGTCAGTGCTCGGCTGGGAACCGACTATCAGGTGCTCAGGCAGGGAGACCTGGCACGCGATAAGCTCCTCGCTGTCTTTCGAACTGGCACCCGCTGTGTCCTCTTTGGTACCGATTCGTTTTGGGAGGGTGTGGACGTGCGAGGCGACGCTCTGTCGTCTGTGATCCTTCCTCGATTGCCGTTTCGCGTGCCCACCGAGCCCATCCAGGTGGCGCGGGCGGAGCGAATCCGGGACAGCGGCCGCGATCCGTTCCGAGAGCTGTCTCTTCCCCAAGCAGTCCTCAAGTTTCGCCAGGGCTTTGGCCGACTGATTCGGCACCGCCAGGACCGAGGCGTGGTCCTGGTGTTGGATTCCCGCATCATTCGAAAGAGCTATGGACGCAAGTTCCTCAGCTCGTTGCCGGACGGGTTGGCGCCCCTGTCCGCGCCGGGACGACGAGTCCTCGATGCGCTGGGCGCCTTCCTGCGGGCACCAGCGGGAACTGAGTAGTCAGCGCGCGTGGCGCACCTTGTCGAGGGCGCTGTCTAGTTCCCAGTCGGGGTCCTGTTCTGGGGTGTGGCAGCGGGTGCAGATCCCTTCGATGACGCACTCCGGGCAGGTCTCTCCGAGTCCCACGATGTTGTCTTTGCCGCCGCCTGCCGCGACGTGCTGTTCCCCCGGCCCATGACAGGCCTCGCAAGACACTCCATCGTCGTGAAAGTCTTTGGCTTTCGTTGGCGACTCGGTCTTTGCCACGGCGTGACAAGGCACGCACTCCATGTTGTTGGCGGCGCCCTTCTGGCTGAGGGTCTTCATGGCGCGGGCATGCCCGGAGCGAGACCAGTGTCGTTGCTCGGTCCGGTGGCACTCGACGCACTTGCTCGGACCCAGGTTTTGGCCCTCGGGAAACGCCAGGAGCGGCTTGGGAGCTCGCCCCTCGAGCAGATCACGACGGCCCTGTTGGAATGTTGCCTCGTCCATGTTTGTCGTTCGGAAGTGGTCGATGGCCGGCAAGGCTCGTCCAAGGTCGAAGCGGACCGAGTGCTCTGGATCGTGGCATTGGGTGCATGAGGCCGAAGCCGGCGGTGTGTCCGCGCGGTTATGGCCCGGGGCATGAGGCCCGGCGGGGCCGTGGCAGGCTTCACAGGTCACATCTGCCAGGGGGGACCCGTCGTCGCCCAGCTCAAAACCCGTGCTCTGCCCCAGGCCCGTGACGTGGCACTTGACGCACTCGGCGCGGCTCGACTCCTTCCGCTCATACAGTGTCCAGTATGCATTGGAGTGGTGCGTGAGTTGCCAGGAGCGATATTCCTCACGGTGACAGGAGCCACAGGCCTTCGCCCCGTGGTAGCGGCCGGGTTCGAATGCTTGCCACGGGTCCTGACCCAGGAACGTACGAATGCGGATCTCGGTCGCTAGGGAAGCACCCGAGTAAAAGGGTCGGTAGTGTTCGAGGGTCTCGAAGCCACCGTCTGCCTTCTTGCGGATCAGGAGGACGGTTGGCGTGGATACGGCCTGGTTGCGGGAGGCGAATCGTCGACTGAAGTCCTTGTGGACGGGAAAGGGGAGCTTCTGCGCGTCCTGAAAGCGTCCGATGGCGTCCAAGCCGTTGGATCCCGAGGCGATGCCCAGGATGGTCAGGCTGTCCCCGAGGCGCTGGCTCAGTCGGACCACTTCTGGCGCCACCAGGGAACAGTGTGGGCAGCTAGCGCTGAAATAGAAGAGGAGAGTCAGCCCCTCGCCCATGAGCTTGTCCAGGTCCAGGATGTCGCCTGCCTGACTGATGAGGCGAACGTCTAGGTCTGGTGTGGCATAGGGGCCCTCACCAGCTAGCACCTTGGCGAGGCCGGCGGCAATGGGTCCTGTCGCCTCGGTGGTCTCCTGGGTGGCAGGCGTAGGCTCTCCATCAGCAGCGCCCAGCAACATCAACGAACTCAGCGCGCACAACACGAGGGAGAGCGCGATGAGTCGGCGTGTTCTTGGCGCAGGCCTGGAGCCCTCGTCCGTGGGCAGGGTAGGGACCATGGATGGGCTCAGCCTCCCTCTCCCCGCTCTCCCCAGCCGGGGCGACGGTGCCGTAGGGCGGTCAAGGCGTTGCCGAGCGCGACGATAGCGTGTTGGTTGTTGTCGATGCGGCAGTGGTTGTCCACGATGCCCATGCGAATGGCACCCAGAACTTCCTCGGGCTTGGGGAAGAAGAATGAGTTGTCGACGGTGAACTGCTGTTCCACGAGGTGTCGTGCCCCCTCGAGCAAGGAGCGCTCCCAGTGCCAGCTGGGATCACCATGACGCCAGGCGATCCGCGCGATGCCTCCAATGGCCTCTCCTCGAGCTGCAGCACGGGTGGTGCGCGGCACCTCTTGGATGCGCCGGAATGCTCCCCGATAGTCGTCAAAAGGTTCCGGGTGGGGCGGGAACTGGTCCGCAATGAATCGCCGCCCCATCTCGTACCCGGCCTCTCGCCAAAGAGGCTCGTCGGGCTCGAATCGATCGAGGTAGTCGATAGCCTGCATGACCCAGTGGTCGGGCAGGGCCCGACGGTGGTCCATGAGCGCTACTTGACGCCTGCCAATGCGCTTGGCCGCATCAAGCCACTGGGCTTCTCCCGTGCGGTCGTGCAGTACACACAAGGCCAGCATGACCTCGCCTGGAAAGTACAGGGGCTCTTCCTTGACCCCGCCACCCGCCTGGGCCTCGGTCCACCGCCTGTAGACCTTGCCCTCGTCGTCGATCATCGCGACGAGTGTTCGGGCGAGCCCGCGAATGATGGCGTCGTCTTCCGGGCGAACCAGCCGGGCCCGCACCTCGGGGTCCCCAACCTGGTCTGGCTGTGGGCGCATGAGGAAGGACAAGAGCGTGAGCGCTGGCCCGCCGGAGTTGCTCTTCCTGCCTTCCCGTCCCTCCAAGAAGGTCACAAAGCCATCACTGGGCTTGGTGCCCGGCGGGGGGCCAAGGTTGCGGTACACCCGTCCCAACGCCTTGAGCCCTGCCGCGGTGTATGCATCCGCCTGATCCCGGAGGGTGGGCTCTGACCTGGCCACGTGTGCCATGTGAAAGAGTCCATAGACCGATCCGGCGTGGCGCACCTCGTTGTAGCCGCTGCCATGACTGTCCAGGTGTGGGAAGTATTGGTAGTCGAAGCGCCCATCCTCCTCTACCTGTTCCAGTAGCCACTTGCCGGCCATCTCGATTGACTCAAGAAGTTGTCCTTCGTCCAGGTCTCCCTCGAGCGGCACGTTGGCGCGAAGCATGGAGACTGCTCGCCGTTCGGTGGGAATGGGTTGGGCAAAGGAAGTGGTGCGGAACCGCAACACGGGGTGTTCTTTTAGGGGTTGGCCGGCCAGTCCCACCAGCCCGCTCAACTCGGCCCATGCCTTGGCCAGGTCGTTGACTCGAAAGCGATTGTCTCGGTCTCTTGGTGTCAAGAGGCCTCGGGTCATGAGATCGGAGGGGAGAAGGACGCCGCTCTTGCCGCCAGTCTCGATGCGCAGTCCATCGATCCCCGGCTCGAAGCGGTAGACGAGAGGATCCCATCGGGCGGTCTTGGGCAGTGTCTTCTCGACGACCCAATTGACGAGGCCCAAGAAGATGCCGGAGGACAGAAGGTGGTCGTCACCAGCCAGGTCGACCTGAATGCGCACTTCCGAGAAGTCGCGATTCCAGGATGCTGTCTTTGGCGCGTTGACCACGGCGGCCTGGGTGGCTTCCAGTAATTGCTCCCAGAGTGGCCCCGGGGGTGCCCACCCTCGAGTCATGTTGATGCCCCGGGTCTGTCGGTACAGGGTGACGTAGGTGTCCCCCGAGTGTCGCTTCTTCAGGCGTCGAGGAAGGGTCACGGGTGCAACGTCCGCGCCCCCAAGCACTGCGCCGATCACGTCGAGCGCTGCCAACTGCTCCTCTTCGGTCAGGGGTTCCGGGCCCTCGATCTCGTGGACGTGGAACAAGAAATCGTCGGTCACTGCGGGCAGCTGGCCGGTCATCAGCCCCAGTTGGTACAGGCCGGCCACAGGCACGATGAAGCAAAGGGCTGTGCGGAGGGGGTGGGTGCCCAGGAACTCATGGGGTCTCTTGCCCAGGAGGCGGGCTAGGTGAACACCGACCACCGCAGGCAGTAACAACACGATGGCCATGGGCCGGATCCCGATCGCGGTCAGGTAGACGAGTGCGCAGCCCCCCAGGAGGGCGAGTAGAGCTCCAGCGATGTGGCGTGTTGGTCGTCCGCCACCGAGGGACTCTGCACCTGCCGCGCAGACGATGGACCACACAAAGGTACCCGTCCAGCCGGTGCTGAAGGACAGAATCGGCAGAGTGACGGCGAGGTAGATCAGCAGCCACGCGGGCGGTGCTTTGGAGCTGTAGCGAGCCAAGGGGGGTCTCCCGGGTCTGTGTCTGGATTCGATAGCACAGGCGAAGAGACGATGGGGTGGGTCGTCGCAGTCCGCGGTATCCTGTCAGCGATGGCACCGCCGCGCACTCGCTCAAAACTGCTGCAACAGCGGGTCCATGTTCTTTTGGGCCGTGTGTACTCGGAGTCCGAGTGGGAAGCCCTCTGCAACCACTGCGGAGAGTGCTGCTACAAAGCCGAGTGGGTCGATGACCGGTGGGTGGCGACGGAGGATCCGTGCAGCTACCTTCGGGTCTCGGACAACCACTGTCGGGTCTATGCACGTCGTTTCGAGGCGGAGCCAGAGTGCAGCAGGGTCACCCCTTCTGTGGTGCTCCAGGGGATGCTCCCCGAGGGCTGTACCTACGTCGACGAGATGCACCAGATCATCGAAGATGACTTCGAAGGAGAGGACCCACGTCTGGCTCCTCGCGCCAAGAACCTGCAGAATCCACGGGAGCGACGAAGGGCGCGTCGCGTTGCTCGTCGTCGCTCAGGCTAATCGTTCCGGGAAAGGATCCGTCCATGCCAGCCAAGTCCGCAAAGAGTGCAGAGCCTGAAGAGGACGAGGTGCCGGCGGGTGATTCCGCGCAGTCCGTGGATGGGGATGACAGCCCTGAAGAGTCTCCGATTGACTCGGGGGGCAGCCTTGATTCGGACGCTGAGACGACAGACGATCGGGCTGACGATGAGCTCGGCGGCGACTTTCGCGCTGAGTGGAGTGCGAGCGGCCGGGTGTCTGACCGGGTGGGGCGCGAGCGACCTCTTGGGGAGCTGGCTTCCAAGCTGCTGAGGGTGGGTGCTGAGGCTGTCAATCAGACCACTGGTCGGCTCAAGGAGGCTGGGGAAGACTTCCGGCCCAGGGACATCGTGTCCGGTGCTGCTGCTATCTCGGCCAAGGGGCGCGAAGAGCTGGCGGGTCTCATTGCCAAGGAAGTACGTCTCTACATGGACAAGTTTCGTATTGGCGAGGAGATCCGGGCGCTCATGACCGACCACAGCCTAGAGGTCCACGCGAGCGTTCGGCTGAAGCCCGTTCCGCCTGAAGACCGGGCCTCCCACACGGAGGACGAGCCGAGTCCTCCAGCCGATGGGGCGGAGCCTGACGAAGACTGAGCTGAAGACTTACTTCTTCTGAGAGCGCAGGCGAACGAGTACGCCCTCTTCGCGAAGTAGACGTCGGAGCGTGGCTTCGTCCAACTTCTCTAGCTTCGCCATGGCCGAGAGGAGCCCTGCGATGGCTTCGTCCGACTGAGCCAGTGCTCGGCCCAAGTCATCCATGGAGGGTTGGACCTGGTCCAGCGCAGCGTTCAGCTTCTGTGCCGTGTCGGGGACGACTATGGCTGCCGCATCTAGTGAGTTCAGTGTTCGCTCCGCGCGCGACAGGCTCTTCTCCAGCTTCCAGCTGAGCCGCCTCAGGTCGGTCACCAGGAGCGGGACCTCTTCCTTCAGCTCTGGCGCGGCTTCTGCGGCGATGTTGAGTCGGGTGATGAGGCCGTTGAGGCCTTCGAACACCTTGGGTGCGTCCTCTCCGAGCGCCTCGGTCACCTCGCCGAGGTTCTTGACGATGCGGGCGACGTCCTCTGGATTGACCTGGTCGAGCAGTGGCCCGAAGCGGGTCATGATCTTGTCGACGTCGAGCCCAGAGACTGTGTTGCTGATCACATCGCCGTCGGCCAGGAGCGGGGCCTCTTGGCTCTGCGGTCGGAGTGCGATGTATTTCTCCCCAAGCAGGCTTCGGGCGCGGATCTCGGCCCGAACATCGCTGCGGACTCCTGCGTCGTGATTCAGCAGCAGAACGACGCGCGCGCGGTCGAAGTCCAGCTGGAGGCTCTCTACGGCCCCCACGGGAACTCCGGCGATCTTGACGGCCGCGTCCTCCACCAGACCTGCCGCGTCGTCGAACTCTGCGACTACCCGAAAGGTGTTGCCAAAGGAGCGGAGGGCTCCCACTTGCAGGCTCAACCAGGTGAAGACAGCCAGTGCGCCCAGGAGGAGCAGGCCCACACGCACTTCGTGAGCTCTGGATCGGGTGCGGCTCATGTGGGCTCTCCCTGTTGCCTGGGCATGGCGATGTTTCGGGCTAGGAAGCTGCGGACGATGTCTTGGGGCGCATGCAACAACTCCCCAGGGCGTCCGTGGGCTACCAGTTGGCCGTTGTAGAGCATTGAGATGGAGTCGGCAACGCGGAAGGTCCCCACGATATCGTGGGAGATGACGACAAATGTGATGCCTAGCTCAGCCTTCATGCGGCGAATCAGCGAGTCGATCTCGTCGGACATCATCGGGTCTAGTCCCGAGTTGGGTTCGTCGAACAACACGATGGCTGGCTCCATGATGATGGCTCGAGCGAAGCTAACGCGCTTGCGCATGCCGCCAGAGATCTCCGAGGGCATGCGATCTTCGATGCCGGGGAGCCCTACCTGTTCCAGTCGGCCGGCAACTAGATCTCGAATCTCGCCTGCGTTCTTGTTGGTGTGTCGCTCCAAGGGGAACGCCACGTTCTCTCCCACGGTCAGGGAGTCGAACAGTGCCCCGTCCTGAAACATCATCCCGATGCGCTTGCGCAGAGCGAAGAGTTGGCTCTCGNTGGCNGCCGTCACGTCGACGCCGTCCACGANGATCTGNCCCTGGTCGGGCTCAAGGAGCCCCACGAGGAGCTTGAGNAACACGGACTTGCCGGCCCCNGANGGACCAATGATGACGGAGGTCTGGCCCTTCTTGAGATCGATGTTGAAGTTGTCCAAGACGACATGGCTGCCGAACGCCTTGTGNACGCCTCGGAACTGAACCATGGTCTCGTNNCCACCTTGTTGTGACCGGGCTCTCACGGAGTCCACGGCTCGCTTCAAGGTGCGCAGTGAGTCCAGNTCACGCGTTGTGGAAGTCTGAGGGTCGAGTTCTTCAGCCATAGAAGACCGCCGAGAGAATGAAGTTGATGCAGACGCAGACAATGCACATGACCACGACGGCCCGATTGGTGGCCCGGCCCACGCCCGCGGGGCCTCGCTCGGAAAAGAATCCGAAGTAGCCGGAGACGGTAGCGATGATGGCCCCAAAGGCCAGCGACTTGACGAGCGCCGCTACCAGGTCGCGTACCTCGATGTAGTCGAAGCAGAACGCGACGAACTGGCCCACGTCTACGTGCAGCTGGACCACGGCCACGATGAGCGCCGAGAAGATGGACAGCGCGATCCCGATGATAGTGAGCGCCGGCAGCACGATGAGAATCGCCAGGAGGGAAGGGGTCACCAGTTCGGCCCGTGGATCCACGGCCATGACCTCCAGCGCATCGATCTGTTCTTTTGTGCGCATCACAGCGAGCTGGGCGGTCATCTCGGTCCCGCCTTTTGCGGCGACCATCGTACCCGCCAGCAGTGGGCAGACCTCCCGGACGCCTGCGAGGGCCACGAACATGCCCACGAGGTGTTGGGCTCCCAGGGAGCGGAACGCGCCGAACCCCTGAATGGCCAGATTTGTCCCGACAAAGATGGCCATGATCGCTAGCACGGGGAATGCACGGACCCCGAGGCGCTCTGCCTGTTCCAGAACCCGATCCCAGCGAACGCCATGGCGCCAGCTGCTGCGCACACAGTCCACAAAGAACAGGCCATAGGCTCCCACCCGCTGCAGGAACACGGTGAAGGCCTCGATCACGATACGCCTCCGTATAGGAGAGAGCTGAGCAAGTAGTTGAAGACCAGGATTAGCACTACCGACAGAACCACAGTGTCGTTGACGGCCCGCCCCACACCCTCGGCACCTCCGCGGGCCGTGAAGCCCCGATAGGTCGCGATGGCTCCAACCAAGACTCCGAAGAAGAGGCCCTTGAGAGCGGAGCAGCTGAGGTCGTAGAGGCCGATGATCTCCACCAGGTGTGCCATGAACACTCCGTGGGGCTGGTCGTAGATGCCCACGGCTACGGTCCAGCCACCGGCCAGGCCAAGGGTGTTGGCGATGATCGTCAAGAGTGGCACCACCAGAGCCATGGCCAGAATTCGTGGCGCCACGTGCCAGCCGATGGGGTCCACAGCCATGACTTCGGTGGCGTCGATCTCGTCTTTGATGCGCATGGTGCCCAGCTCAGCGGCGAAGGAGGAGCCCCCTTGCGCAGCCACCAAGACGGCCGCGAGCACGGGCCCGAGTTCTTGGACAATGAACTGGGCCAGCAGGCTCGAGACCAGATGGTGCGCAGAGAACAGATCGAGGATCCGCATGCCCTGCAGGCCCATGACGGCACCGAACGGGAAAATGGTCACGTTGACGGGCAAGAAGCAGCGAGCCGTGAGCGTGGACGCTTGACGGAGGGTCTCGCGAGGAGACCACTGGCCCGTCACGAGCGCGGACAACACGCTGAACGCAAATGCTCCGAATCGACCGAGACCCACGATGGGCCCCTGTGCTGCGGCTCCTGGTGCGTTGAAGCCCATGGCCGTCTGAGGGTAACAGGGACTGGCTGGGACGGGGAGAGGGGAGATGGTGGTGAACTGCGCCTCGATAAGACTCTTGCCTGGCCGTCCTTGTTGCAGGCCCGCTAGCCGCTGGTATAGTCGGCGCCCCTCGCGGCCTGGAGGGCTCTTTCGTGCACCGCAAGTTCAACTCGTTTCTGCTCTTTGGTGGCGCCGGCCTAGTCGGCATGGCGACCTGTCGGCGCATTGCTTGCGACTTGAGGCCAGAACGGGTCGTTGTCGCCTCTCTGAAGCGGGATGAGTCGGAAGCTGCGGTTGCCGAACTCCGCGAGGAGCACCCGGAGATTGAGTGGGTTGCCGAGTGGGGCAACCTGTTCGTGCCCCATGAGTTCGCCGAGCTGGGGCGGGGCGAAATCCTCGGAGATCCGGAGCGGCGAGCGAAGTTGCTGGAGTTCACCTTTGGTGATTTCCAAAAAGCGTACGAAGAGAATCAACTCAGTCGAATCATTCGCCGGCACAAGCCGGACGGCATCGTGGACTGTGTCAATACGGCGACTGGGATCTCGTATCAGGACGTGTTCGAGAGCACGGCCCAACTTCAAGAGGATCTGGAGCGGCTGCGGGATTCGGGTCAGTTGGCGACGGTTCCCGAGTTGGACCAGGACCTAGAGACCGGCTTGCTCGCGCAGGCTATGCCCCAGATTATTCGCCACGTGCGGCTCCTCTATCGGGCCACTGTCGAGGTGAGGACGTCCATGTACGTGAAGGTGGGAACGACAGGCACCGGTGGCATGGGGCTCAATATTCCCTACACCCACAGCGAGGATCGACCGAGCCACACCTTGCTGGCCAAGACCTCCGTGGCATTCGCCCACACTGGCTTGTTGTTTCTGTTGGCCCGAACACCCGATGCCCCCGTGGTGAAGGAGGTCAAGCCTGCCGCCATGATCGGCTACCGAGCCGTTCAGGTGCGAGAGATCCCGGGTCGGGGTGGCCAGCCCGTGTCGCTTTACAGCCCGCGGGAAGTGGACTCCCGTGGCATGAACGAGCTGTGCACTCGCGAGGATCCGGGATCCTATGACGCTACGGGGGACGTTCTCGAGTTGACCGTGGTCAACACGGGGGAAAACGGGCTGTTTGCCAAGGGTGAGTTCGGAGCCATCACGGCGCTTCAGCAGATGGAGTTCGTCACCCCTGAAGAGATCGCATCCCGCATTGTCATGGAGCTGTCGGGAGGCAACACCGGCAACGACATCATCGCGGCTCTGGACGGGGCTGTGATGACCTCGTCGTATCGTGCGGGGCAGCTCCGACAGGTGGCCATGAAGGACCTGCAGCGCCTGGAAGACAAGCACGGGGTGCCGTCGATTGCGCTCGGCGACCTGGGGCCGCCGGAGCTGAGCAAGTTGTTGTTCGAGGCGTGGCTCATCAAGGACGCATTTGGGGACGAGGTCCTCGCGACGGTCGAGGACGACCAGGGCCAGCCAATTCCGCCGGAAGTGTTGTCCGAGCGACTTGCGTCGACGATTCGGGGCTCGGAGGTGGCACGGCAGGCCGTGTCGATCGGCATTCCAATTCTGCTGCCCGATGGCCAGAGTTTCCTGCGCGGGCCGACGATCAAGGTGCCCGAGATCAAGGCGAAGCGGAAGGTCGCGACACTTGACGGTGCCGAGGACCTGGACCGCTGGGCGCGCCGCGGTTGGATCGACCTCCGACCCAAGAGCATGGCCCGCTGGCAGGCCTGGTTTCGGCGCATGGGAGAGGCACGCCAGGAGTTGGCCCGAAAGGGCTCTGCTGCCGTCGGTCGAGAGACCTATCTGCCCGTCACGCTCAAGATCGGCGACGTCGTAGCCTGGATTTTCAACAACGAGATGGAGGGCTATCGGGTCAAGTAGGGTGGCTCTGTCCACTCCGCCGAGCCGAGGGCTCCCTCCAGCAACGGAACCTCCCATGAAGAACCGCACTTTCTCTCTTTTCGCTGCCCTGGGCCTTGCGTCCGTCCTTCTTGCTGCCACCAGTCTGGCGGGGCCCCTGGCTCCCGAGGATGTGTGGGCCACCAGTGAGACCTCTGTCACCCGGTTCATAGAGAAGGACTCCAAGGCCTTGGAGACGGTGCCTGCGGGTCAAAAGATGCGCGTCGTTCACCGGGAGGGCGATCGGATCCGGGTGCGGCTGACGGGAAGTGTCTTTGGTTGGGTCGATGCGGCTGCTGTGACCGATGCGGATCCCAGCGGCGCGGACGCTGCTACTCCCTGAGCCAGAGAGCCCCGAGCTGCCTGCCATGACCCCTGGTTGGTTGGGCTCGTCGTGACTAAGCCGGCTGGAACCGCCGGAGCCTATGACATTGCCGTAGTCGGTGGAGGCCTGGCGGCCTTGTTCGTGGCGGATGCCCTCGCTGACCATGCGCGGGTCGTGGTTTGTACCGGAGGGAAGAGCCCCAAACCTGCCAGTTCGCGGAGCCTGGGCATTGTGGCGCAGGGGGGGCAGGACAGCCCCGCACGGCTTGCGCTTGCGCTGGGTGAGGCCGCCGCCAGTGCGTACTGGCGCTGGTCGGGCGCTGCCGTGGCGCTGCTGCTCGAGCGTGCTGATGCTCTTGGGCTTGCTGCGCAGCGTAGCGGCAGCTGGCGGGTGTCCATGGGCGCTGAGGAGTGGGGAGAGTGGCAGAGCTCAGCAGAGTTGATCCGCAGGTGGACGGAAGACGCGGGGTCGGTCCTCTCCATCTCAGGGCAGGAGCTGGTGAGCCGGGATGTGGGACAGGGCTTCGAAGGCGCTGTGTATGTCCCTACCGATGGGGTGGTGGACCCTCAGGCCTTGCTGGGGTCGCTGGAGTCTGGGCTCCAGGGGCGGGCGTCGGTGCTGGCGACCAGGGTCGCTGTGGGAGATGCCCTGGCTGATGGCACCAAGCGACTCCACATGGAGACTGGTGAGACGCTGGAGTGCCAGCTGGTGGTGGTGGCGGCTGGCTGGGGATCGGCGGCAGTTCACCCGTGGTTCCGGGACATGCTGTATCCCGTCCGACTGCAGGGGCTTCGCACCGGGACGCTGTCGGAGCGGCGCCTCGAGGCGCCCGTGCTGGCTCGGCACCGGTTCGAGAGTTGGCTCCAGGAGCCGTCGGGCCAGCTGGGTTTTGTGGGCTGTCGTTGGGCGGAACAGCCCGAGATGGAGGCGGGGGTTACCGACGACACGGTGATCTCGCAGGAGGTGGATGCACGGCAGCGGGGCTTCTTGGCTCAGCACCTGCCCGGCGTCCTCGACTGTGGCGTCGTGGATCAGTGGACTGGAATCGCGTCGGTTTCTTGCGACGGGCTGCCCTTGGTGGGCCCGATCCCCGGGGACCCACGGATCTTGGCCCTGTGTGGCTGGGGGGGATGGGGGCTCTCGCTTCTTGCACAGGCGGCGATGGATGTAACGTCCATGGCCTTGGGGCGCGACGATCCCGAGACTCCGTCTTTTCTCACACCGAGACGCATGCTGTGAACTGCGCAGCAGACAACTCGCCGCCGCCGCTACGTTTGGTGAATCTTGGCTCGGGAAGCCGGGGCAACGCCTCTGTGGTTTTCGCAGGCGAAGACTCTGTCTTGGTGGACTGTGGGCTGTCCTGCAAGCAGATCTTGCTGCGCATGGAGTCGGCAGGCCTCGACCCATCCACGCTCCGGGCGGTGCTGATCACGCACGAACACAGTGACCACGTCAGCGGGCTCCGGGTGACCGCCCGCAGGCTCGGGATTCCCGCCTATATGACGCCTGCCTGCGCGGGGGCGGTGTCGCTCCGTGGAGAGGTGGAGGTGCGAGCATTCACTCCCGGCGAGTCGTTCCCGGTAGGGCCGTTTGTCGTGGAGCCCTTTCGAGTGCCACACGACACAGTGGATCCCGTGGGCTTTGTGGTGGGCGTCGGGGAGGACCGCGTGGGCATCGCCACGGATCTGGGCTCGGTCAATCGTCTCGTCATCTCCCGACTCCAGACCTGCCGAGTGGTGCTGCTGGAGTTCAACCACGACGTGGAGATGCTGCTCTCGGGGCCCTATCCCTGGCACCTGAAGCAGCGGGTGCGGAGCCGCCACGGCCATCTGTCCAACGCGCAAGCTGCTGAGATCCTGCAGAGCCTGGTGGGAAGTCGGGTGGAACAGGTGCTGCTCGGGCACCTGTCCGAGAAAAACAATCGTGTCGAGCTGGCCCTTGCGGCTGCGCACGACGCCTTGGAGGCGGGCAAGGCACTCCATGGCTCGGGGTCGAAGCCCATCCGACTCCTGGTGGCTGAGCAGGCCCAGCCCACGACCGTCGACAACTGAGAACAGCCAGCGTTGGTCCGACCGCGACTCCAGCAGACCCTCCTGGCTGCTGGCGCTGCGTCTTACGCGCCGACCGTGCCGGTGGGGGGAGAACGGACACGACCCGGGCCAGCTCGCTGCTGACCCGGGTCGCGGCGCGGTCCATCCAGGCGCTAGGCTCTCTGCCCAACGGCTGGATGGGGGCCGACTCAACTCAGCTGACGTCGCCTCCGAAGGCCTAGGCCCAGGCCGAGCGAGAGCAACAGAGCCAGACCGGCTCCGCTGGCCGCCCCACCCTCGTCGGTGGCGGCTGCTGTGCATCCGCACGCAATCCTGGCGTCGACACCGTCGAAGCTGTCGGCGGGATCGCCATCCACTTCGCCGTCGTCGTCGTCGGTCCCCACATCGTCATCGTCATCGTCATCGTCGTTGGAGATGGGGGTGTCGTCGTCGTCGTTGACCACGTCGTCATCGTCATCGTCGTCATCGTCGTCGTCGTCATCACCCAACTCGTTTGTGTTCCAGTCAGCCCACAGCAGCTGCTCGGGGCCATAGCTGGTCTGGGCGAGCTCACAGGTGACCTGACCGAACATGTTGACGGCAGCGTAACCGGCTCCGCAGAGGCAGGTCGGCGAACCGTTCAGCGGAATGCAGGTGCCACCGGTTCCACAGCTGTAGCTGTCACAGGGGTCTGCCAGGCCGGCGGAGGCCGATCCCAGCAGATCAAAGTTGGACCGCTGGCAGGCCACAGTCTGAGAGTTTGCGAACGGGCTGATCGCGGGCGCGGTGATGGCGCGCGCAACGTGGCCCGTATCACACTCGCAGCCGTCGAGGCCCGAGTTGGTAGTCGCACAGGTGCCACCCTCGCCGCAGTAGGATTCGGCGCAAGGCACGTACGGAGTGTCGTCCCAGGAGACGGCCGGCCGCTGGCTGAGATCGTGAATGTTGGACACCACCTCGGTACCCGCTGCAATGGGTGAGAACACGGGGTCCTGAGTCATCTCCCAGTTGGACATGCGCGAATACAGGCGGGTGATTCGCTCGTGTCGTCCAGTGAGATCGGAAACGAACTCCTCGGCCTCGCCCTGGTCCGCGGTTCCCAAGAAGGCCGTCCCTACGAGGTTGCTTAGGGTGGTCATGCTGTCGCTGTACTCGTGAAAGAAGGCGTGGCCGTCCTCTTCGTCAGCCAGCCACGAGACCAGTCCGTAGTAGTTGCTCTGGAGGGTGCGGGGATCCATCTGCAGCAGGTCCGTCTCGACCGGGAGGCTGGCGTAGTTGGTCGCCTCGTAGTTGGACTCGCCAGCAATGAACGCGATGAAGCCCATCTCAGGCTCCGCCGATACGGACGTCAGGGTCAGAGGAAGCATGGGCTCCGTCCCCGAGTAGGTGATCATCAAAGGCGGAGTAGAGGCTGGGGCGTTGGTGGTGTCCGGGGCCAGCTGGATGCCCAAGAAGACCATGCCTTGCGCCACATAACCGGCGACGTAGGGCTCCATCTCGGGGGTGATCAGGTAGCCGTTGTCGTTGAGCCAGTCGATGAGCGCCTCCGGGTCATCCGAGGAGATCAGCTGACCCACGTAGTTACCAACCTGCGCTAGATCGTCCACGGAGACGCCATCGGCGGAATCAGTCGGCGCGGAGTCGAACTCATCCTCTGAGGCGATGTCGTCGCCGCCGCCAGCCCCTCCGCTTTCCCAGTCAATGCTTGGGGCGATGATCTGGGGGCGCGTGATCCCGTCGAGGATACGGAGGGCCGAGGGCGGCACCTGGAGGTAGGGGGGGACGGCGTCGTCGTCATCGTCGTCATCGTCGTCATCGTCCCCTGGGGCGAAGGGGTCTTCCCAACTCTCGAGGCCCTCTGGTGGAGGCTGTAGGTCGGGGAGCGGGATGACCCAGCTGAAGCTGTCCGAGTCACCGGAGAACTGGATCTCGACGGTTGTCGAGATGGTGTTGTTGGGGTTCACCTCGAAGAGGATGCGCTCGGCGGTCTGATCGACGTTGACCTGCGAACAAAAGAAGCCTCCGCATGCCAGCGCACTGCTTGGCACTGAAAAGGCGAGAAAGAGCGGGCTGACAGCCAGCAGAAGAGAGCGACGCCAACGCGTCAGACGGGTGGTCTTGGGATACATGGATTCTCCAGGGTCGGTTGTGCACGCCGCTCGTAGGTGGTCCACTGCGGGTGTCGGTTGCGGGGTGGGTAAGCACGATGGATGCCCCGTCACCGGGTTGGATCGTGCCCGATCCCCAAATAAAAGTCCCAGAAGCCTGTGAATCCGGCTTGCAAGCACTGATCGGCTCGAGCCGAAGGCCCACTCGGCGGTCCACGATCTCTCCAATGATTTTTCGCGCCGGCGGAGCAAGATTCGGGTGCCGTTGCTTGGATCTTGGGTTCGGCATGAGCTTCGATGGCTCCCAGCTGCAGCACCGACCTCTTGTTGGTGTAGAAGGAGACGAGTGCGCTACTTCATGCTCAACAAGCCGGCCGGGTGCATTACCGCGAAGCGGGACTTTGCCGGCCGATCGACGGTCTACGATCACGTCCCCACGCATTTTCCGGAACTTCCCCACGTGGGTCGACTGGACTACGCCACCGAAGGCTTGCTGCTGTTTACCGACGACGGTCGCTTGGCTCAGGCTTTGCTGAACCCGGGCTTCAAGGGTCGCGCTTCGCCAGAGACCGTGCCACCACTAGCGAAGGTCTACCGCGTCAAGGTGCGGGACCGACTGGACCCGGACGATCACCGCATCAAGCTGCTGGAGCAACCGCTGCGCTACCGCAGCGGTGTCGTGACGCGGCCGGCTCTCTCTCGCTTTGTGCTCCACCGCACCCGCGCTTCCTGGCTGGAGGTCACGTTGTTCGAGGGACGGCACCGCCAGGTCCGCATGCTCTGTGAGCGCTCGGGCCTCCAGGTGCTGAAGCTCCGGCGGATTGCGCTGGGCCCGCTGGAGCTGGGCGACCTTCGGCTGAGGTGGTGCCGACCGCTCCACGAGGCTGAGGTGGGAGCCCTCTACGAGGCCGCCATGCCTGCCGACCCCCGACCCCCATTTCACCAACTGGACGACAGCCGCCAGGCCCGGGACGCTCGACCGGAAGCTCGCGAGGGCCATGTGTCGGAGGAAAAGGGGCGCTGAAGGGACTCCCCGAAAGTTCCCTGACCCCGACCCATGCAACCGCTATCGTGGTCCTGAACCCTCTGGGAGACCGACCCCATGCACCAGCGCTCTAGGATGCTGTGGACCCTCACTCTCGTTGTCGTGCTGCCGCTCGCGGCCTGTGCGATCGACGCAGACCTGGATAGTGATGGCGATGGCCTGACCGACCAGGTGGAGCGGGAGCTGGGCACGAACCCCGATGAGCCCGACTCAGATGGCGATGGCTACAGCGACAGCGACGAGCACCTGTCGGGGACGGATCCCCTGGATGACGACGATCGCATCTACCGCGGTGGATGGCCGTTCAATTCCCACAAGGACGAGATGGGTGAGCCCGACTGGGACACCGATGCCGAGGAGGGGGCGCAGCTGCCACGATTTCAGGCGGTGGACCAATACGGTGACATTGTCGATGTCTACGACTTCGCCGGTCATGGGAGACCCATGGTCCTGGACATGGGAACGATCTGGTGTGCCCCCTGCAAGGGCATGGCCGCCTACTTGTCTACTGGTGACCCATCCCACGTAGAGGAATATCCGTGGTGGAGCCCCGAGTACGAGGGGCTCTATGACTTGGTGCAGGACGAGGAGATCTACTGGATGACCGTGCTCTTCTCCGAGAGCGAGACGTCAGGCCCAGCCGATCAAGAGGACTGCGAGGGCTGGCACGAGGAATATCCCAACGACAAGATCCCAGTCTTGGCGGACACCGACCTCATGCTGCACGAATGGATCGGTGTGACCTCGTACCCCGTGCTCAACCTCGTGGACGACGAGATGGTCATCGAGATCTACGACGATGGGGGTCCCTGGTCGGTCTTGAGAGAGGTGCCGAACCTCCCCTGAGGTGGACGCCTCAGCCGTGGTCGAGGACCTGAAGGTCTCCTACGGGGATCGACCGTTCTTCCCCCGAGGGCATGAAGCGAATTCGGGCGAAGGTCTTAGTCGATAGAACCACAAAACCCTGACCGTGCTGTTGATGCAGGACGGGGATGCCCCGCTCCAGGGCTTCTCCTCGACGGCGCTCCCGCTTGACGACCCCAGTCTTGGGACCCGTCTTGCTGGTTCGGCTACTTGTCGAGGATGTCTTGGTGGTCTTCCGAGCGACAGCACGCTTCTTGGGGGCTCTCTTGGGCTCGGGCTCAAGGGAGATGTACTCCCGGACTCCCCCCAAGAGCTGCACCTCCACATCATCTGCTCCGTTGGAGTCGCTACTGGCACCAGGCCGGTTTCGCACCAAGACCCGGAGTCCTTTGGATGGGTCGGAGACGCCTGCTGAGCCCCCGAAGAAGAAGCGACGACCGTCGTCCGCCTTGACGACTCCTTTGCCCGCGTCCTGTCGGAACCAGAGGACGGTTCCCGCAACAAAGCCGGTGTCCGTGGTCATGACTTGGGCTCTCCAGTGTGTCCGTTGAGTCGGTCGAGTGGGACGCCATGTTACACGACGGTGTCGGCAACGCCTGTGGTTGCTCGCTTTCCAGGCGGAGGGGGTCCAGTTGGGCTCGCTTGGCGACAGGTTGCGGTTTCTGAGGTGGTGTCGGATTGCGGTCGAGGCCTACCAGTCGACCCGCCCATCCTCACGCACATGGCCTGGGAGGTCGATGCCCTCGGCGAAGCCCATGATCCGATCGTGGAGGTGGGAGCGCTGCTTGCGCAAGCGGACCACTGCGTCGAGCTGAAGCCTCCGAGTCGAGCGCACCCGAACTGCGCGCACCACCTCTCGAACCAGCCGCACATAGTGAATCGACAAGGCGCCGCCGATGGCTGCCGTCGCTGCCAGGGTCGTGATGACGAAGGCGATCTGTGGAGTCGATGCGCCGGAGGAGAGGGGGCTCCCCCAGGCTCCCAGGAGGCCGAAGGCCAACCAGGTCGTCGGGAAGAGGATGAGGCCCAACAGGAGCTTGAGGGTTGCCACATCCTTCTTGAGCTCGGACAGCCTCGACGCGAGGCTCGCCACCACCAGCGCGGGGGCCGAATTGACCAGGTAGCCCACGAGGACGATGGGAGGCATCAAGACGAAGACCCCCATCAATTGGCCCAGCAGAAGTAGATGTTTCGTGGGCCTGAACACGCTGGGGGGGCGGTCGAGGTCGTGGTCGTCCATGCCGAGTGCAATCAAGTCTTCGTCGTATGCGGCGATGTCCCGCTGAACCGCATCGATGGCCTCCGGGTCGGTCTGGCTGCGGTGCTGGTAGCCCACCCAGATCCGCTTTAGGCCGATGATCTTCTCCACGATGTCGGAGCGGCCCGGATCGGCTTGGGCGCGGTGGGCGCGTTCTGCGCGGACGAGCTTTCTGGCTCGATGAAGGAGCGCGTGGAGCGCCCAGCTATCGAGACCCATGGAGGACTCTTCCAGAGCCTCCTCGATGTATTCAGTGAGGGCGGCGACGGCTTCCGGATTGGCGCCATCGTCGTGCTCCAGAGCGGTCGGTAGGTTCAGTGGTGGGTGGAAAACGACGAGCGCAGTGGACCGATAGACGCGCTTGCGGTCGTAGTGGAGCCCCACCGGCACGATCGCTGGGGCATGGCTTGTGGGGTCTCGGAGTTGTCGGGCACGGAAGTACAGCCGCGCCGCTCCCGTCTTGATGGTGGTCGGTCGAGGTGCGTCGTGCGAGATGCCCTCTGGAAAGAGCGCGGACGCAGACCCCTGGGCCACCTCGGCCGCTAGGGCATCCAAGCTGGTGGTGTTGCGGTGGCTGCGGTGGGCTGGATCGGGGCCGGAGGTGTCCGACCTTCGATAGATGGGTACGGTGCCCAGCGCCCGCATGAGCAGACCCAGGAGGGGCCAGCGAAAGAGCCCGTGTCGAGCACCAAGGACCAGAGGGCCGGGCATCGAGGTGAGGATGAGGGCTGGGTCCACCAGTCCGTTGGGGTGCCAAGCCACCAGCAGGATGCCCCGATCTCGAGGCAGGGCTTCGACACCCAGGGTGACCACCCGGCGAAAGAACAACCGCACCAGGAGTGCTACGAACTGTCGTGCTTTTTGGGCCACAAACCCTTGGCGCCGCTCGGGCGGCTGCCCTTCGGCACCCTTGGATTCTGGTGGGCGGGATGCCCCGTCCATGCGCACTCCTCGCACTGCGAGGTAGGACTCTAGCACTGGTGGTTGTGGGCGCCGTTGTGCTCTTGCGTGGACAGGAAGAATTTGCCAGCTGATGGTCGGTGACGGTGGACCCCTGGTCTTCAATTCTTCTTCTAGGCTCGGGGTCTTTGAGCACCGGGGTTGCGACTGCGTTGGGCCTTGCTACACTCCGCGCCCCCTGGGCCGGGGCGCTCCCGGTCCGCGAGCCCACAACGTGGCGCGGAGGCTGCCGTGATCCCCCGCTATAGCCGACCCGAGATGGTCGCCATCTGGTCCGAAGAGAATCGCCTGCGAATCATGCTCGAGATCGAGCTGTTGGCTTGTGAAGCCATGGCCGAGCTGGGCGAGGTCCCCGAAGCCGCTGCCGCTGTCTGTCGCGAGCGTGCCGACTTCGATGTGGACCGCGTCAACGAACTCGAGAAGACGCTGAAGCACGACGTGATCGCGTTTCTGACCGCAGTGAATGAACACATAGGAGACGAGGGCCGCTTTCTGCACAAGGGGATGACGTCCTCGGATGTGCTGGATACGGCCACTGCTGTTCAACTGAAGCAGGCTGGCGAGTTGATCCTGAAGGAACTGCAGCGTGTGTTGGAGACGACCCGTCGCCGCGCCTTCGAGTGGAAGGACACACCGTGCATTGGGCGAAGCCACGGTATCCACGCCGAGCCTACGACCTTTGGTCTCAAGCTGGCTTCCTGGTACGACGAGTTGGTGCGCGCCCGGGCCCGTCTCGAGTCGGCCGTGGCCGACATCTCGGTGGGCATGATCTCCGGGGCGGTGGGAACCTACGCATTCGTGAATCCCCAGGTGGAGAGCCGGGTCTGCGAGCGTCTCGGTATCCAGCCGGCGCCGATCTCTACCCAGGTCATCCCGCGGGACCGTCACGCCGCCTATTTCGCAGCGCTGGGCTTGCTGGCGTCGTCCATCGAGCGCTTTGCCGTGGAAGTTCGTCACCTGCAGCGTACCGAGGTCTTGGAGGCCGAAGAGCGCTTCACTAAGGGGCAAAAGGGCAGCTCGGCCATGCCCCACAAGCGCAACCCGATCCTGTCGGAGAACTTGACCGGCTTGGCGCGCCTCGTGCGCGGCTACTCCATTCCCGCCATGGAGAACGTGGCTCTGTGGCACGAGCGCGACATCAGCCACAGCTCGGTGGAGCGGGTGATTGGCCCGGATGCCACGACGGCGGCGCACTTCATGCTGGTGCGATTTCACTCCGTCATCGATGGGCTCGTTGTCTACCCCGAGAACATGCAGAGGAACCTCGATCAGCTGGGCGGGATTCACTATTCCCAACGATTGATGCTTGCTCTGGTCGAGGCGGGAATGACGCGAGAAGAGGCCTATGCGCTGGTGCAGCGCAATGCGATGCGTGTGTGGCAGGGAGAAGGTGATCTCAGGGCCTTGATCGAAGCGGACACAGAGCTATCCTCCCGCCTCGATTCAGCGACGATCGAGTCGGTCTTTGATCCGGATGCATTTGTTCGGAACCGGGACCACATTTTCGAACGGGTGTTTGCGGACTGAGCTTGGTGTCTTAGCCAAACACTGTCCCCAGAGATCCAGGCAACGGAGCCCATCATGGCTACGGGCGGCAACGCGACGAGTGACCTGAGGTCCTCTCTTCTTGGGGAGGCGGCAGCCCTTGCTCGGCTCCCTCTCAGCCTTCCTGACTCAAGCCGTGCTTCGTCTCTCTCTATCCACGACGCCGATCCGATGGTCGGCATCATCAACCTCTAGAAACGGTCAGGTTCTCCGCCATGCGCATTCGTGTTCACGTCACGCCAAGAAAGGGTGTCCTCGATCCGCAGGGTCAGGCGGTCGCCCACGGTCTGGCACAGCTCGGCTTCGACGCAGTGGGTGAGGTTCGAGTCGGCAAGGTCGTCGATCTGGTTCTCGACAACGCATCGTCCGAATCCGATGCCCTGGAGCAGGGGCAAGCCATGGCCCGCAAGCTGCTCGCTAACGAGGTCGTTGAAGACTTCACAGTCGAAGTATTGGGCTGAGTCCGTTGAAGTTCGGGATCGTCACGTTTCCTGGGAGCAACTGCGACCACGATAGCTATCACGTGGTCAAGCACGTGTTAGGTCACGAGGCCTGCTTTCTTTGGCACAAGCAAGAAGACTTCTCGGGCGTCGACTGTGTCGTCCTCCCCGGGGGCTTCTCCTACGGGGACTATCTCCGCTGCGGCGCGATCGCTCGCTTCTCGCCCATCATGGATGCGGTCGTCCGGTTTGCGAACAGTGGGGGCTACGTTGTGGGCATCTGCAATGGCTTCCAGGTGCTCACCGAGGCTGGCTTGTTGCCGGGGGCACTGTTGCAGAATCGGGACCTCAAGTTCATCTGCGAGGACACGACGCTCCTGGTGGCCAATGGACACACCCCGTGGACCGTCTTGTGTCCCGAGACGATCATGGCTCCCATTGCCCACCACGAGGGGTGTTACTTCGCCGATGACGACACCTTGGGGCGACTGGAGGGGGAGGGCCGTGTCGTCTTTAGGTATGCCTCGCGCGCTGGTGAAGAGGCCGCTGAAGCCAACCCCAATGGCGCAGTGAACAATATCGCTGGGATTATCAACGAGCGCGGCAACGTGCTCGGCATGATGCCCCACCCGGAGCGCAACGGAGACACCGAGCTAGGCGATGGCAGTGGTGCGTGGGTCTTCCGCTCCATCATTCACAGCTTTGAGGCTCAGGCATGACGGACCGCCTTCGTGTTCCCCCAGTGAGTCCGCGCCCAGGCGATCCGCAGGTCGACGACGCAGCGGTGCGCGAACACGGACTCACAACGGATGAGTTTGCACGAGTGTGTGACTCGCTCGGTCGTGCACCCACGTGGACCGAACTGGGTGTGTTCTCTGTCATGTGGTCTGAGCACTGCTCTTACAAGACAAGCCGGAAGTTCTTGAAGCAGTTTCCCACCGAGGGTCCCCGGGTCCTCCAAGGTCCTGGTGAGAACGCAGGCGTTGTGGATGTGGGCGATGGGCTCGGGATCTGCTTCAAGATGGAGAGCCACAACCATCCGTCGTTCATCGAGCCGTACCAGGGTGCTGCGACAGGTGTGGGTGGCATCCTCCGCGATGTGTTCACCATGAACGCTCGACCGATCGCGTTGCTCAACTCGCTGCGCTTCGGCAGCCCCGATCACCCAAAGACGAGGCACCTTGTCGATGGTGTCGTGGCGGGGATTGCAGGCTATGGCAACTGCATCGGTGTGCCCACCGTGGCAGGCGAGGTGGCATTCCATCCCTGTTACGACGGCAACAACCTGGTCAATGCCATGGCTGTGGGAACCGTGTCGGCAGACCGCATCTTCCGAGGGATCGCCGCTGGCGTGGGCAACCCGGTCTTGTACGTGGGAGCTCGCACGGGTCGCGACGGTATCCACGGCGCGACCATGGCGTCCGATTCGTTCGAAGAAGGTCGTGAGGGGCCGCGGCCCACTGTTCAGGTGGGTGATCCCTATACGGAGAAGCTACTGCTCGAGGCCTGCATGGAGCTCCTCCAGAAGGACGCGGTCGTGGCGATTCAGGACATGGGAGCCGCTGGCCTGACTTCTTCGTCGGTGGAGATGGCGGGTCGAGGAGGGACCGGCCTGTTGCTCCACGTGGATCGAGTGCCCCGTCGTGAGTCGGGCATGACCCCCTACGAGTGTCTCTTGTCTGAGTCGCAAGAGCGCATGCTCATCGTGGCGGCGAGGGGACGAGAGGATGTCGTCGAGGAGGTCTTCTCGAAATGGGACTTGGAAGCAGTGGTCGTTGGCGAGGTGACCGACGATGGGCTCTGGACGGTGGTCGAGAATGACCGAACGGTGGCCTCCATTCCCGTGGGGGCTCTGACCGACGATGCCCCAGTGTACGACCGGCCCCGGCAGGAGCCAGCCGACTTGGCTCAGCGTCACGAGACGCCCGATTTGCCGGCCCACGGTGACTGCAATGAAGTGCTGCTGCGCTTGCTCGCTTCGCCCAACATCGCCGACAAGCGCTGGGTATACCGCCAGTACGACCACATGGTGCGGGTCGGCACACTCGTAAAGCCGGGTGCCGCTGATGCCGCCGTGATCGGCTTGCCGGGCACCAGCAAGGCCATCGCGGTGTGTGTGGACGGCAACTCTGTTCACGTGAAGATGGACCCGTTCGAGGGCGCGCAAGGCGTGATCGCCGAGGCCTGCCGAAATGTGGCCTGCACGGGAGCGGAGCCCTTGGGGGCAACCGACTGTCTCAACTTCGGCAACCCGGAGCGCCCCGAGGTCATGTGGGAGTTCGAGCGCGCAGTAGCGGGCTTGGCTGAGGGGCTCCGACAGGTGGAAGTGCCGATCGTCTCGGGCAACGTGTCCTTCTATAACGAGACAGGCAGTCAGAGCATTCATCCCACACCGACAGTGGGGATCGTAGGTCTGATTGAGGACCGAGCCCATGCTGTGGGCCTGGGTCTTCCCGAGTCGGGACAGCTGGTCCTTCTGGGCTCGCCCCGGCCCGTCTTAGGTGCCACCGCCTATGCCCGCTGCATTCATGACGTGGAGCAGGGCATGCCTCCTCGCGTCCAGTGGGATGACGAGCGGGCTCTGCTGCGAACGCTCCGGGCGGGTGTGGCTCGCGGCTTGATCCGGGCGGCTCACGATGTGTCCGAGGGAGGGCTGGCTGTCGCGCTGGCTGAGATGGCGTTGGCTGGTGGGCGCACCCGAGAGGTGGGTTCCGGGCTGGGCTGCAGCGTGCAATTGCCCGCCTATCCCGAGGCAGAGGCTCGTGAACTGTTGTTGTTCGGTGAGACCCACGGCTGTGCCTGGGTGGTGGTGGACGAGGAGGATGCTTCGGATCTGCTTGCCCTCAGTCAGGAGCTGGGGTGCCCCGCGCGGGTCGCGGGGTCGGTGGGTGGTGACGAGCTGTGCGTGGCCGATGCCCACGGGACGCCTGTCGTACAGCTGCCCATCGAGCGGGTCCGTGACGCTTGGGAACATGGCTTCTCCAAGGCGGTTGGTGTGCCCGCGCCGCCCCCCCGCCCCTGAGCCCCACAGGTTGATACTTCCATGGTGACGGATCATCACGCCGACTCCATCGGGTCGTCGAAGGCAGACCACTTCCACGATGAGTGTGGCGTTGTGGGTGTCTGGGGGCACCCGGAGGCGGCCAATCTGGCCTATCTGGGGCTTCATGCTCTGCAGCACCGGGGCCAGGAGGGGGCTGGCATTGTCACCTCCGATGGCAGCCGCCTTCACGTCCATCGGGGCAGAGGCTTGGTAGCTGATGTGTTTGGTCGCCGCGAGAACTTGGACCCGCTGGAGGGCCACATCGCGGTGGGTCATGTCCGCTATTCCACGGCTGGCGAGAGCGACCTGCGCAATGTGCAACCAATCCTCGTTCAGACCGGAGGGATGGGACTCGCTGTTGCCCATAACGGGAACTTCGTGAACGCCAGGTCGCTGCGAGAGGAGCTCGAGTCCAGGGGCGCGATCTTTCAGGCGACCAGCGATACCGAGTTGCTCGTGCACCTGGTGGCTCGCTCGAGTCAGCGAAGTGTCGTCAACAAGGTGGTCGACGCACTGTCTCAGGTGAAAGGGGCGTGGTCCGTGGTCTTCATGACCCCCGACGGACTGATTGCGGCCCGGGATCCGCTGGGCTTTCGCCCGCTCGTGCTAGGCCGCCACCCCGAGGGCGCTTGGATTGTGGCGTCAGAGAGTTGTGCCTTGGATCTGGTGGATGCCGAGCTGGTCCGGGACATCGATCCGGGTGAGGTCGTGGTTCTGGATCGATCAGGGGCCGAGTCGTTTCGGCCCTTCCCACGGGTGGAGAAGAGGCAGTGCATCTTCGAGCATCTGTACTTTTCGCGTCCGGACACTCACCTCTGGGGGCAGGATGTCTACCAGGTGCGCAGGCGCCTGGGTCGAACGTTGGCCAAGGAGCGGCCGGCGGATGCTGATCTGGTGATCCCCGTTCCCGATTCAGGCGTGGCATCGGCCATGGGCTATGCGGAAGAGCTGGAGTTACCCTTTCACCTGGGGCTGGTCCGCAACCACTACGTGGGTCGGAGCTTCATCGAACCGACCCAGCAGATCCGTGATTTTGGAGTCAAGCTGAAGCTCAACCCTGTTCGGGGTCTTCTCGCTGACAAGAGGGTGGTGGTCGTCGATGATTCGCTGGTTCGGGGTACGACGTGTCGAAAGATCGTTCGTATGTTGCGCCGGTCAGGAGCGGCTGAAGTCCACCTGCGTATTGCCGCCCCCCCCACCATTGGTCCCTGCTTCTACGGCATTGATACGCCCAGCCGGGCTGAGTTGATCGCTGCCAACAACGAGATCGACGAGATCGGCCGATTTGTGGGTGCCGATAGCATTGGTTACATCACGGTGGATGGGATGCATGAAGCTGTGAACGAAGGAGCCGGTGGTTTCTGCGATGCATGCTTCTCAGGGCAATATCCGGTGCTTCACGAAGACTTGGAGCGCTTGCCGCAGTTGCCGCTTTTTCTTGGGGGCTGAGCGTCTCCTGGGTCGCTTCGGTTAGAATCCTACCCAGACTTGGTGGGGGAGACCCGCCATCGGAGCTACAGGCGCGCTAATGGGTACGATAGTCGGCATCGACCTGGGCACGACGAACAGTTGTGTCGCCATCATCAAAGATGGACGTCCCAAGGTCTTAGAGGATGACCGGGGGTACACCATCCTCCCGTCCTGCATCGCTACCCGGGGCGAGGGTCGCTTCGTCGTGGGACACGCGGCTAAGGCTCTGGTCCTCAATCATCCCAAGAACACCCTGTATGCGGTGAAGCGGCTCATTGGCCGCAAGTTTGAGTCTGATGAGGTCCAAGCCGCCATTCGCCGGGTCGCTTACGATGTGGAAGCTGCCGATGACGGTTCGGTTGTCCTGCGGATGGGTGACTACGAGATCACCCCTTCGGAGGCTGCATCGATCATCCTGACAGCGGCCAAAGAGATCGCTGAGAAGGCGACTGGCGAGCCGACCGCCGATGTCGTCATTACGGTTCCCGCCAACTTCAACCACAGTCAGCGTCGCGACACTATGGAGGCGGCTGAGGCGGCTGGCCTCAATGTGGTCCGGCTCCTCAACGAGCCGACCGCCGCTGCTTTGGCCTATGGCTTCAAGAAAGACGTCCAGAAGAAGATCGCCGTCTTCGATCTCGGCGGTGGGACCTTCGATGTCTCGGTCATTGAGGCTGGCGAGGACGTGTATGAGACCCTCGCGACCGGCGGCAACACCTTCTTGGGCGGCGACGACTTCGACTACCGGATCATCGACTGGCTGGCGGAGCAGTTCATGGCCGATGGCGGCGCCGACCCGCGAGAGGACGCGAACGCGCTTCAGCGGCTGAAGGATGCTGCTGAGCGGGCCAAGTGTGAGCTGTCGTTCGTCGACAAGACGCCCGTGCTGATTCCACGGCTCTTGGGGAGTCAGAACCTCGAGCTGGAGTTGACCCGTGTTCAGCTGGAGGAGCTAGTCCAGGATCTCATCAACGAGACGGTGAAGATCACCGACGAGACGATGAAGGACGCCAAGCTCACGATCGAGGACATTGACGAGATTGTGCTTGTGGGCGGCATGACCCGCATGCCGAAGGTGCAAGAGACGATCAAGGTCTTCTTCGGCATGAACCCCTGCAAGGGCGTTCATCCCGAAGAGGTTGTTGCCATCGGTGCCGCAGTCCATGGCTACTCCCTGGAGTCGGAGGAAGGGTCGACGCTCCTTCTAGACGTGACTCCCTTCTCTCTGGGAATGGACGTGGCGGGTGGCTACTTCAAGGCAATCATCAGCCGCAACACCACGGTTCCCTGTGCGGAGACGCGCACCTTTACCAACGTTCAAGCGGGTCAGACAGAAGTGCGCGTGATTGTACGTATGGGCGAGAGCCGGGTAGCCGAGAACAACGAGTTTCTCGGTGAGTTTGTGCTCACCGGACTGGCTGCGGGCGAGGCGATGACGGCCAAGGTGGAGGTCAGCTTTCGCATCGATGGCAATGGCATCTTGCACGTGAGTGCCATCGATCAGGCGACCGGTGAGTCTCAGGCCATCCAGATCCGGGAGTACATCACCGAGGATGCCGTGGAGAACATCCAGGCTGTGCAGCTGGCAGAGTCCGGGGTCGATGTCGAGGCTGAACAGGCGGTTCAGTTGGCCAGGGACGGCTCTGGCGGCGGTGGCGAAGGTGGGCTTCGAGGCCGCCTCGCGAGACTGGCCGGCTTCGGCAAGAAGGGCAAGGCGGCAGTTGCCGACGATCAGGCTCTAGAAGAGGTGGCCGATCCCCTAGCGCTCAAGGAGCGCTCTGAAGAAGAGGCCGCAGCGGCCCTTGAGGCGGAGACTGCGGCTGGGGTTGAGGAAGAGGCCGCCGAAACAGCAGCAGATCCACATGCTCTAGCCGAGCGAGACGAGGTCGCTGCACAGGCGGCCCGGCAGCATGCCGCTGCTGAAGTCGCTGCTCCCGAAGGCCCCGATGCGTACGGCATCGTGTCCAGGGGTGAAGATTCGCCGTTTGGGTCGGACCTGGGTGATGCCCTGGACGCGGACGGTCTGGACTCGTTGGATCCTTTTGGTATTGCGCCGAAGGAAGAAGATCTTGCCGCTTCGGGCATTGAGCACTCCAAGAAGGTGGAGGACGCGCCGGTCGAGGAGGCCCCGCCACCCGCGCCGACTCCCAAAGCCCAAGAAGGTGCGGCGGGCGAAGCGACTCCAAAGGCTGCGCCTGCCGGCAAGAAGCGGAAGACAGCCCGCTTGCGTATTTCCTACAAGAAGAGCTCGACCTTTGTGAAGGAGTACACCCGCAACCTCAAGCGCGGTGGCACCTTCATCAAGACCGGCAAGCCGCTCTCGGTGGGCCGCAGCTGCATCTTGCATCTGACGATTCCAGACTGGGATTCGCCGGTGGAGCTGCGAGGCTCTGTCGTTTGGTCGAGCAAGGACGCTACGCTGGAAGACGGCCAGGAGCAGGGGATGGGGATCAAGTACGACCCCGAGGACTCCGCGGGCCGACAAGCTCTAGAGGCGGTCCTCAGCCACTTCAACGCTGCCAGTTAGTCGCAGCTCGCCCCCGTTTCATCACGGGCTGTTGCCTAGGGGCAGGACAAGCTCCCACCCCTGGGAGCTACATCGTCAAGCCACCGTCCACCACGAGCACCTGGCCGGTGATGTAGCTGGCACCAGGCCCGCAGAGGAACGCCACCGCCTGGGAGATGTCATCCACCTCTCCGATGCGCGCACAGGGCACCATCTTTAGCATCTCGTCCAGCATGGCCTGCGGCATTGCGTCGGTCATGTCGGTCTGGATGAAGCCAGGGGCCACCGCGTTGATGAGGATTTGACGCTTGGCCAGTTCTTTGGCCGTGGCCTTCGTGAAGCCAATGATGCCGGCCTTGGCCGCGCTGTAGTTGGCCTGCCCCGGAACTCCCACCAGTCCGGAGACCGAGGTGATGTTCACGACGCGAGCGCCCGTGTCGCGATTGCGGAGCAAGGAGCGAATGGCCTGCTGCGTCACATTGTAGGTGCCGCCGAGGTTGGTCTGGACCACTGTAGTCCAGTCGTCTTCCTTCATGGCCATCAGAAGCTTGTCGCGGGTGACGCCAGCATTGTTTACGAGGATCGTTAGGCCACCCAGGGCATCCACAGCCCCCTTGACCAGGGCACCGGCCGCGGCGAAGTCAGAGACATCGGCCTGCAGCGCAACGGCCTTGCGACCCAACTTTTCAATCTCGGCGACCACCTCGTCAGCGGCAGTCGAGTTGCTGTTGTAGTTGATGACGATGTCCGCGCCACGGCGGGCGAGTTCCAGAGCGATGCCGCGACCAATGCCGCGGGAGCCACCTGTCACGAGAGCCTTCTGTCCAGCCAATTCCATCGGTAATTCTCCACGATGCATAGGAGGGGGAGGGGGGCGAGGCGGCGTTTCTACTGGACAGCGAGGGGTCGGTCAAGCGTCGGCCGAGCGAGCTGCGATGCGACTGCCTCACCGGTCGAACTGCTGCTCAAAAGACCTCGAAAGGGATGCGCTGATCGACGAGCACGTGGTGCACGTCCTCTTGTTCCAGCGAGGTGGCCTTCGCCTGTTCCAGACTCACGGCCCACCAGTGGACGCTGACTCGCAGCGTGAAGCGACCCGGGTCCTGATTGCGAGGAATCGTGTGCTTGAAGTCGAACGAGCGGACCTCCATGGGCTGAAGCCTGGTGTCTGACCGCTGGGTGAAGGGAGATTCGGTGTCGACTTCTCGGGCGAGCCAATGCGACTCGGGCTCTGCCCCTTTGGCTGCTTTGCCGCCGGGCCCCTCGACCTCGAACCGGACTTCCAGCCGATGGGAGGGATCGCCGGTGGGGACCGCGTGCCCTGCTCCCGTGTTCATCAATCGAGCCGAGGCTTCGATGGACCCACCCCGCTCCAGACTGGCAGCGGACAGCTCCACCTCAAGCGTGATGGCCCGACGCAGGGACTCCGAGCTACGCCCGCCGAGTCCCAAGTGGGAGGCGAACGCCGCGTATCGAGAGCCGGCAATGATTCCGGATACCCGTGGCATGTGGCAGTCCTGACAGGAAATGCCCGCTTGGCTAAAGGGAGACCGCTGCCACTCGCCAACGGTGTCGATGAACGGGTGCTCCTTGGCCCCCGGCAGAGCCAGTTGATGGCAAAAGGCACATGCCTCCACGTCACGGAACTCGGAGGCCTGGAGGACCCGGTGAGGGGCCGCTTCTGTGGGCAGAGTGCGGGGGCCGAGGATCACTCCATCACGCACATGACAGGCTGCGCAGGTAACACCTTCCAGAGCGAGGCTGGGCTCGTAATCCGGATTGGCTTCTTGCGCAGTGGAGCCCAGGAAGGCCGGCCCCCGAGCCAGTGAGACACGCTGGTTTTGCAGGGGCAGGTGGCACTCGCGGCACAAGGGCGGGTTGCCCAGCGCATCGGTGGCGGCCAGATAGACGGGGTTGGTCGCGGCTGTGGCATGTCCAGAGCTTGCCCATTGGTCGTGCACCTCACCGTGACATGCGTTGCATGTCTGGGCGGACAGAGACAGCAAAGGAGCGGGGGGGTCTTGGTGTGGGATGGGCTTGAGGCGCGTTGGGAACAAACGTTGGGGACGGCTCAGGAGAGGTTGGCCCGGGCCCGCAGGCTTCCTCTGCGCCTCTGGGGCATCCGCCGTCGAGGTGGTCGTCGGTGCGTCCTTTGTTTTCTCTTCAGCTTCGTCGGTCTCGTCGGATGCTGTCGCCGTTCCTTGCCACACGAGGCTGCAGCCAAGAACAAGAGCCAGGGCGACCGAAACCCAGTGGACGCGTTCAGCTCGGGAAGGGTACGACATCATGGAGCGTCGAAGAGTACCAGCTAGAGAGCAGTTCAGAAGTCGATGACGGTGGCATCGTCGGCGACGGTTCTCTGGGGCAGGGTGATGGGGGCGCCACCACCATAGATTTCGCAGTAAATCGCGTAGTACCGAACGACCTTTTTTACATAGTTTCGGGTCTCGTCAAATGCGATTTCCTCGACAAATTCTTCGAGGGGAAGTCCCGTCTTGGGCCGCAGCCAACGGCCGATGTTGTGGGGTCCGCCGTTGTAGGCACCGATGGCCAATGGGAACTGCCCGTCGAATCGGTCCAGCAGCTTGCCCAGGTACCAGGTGCCGATGCGGATGTTGGTCTCCGGCTCCAGAAGGCGCTCGACCCGGAAGTCGGGAAAGCTCATGCGAGCAGCGACACGGGACGCGGTCGCTGGCATCACCTGTACCAGCCCGACTGCGCCCGCCCGCGACACGGCATCGTGGCGGTACAGGCTCTCCGCGCGCATGATGGCTAGGACTAGGAGCGGGTCCACATTGAATTCCCAGCCGGCTTTCCACACGTGAGGCGCGAAGGCCGCGGGGAACTTGAGGGTCCAGGCGTCGCGATTCTTGGCCTGGGTGCGGGGTAGGTCGCCGAAGTCGATGCTCTCGGATGCGAAGGCCGTCACGCTCGCTGGATATCCGGCAGCCGCAAACAGGTGCTGCCAGTCTTCAGCCCGATAGTCCATCTCGAGAATCGCTGACCAGCGGGGGAGCCTGTCGTCTCCCTCAGGTCGTCCGGCGGCCCGCCATCGGCGCACGCGCATTCGCTTCCTTCCGCTGCGACGGATGTCCCGAATTTCCGAGTAGATCTGCGCGAGCATGGGGCCGGCCAACTCGCCCAGCCCAATGTGACTCAATTCGTGGGCCTCTTGTAGTTCAGGCCACAGTTGTTGGTTTTGTTCTGCGAAGTTGGACCAGAGTTGATTGCCCAACTCTCGGCTCCAATACACAGAGGGAGTCCAGGTGGATGGTAGCTCTTGAGGGGCTGTGACGGCGGTCCCGTGGCCCAGCCCAGCCTGGTTCGTCGTCATCGCCTGTTCTTTGGCTAGGTCGTCTCTGTCCAGCGGTTCTGTCCACAGGGAAGCCCAGCCCTGAGGTGCGTTGTCGTGGCCTGTGGACCGTGACGAAACCCTCCGCCCATCGGCATCCCTGGGAGTGGCTGGCTGGGTGGTGTGGGGCGCGAGGGGTGTGGCGTGGTGAGTGGTCGGCTGGTGGGCGAAGACGAGGTCCTCCGCGGCTGACTTCGCTCTCGGAGCAGAGGACAGCTCTTCCATGCGTGGCCAGGGCCACCGACCATTGCGCGAGCCTAGTAAGGCGCCCTCGTCTTGCGCCGCGTCGCGGCCCTGCTGGCGCAAGACCAGGGCGTACCAACTGTCGGGATGTTCCGAAAGCAGAGTCTTGAATTCAGCCTCTGCCCGCTTGTGGTCGCCGAGCTTTTCGAGGGATCGAGCTCGGTAGAAGCGCGCTGCCACCCGCTGAGAACCACGCCGGACCATTAGCTTCTCGAACTCCGCCATGGCCGTCTTGTAGTCACCGGCTCGGTATGCGCAGTACGCAACCCGGAACTTGACCTTCGAGCTTCGACGAGCACGAGACGAAGCAGACTGCCAGCTTCGGTAGGCGGTCCGAGCCTCCTTGTATCGGCCCGCACCCAGGTACAGCAGAGCGCTTCGCTCCTGGCTGCCCCGGAACCGGTAATGGCCGCCATGGAGCTTGGTCCCGAGCTTCTGATAGCGGATTGCGTCCTCGAACATTCCCGCGCGGGAGAAGCCCTGGACGGCCCAGTACAGCCGCTCGGCCGCCCCGGAACCCTTGGGGTTGCGATCGTAGAGGGCGGCATTGGCTCGCCCTACCTCTTCATATCTTCGATTGCGCCACAGGAAGCTGTGTCGTTCGTCATCTAGCCTTCGTCCTAGCTCCGTCGCCTGGGGGCCTGAGGCGGCATGGCGCTCGTCAAGATCGCAATACAGTTGATAGGACGCCTCGATCTCACCCGAGTCCCGCAGGGAGCATGCGCGCACGTAGAGTTGATCGTCGGACAGGGTCGGCAAGTCCAGCCCTCCCTCCTCCAGGCGCTTGAGACCCTGCTCCGCAGCGAGGCCTGTGGTGGGTAGCTGGTGCTCCAGGTACAGGGAGCGGTAACGAGACGCCGCCGCTTGCAGTTCGCCAGCCTCTTCGAGCGCGGCAGCGATACGGAGCGCGATACCCTCTCTGCGCTGGTCGTCGGGGTTTACGTCCAGGAATTCCTGATAGAGCTGGACCGCTTTGGTGCGTTCGCCCAAGGCCAGGTGCGCGTCGGCTCGGATCAACTGGCACTCGTCGCCATAGCGTCCATCGGGGAAGTCGGCTTCGTACTGTCCGCACTCGGCAATCGCCGTCTTTGGACGACCTCGGAGAAGATCGGCCCGCGCCTCCAGGTGGGCCGCCATCTCTCGAAGCGGGTGCTCCTCGAGCTTGCGCAGCCGGTAAAAGTGGGCGCTGGCTCGCTGGTAGTGGCCGAGGCGAAGGCTGATCCAGCCGAGCAGGAAGTCGGCTCTCGCCCGCTCCTTGCCGCGGAAGCTGCGCTTGGCCAGGAGCATGTCCAGCTGTCGAGATGCTGCCCGTAGGTCTCCGGACAAGAAGGTGTCGACGACATCGCTCAGTCCCTGTCCCGGCAACGTGGATGGCGACGGGAAGCCTGGGGCCAGGCGGGTGGCAGGGGTCTCGGGGCCGCTGAGCGGGTTGCTCGCCGCAGCGACAGGCTCGCTGGCGGGTGCCGCGTGGTGGCCAGCCAGAACTCCCGCCACCAACAGGGCCCAGGCAAGCTTGGTGCTGTGCCCAGATCGAGGCGGGAAATGTCGGTGGGGCGGAGTAGTCACCGCGGCGATGGTAAGTGCCAAACGCTCAGGCCTCAACCGTTCACACCTTGACCCTCTTTCCGGTAGACAACTAGCCTCGCCATTCGGGCCCTGTTTCAGGGGTCTGTCGGCCCTGGAATGCGCAATGCCCGTCTTCTCACATGCTGAGAATTTTAATCACGAGCAGGTGGTTTTCTGCCGCAAAGACTCGGTTGGGCTCCGTGCGATTGTCGCTATCCATGACACGACCTTGGGGCCTGCTCTGGGCGGGTGCCGCTTCTATCCTTACCCGTCGGAAGCTGACGCCCTTCGGGATGTGCTGCGTCTGTCGCGTGGCATGACCTACAAGGCTGCATGTGCCGGCCTGAACCTGGGTGGGGGCAAGGCCGTCATCATCGGAGATCCCAAGGTGGAGAAGAACGAGGGCCTCTTGCGGGCCTTCGGTCAGTTTGTGGACAGCTTGGGGGGGCGGTACATCACCGCCGAAGACTCGGGCACATCTGTTGCGGACATGGACTTCATCAGCGTCGAGACCGACCACGTCTGTGGCGTGTCGATGTATGCCGGAGGCAGCGGCGATCCATCCCCTGTGACGGCGTGGGGTGTGTTTCACGGGATACGTGCGGCCTGCCAGGAAGTGTTTGGCGACGCAGACCTCAAGGGGCGAAAGGTTGCGGTTCAGGGGGTCGGCAATGTGGGTATGCATCTGGTTCGTTACCTGACCGATGCGGGCGCCTCCACGGTCGTTACGGACATCGACGGCGAGCGTCTGGATCACATTGCGACCGAGTGTGGGTCGGAGGTGGTCGCGCTGGACGAGATCTACGGTGTGGAAGCCGATGTCTTCGCCCCTTG